>CAYZIG010000019.1:0-12198 GCA_964478465.1 uncultured Candidatus Saccharibacteria bacterium | reverse complement strand
TTTTAAAACTAATATTCATATGGATATATTTTAACTCTTTTATATTATTTTTACAATAAAAAAATTAAGATAATTTATCTATAAACTCTGATTCATTTAATATTTCTATTCCCAATTCATTCGCTTTATCTAATTTACTTCCCGCATTCTCTCCTGCTAAAACATAATCTGTCTTCTTAGATACACTGCCGACAATATTTCCTCCGAGTTTTCTAATAATTTCTCCTGCCTCGTCTCTAGAATATTTTGTCAATGTTCCTGTCAAGACAAAACTTTTTCCATTGAAAAACTCATTCTTCTTTTCACCTTTAATCGGCTTTTTTATTTTTATAAAGTCTAATAATTTATCTAATAAAATATTATTTTTTTCTAATTGAAACCAATCATAAATATTTTTTGCTACCACCTCACCTATTCCATATATATTTTCAAAATCATTCAAACTCATCTTTCTGAGTCTATCAAAATCATAATTACAAACCTCTGCTATGTCCCTAGCGGTCTCTTCACCAACCTGAGGTATAGAAAGAGCAAATAACAATCTATACATATCAGTATTTTTTGCATGCTCTATAGAGTCTATTATATTCTGAGCTGATTTTTCACCCATGCGTGGAAGTATTTCTATATCACCTTTTTTCAAAGTAAATATGTCTATAAAATCAGATATAAGATCATTTTCCATAAACAAATCTATTTGCTTTGGACCAAGTCCGTCTATATCTAAACATTTTTTAGATACAAAATGATAAAGTTTTCTCTTTGTTAATTGTTCTGAATCAAGAATCACACATCTGTATGCTGCTTGACCAGGTATTCTTTCTATAGAACCATCGCCTCCGCAACCATCAACTTTTTTAGGAAATTTAAAGGGTTTTGATTTTTCTGGACGTAAATCTTTTAATACTTGAATAATGTCAGGTATAACATCGCCAGATTTTTGCAAGATTACAGTATCGCCTATTCTTATATCGAGTCTTTCTATTTCATCTTCATTATGAAGTGTGGCACGAGATACAGTTGAGCCTAAAACTGATACAGGCTTTAACACAGCAACCGGAGTAATCACACCGGTTCTACCAACTTGAAGTTTTATATCTAAAACTTCTGTTGTTACCTGCTCTGTTGGAAATTTAAAAGCTATACCAAAGCGCGGAGTTTTACCTGTATACCCCAAGTCTTGTTGTAATTTTATATCATTAGTTTTAACCACCACACCATCAATCATATAATCTTGTTTTTTATAAATATTTTGCCAATGATGCCAAAATTTTATTACTTCATTTATATTAGAGACTTTCTTAAAATGATTATTGACTTTAAATCCAAGGTTTTGCAAAAGCTTTAATTCATCTTCTTGAGTTTTTGGTAAAGGAATATTTTCTTCTTTAATATTCAATAAAGCTATATCATATACGAACATGTCCAAATTTCTTGAAGCCGCTATCTTTGGATCAAGTTGTCTTATTGAACCAGCTGCTATATTTCTAGGATTAGCAAAAAGATGTTCCTCATTTTTTTCTTGAATTTTATTTAATTTTTCAAAATTACTTTTACTCAACCAAACTTCACCTTCAACAATAATATCTATTTTATTTTTTAATTTTAATGGAATAGATTCTATAGTGCGTATATTGTGAGTCACATCTTCACCTATAACACCATCACCTCTTGTTGCAGCTTGTGTAAGTTCTCCATCTTTATATTCTAAAACTACTTTTAATCCATCTATCTTTAATTCACAAACATATTCTATATCTTTTTGTAAATCTCTTTTTAAAAAACGATTTAATCTTTCATTAAAATCTCTGATATCGTCCTCACTAAAAGCATCAGCAAAAGACCATTGTCTAACTTTATGAGTTACTTTTTTAAATTTATCCAAAGGTTTTCCGGCCACCCTTTGAGTTGGAGAGTTCGCATCAAAATATTCAGGGTATTTTTCTTCAAGTTCAACAAGCTCCTTCTTTAGAGAATCCAAGGCTTCAGCGGAAATTTCCTCAATATCCATAACATGATATTGATATCTATAATGATTTATAAGCTCTCGGAGCTTCTGTATTCTCTTTAAGACTTCCTGACTCATGAATATACTATAACATTAATATTTAATAGTTAAACCTCTTTCAACAATACGCCTAGAATCTGCATCTGATAAATCACAGTTGTAATTACCTAATTCATTGGGAACCATCTTAGTATTATATCCCCTTGCAGTTATTTGCGTATCAACTTCTGTCTTTATGACTTCAACCTTTGAACACATATCACCATAATCTATATCAAAAGTTGTTACAACTTTATTTGGGTTAGTTGTGTCTTTATTTGCATTAAAAATAATACCGAAACCTTGAGCTTCACCACAACGCACTTTATGATCATTTAAAAACTCTTGGGCATCAGGTTCTCCAAAATGATCAATATCTGGACCAAATACAGATGTACTATAATTATCATTTATATTTAAATTGGGATCATTCAAATCTGGAACAAATGATACATCATAATAAAATGCGCACTCTATAGCTGAGTCAGCGGCATAAAAAGCAGGTTTAGAGCTATCATTTAATGTATTTATCTTAATCTGTCTTAATACGATGGATGAAATTGATAAAGATATAGACAAAAGCAAAGTCATTGTTGTAATGGCTATAACTAAACTTATACCTTTTTGTTTTTTTATTATCTTTCTCATTTTTTATTCAATAAAATAATTTACATAATTAATATTATACAATCTCTCGACTAGAGTATAGACTTTATCTCTACCCCTATCTTTCCATTTTATATTCACTACTAGCTTAACTTCTTTTTGAGCAACTTCATTGGGAGATAGATCTGATGTCCCTACCTGCAAATAAAATTCTCTGGTAAATTTTGAATCAGGTAATAAAGGGTCATTGTTGCTACCATATATAATATTATTGCCCACTTTGTCATCAAATTTTAAGGGAGGACAATTTCCAGAAGGACAAGATTCAAAGATATACTCAGTACCATCATTAACAACATCACAAATATTCGTCACTGAATTTTTTGTATTTAAACAATTGACACTGTCAGTCAAATAATCACCGTTTTGATTTAACCAATTTATCGGGTCTTTTGAATTAAAATTCAACATTCTCTCATCCCGCCTATTTTTTATCAATTCCACAACTTCTTCAGCTAAATATTGTGCAGAAATATTATCACGACTATCTATTGTATTTCTAAAAGCAAAAGATGCTATGTATATAGGACCAGTTATAGCTAAAGTTAAAATAAATATAGAAATCAAAGCCTCTAACAATGTAAATCCTTTTTGTATATTTTTATTAGAAAAAGTTTTCATATTAAATATTTTAATTTTTAAAATTAGTTACATTTATTAATCTCTGAGAGATGAGAGTTTGTATAAAAAACTTCGATGCTTCTATAGTCTGATCTCCCGCCTTGCCTTTTATAGATACAAAAACAGATGGCTGACCATAAGGACCTTTACTGTCTAAAGCATTTGGATTTTTAACCGTAAAATTCAAATCTGTTATTGTTACATTTTTTTTATCAGTGACATTATATGGCGCCCCACCTCCTGAGCCATAGACAGTTTTCTCTATATAATTATTCTCTCCATCCGCGGATTTTAATTCATATTTGACGACAGTATCCTCACCTGAAATAGTCGAAACCAAGACTAAGCTGGTACAAGGATTATTTCCGCTATCTCCTTTTATATCAGAATTTTTCAAGGCATCTATTGTATAATCCCCTTCATAACCACATTTATATAAATAACCCGTCTTTATATCACGAACCATACTATCTATAGAATAATTTAGATTGTTTACTACGGCCGAGACTTCTTGATTCTTCCTATTGATATCAATAATAGAAACAATAACTCCGCCCACTATTACAAGAACAACAGAAAATAAAGCCAGAGAAACCAATGTCTCTATCAAAGTAAATCCTTTATTATTTTTTGTTATTTCATTTATTTTCATAATTTTTATGGTGTATTATTGCAGAAACTTTTATCTATTTGTATTGCACCTGTTTTATATACCACTATTGATTTACACTCACCTCCATCAAAACCTATATTTATAACAGCATATCCCGTTAAATGCGGCTCTAAATTTGCTCCATTTTTATAATAAAAATATGCTTCAGGATTTGGTCTTTTAAATAAAATATTTAATTCAGATATATTTGAGGTTGAACAAGTTTCATTCTGAGCCCCTGTCAAAGTACATATTGATAAAATCTTTCCTGCTCTCTTATTTTCTATATTATAAATCTGATTTTCTTCGCCAATATCATATTGATTATCACTATTCTTATCGGCAAAAAATATTATTTGTTCTGCATTATTACTAATATCAATATAAACACCTTGATTTGAAGTTGTAGCAACACCTCCATCTAATCTAACCTTGGAACCTATACCAGAAACTTGAGCATCACGAATAATTAAACTTATTTCATAAGCAGTATTAGACAATAAAACAGAACTATTCAACTTTGCATTATTAAATAAAGTTAAAGTACTTATTATTGCAATGATAGCAATAACAATAATCAACTCTGCCAATGTAAATCCATTGTGTATATGATCTTGATATTTTTTATATATTTTTTTTATTTTTATCATTATATACTTGAAGAAATATTATATATAGGGATAAGAACAGATGCTAATAAGAATCCAACACCAAGACCCAATAACACAATCATCATAGGTTCTATAAGATCAACTAAAGTATCAACGGCATTCATAACTTCTTTTTGATAAAAACGTGCCAATGTCTTTAAAATTTGTCCAACTTCTCCGGTTTCTTCACCAACCTTAGTCATAGCCACCAATATACCAGGCATTTGCGGATGTTTACCGAAGGCATCTGATAATGGAAAACCTGCTTTAACATCCTCTATGACTTTATTCATCATATCTTCATATATACTATTATCAACAACGGTAGATGTAAGTTCCAATGATTTAATCATCGGTATACCTGAGGTTAACATAGTATTCATATTGTCAGATATTCTAGATAAATATAGTTTTTTATATAAATTTGATATATATGGTATCTGTAACTTTAAGTGAGATAAAAATACTTTACCATTTGGTGATAATAAATATTTAACAGCAAAAAATCCGCCTACTATTAATATCAATATAAATACTGGTCCAAAATTTCTCAAAAAATCACTGGCAGCAATAACAATCTTTGTATACACAGGGATTTCTTGTCCTGAATCAATAATAATTGAAGAAATTTTTGGTATAACAACTGTAAGCATCAATATCATAACAGCTACGAAAGTTGTTATAACAAAAGCCGGGTATATCAAGGCATTTTTAACCTTAGATGTAACTTCATAATTTCTCTCCATATAATCTGATAAATATTCAAAAGTTTGATCAAGTTTACCTGATTCTTCACCTGCTTTAACCATATTTACATAAAAATTATTGAAAACTTTTGGATACTTAGATAAGGCAACAGATATAGAAGATCCTGTTTGTATTTCATCTGAAATACCAATCAAAACTTCACGAAGAGCAGGTTTTTCCATCTCAGCCGATAGGAGTTGAAATATACGCAACGCTGAAACTTGAGCCGTAAAAAGAGTTGACATCTGTTTTGACAAAATAACAACATCTTTATTTTTTATACCACCACCAAATAAATTAAATTTTCTATTAAAAATACTCCCTCTTTCACCTTGGGCCTCAATAGAAAGTATTGTATAACCTCTCTTTTGCAAAGAGCTTATGGCTAATTCTTTATTAGTAGTTTCTATAGTACCATTGATTGGTATATTTTTTTCATCTACAGCTTTATATGAAAATATCATGATTTAATTATATCATTTTTTATCATGATGGAAAGGAAAAAGTGAATATTTTAAACTAATTTTTGCAACATCTTTGGATTTAAAGAATGTGAATATGCATCCTCCAATGTAATCTCTCCCCTTTGTACGAGTTCAGCTAAACATCTATTCATATCTATCATACCTTCACCAGAACCTGTTTCTATAACTGTATTGATTTCATGGGTCCTTTTCTCTCTTATCAGATTTTGCACGGCATTGTTTGTAATCATCAATTCAAACACTGGTATAAGTCCTCCGGATATACGAGGTACAAGTCTCTGTGACAATACTCCTGCCAATGCATTTGAAAGTTGTAGGCGAATTTGATCTTGTTGTTCTGCTGGAAATGTATCTATAATACGATCAACAGTTTGAGCTGCATTGTTTGTGTGAAGTGTTGATAAAACAAGATGACCTGTTTCAGCTGCAGTAACCGCTGCTTGCATAGTTTCTTTATCTCTCATCTCACCTACCAAGATAACATTAACATCTTGTCTCAATGCTGAAACTAAACCTTTTTCAAATGACTCTGTATCTATACCAACTTCTCTTTGATCAATGATTGATTTCTTTTGTTCATAAATATACTCAATAGGGTCCTCAATCGTGATAATATGTTCTGCTCTTTCTTTGTTTATTGATTCTATAATAGATGCCAATGTTGTACTTTTTCCCTGACCAACTGGACCCACAACCAAGAAAAATCCTTGCTTTTTATGTGCAAATTGTTCAAGCTCTACAGGTAACATCAATTCAGACAATGTTTTTATTTGATTTGGTATCAACCTTAAAGAAATAGATAATGTACCTTGTTGATGATATGCGTTACCACGAAAACGGGCCTTACCTTTATGTTCATAAGAAAAATCAACTTCTTTATTTGACCCTTCTAGATCCGCATTGATTCTTTTAGTCATCAACTTGAAAAATTCTTTTATATCTTCATGGGTTAATATCTTTGATGACACTATAGGTATAAGTTGCCCTGTAACACGAAGTGTTGGATATCTACCCTCTGATAAGTGTAGGTCTGAAGCAGACTCTGTTATTGTAGAATCTAATAATTTATTTAATTCTTCTTCATGATTCATATATTTATATTATATAAAATTATTTCATATTAAAAAGTTTTCTAACTTCATCAACTATTTCTGAAGGTATAGTTGTTGCTTTAACTATATAAGATCTTATACCTAGATTTTTAGCTGCATCAATATCTGAAACTTGAGATTGATTTGTCAAAACTATTATCGGTACATTTTCATAAAGCTTTTCTTTTCTTATAGTTTCTAGAAATTCCATACCACCCATAACTGGCATAATCAAATCTATAAACAAAACATCAGGAACAAAACCACTACGAGCTATATCTAGAGCCTCTTTACCATTTGTAGCTAGAGTAGGAACAAAACCTTCTTTGGTAAATTTTATCTTATACATGTTGAGGATAAAAGAATCATCATCAACTATCATAACTTTTATATCTTTTGGTTCTTTCATAGTATTTTTATTTTTAATTTTATTATTTTATAGATCATTCACAGCTTCAAAAGGTATTTCTTTTCGAAGTGATTTAATTATAGCATCTTCTTTCATGCTTATCATACCTTTCTCTTTTCTTAAATAATCATAAAGCTCTGCATCTGTTGGTTTCTTCAAAACTATTGATTCTAATTTTTTATCCATTTCATACATCTCAAATACAGCCATTCTTCCTTTTATACCTTTTGGTGATTCAGGTGTCGGTTTTATGGTTCTTATTGTCTTTATTTCTGGCAATAATTTAGTTTTAAATTGATCAGGTAAATCACTAAATTGATGACTTATCATAGATTTAACACTCTCTGACACTTCTATTTCTTCAGTCGCTGAAACATCAGCACGCCCAACAAGTCTTTGAGCCATACCAAGTATAAGTGTTGGTGCTATAAGATAAGGATCAATACCCATATCTATAAGACGTGGAATAATACCGATAGCTGTGTTGGTGTGTATAGTTGATAACACCAAGTGACCAGTAAGGGCAGCTTGTATAGCTAGTTGAGCAGTTTCTTTATCACGAATCTCTCCAACCATGATAATATCAGGATCTTGACGAAGTGTTGTACGCAAACCAGAAGCAAAAGTATATCCTATCTCGGCATGAACTTGGGATTGACTAATACCTTCCATATTATATTCAATAGGATCTTCCAATGATAATACATTTTGAGAATCCCTATCCAATTCCATAAGCATTGAATACAATGTTGTAGTCTTACCAGAACCTGTAGGACCAGATATAAGTATAAGACCATGAGGTGCGTTTAATGCTTTCCTTAACATTGCCAATTGATCTGGCTGTAAATCCAAAGTATCAAGTTTTTGAACACCCTTGTCTTGATCCAAGATTCTCATCACAACTTTCTCACCAAAATATGTTGGAAAAGTAGAAACACGAAAATCTATTTTTCTCCCATCTGCATGTGCAGAAAAACGTCCATCTTGTGGCTTACGCTTTTCATCTAATTTCATTTCTGAAAGAATTTTTATACGAGCCACCAATGCTTCTATAACATTTTTAGGTAATTCAATACTGGTATTAAGCGCACCATCAACACGATATCTAACTCTAACCTTATCTCTTTGAGGTTCTATATGTATATCCGATACTCCACCCTCTATGGCATAGCGTATAATAGTAGCAACTATTTTCTTAACAGGAGCATCTTCTATAATATGTGTCTCATTTTTATTGGCATCTGGACTTTTTACTATACTATCTAGATCATCATCGAGATCACCAAATTCTTTTTCAAAGTTAGTTAAAGCCTCATGAACCTCTCCTGTTAGGCCTTTATACATGGCTATAGCTCTATTGAAATCTTCTTCAGAAATCAAAAATAACTTGTAAGTTATATTATTTTTAGAAGCTATAAAATTTAAGGCATCTATAGCTTGTATATTATCTGGATCATATATACCAACACTCAAGACACTACTGGATATATCTATAGGTATTATTTTATAATGTCTTGCAGAATCTTCTGGTATATAATTTAAAACCTCAAAAGGTATATCTCTATCTCCTAAATAATAAGGTTCTATATTTAAATATTCTGATTTTGCTTTTAATATATCTACACTTTTAACACCATAATCTCTCAAAACAGAATCAATGCTCTGATTTGATTCTGTTGCTTTTTGTTCTAAAACATTTGCGGTGTCTTGATCAATTATATTATTTTTTATTAATAGATTTATATAACTCATTTTTTATTTATTAAAATCTTTTTGGTGTTGGTTGTGGTGTAGTAGATGCAGATGGTGCCACCTTAGGAGTTGTTGTTGCGGCAGGCTTATCACTTATACTTTGCTGAGCAGGTGCTTGTACTACTGTGGCCTGTTCAAAGCCTATAGGTAAGAACGGATTAGGTCTTCCTGATTCTTTCGGATATTCTACTACAAATGGTTTTTCTGGATAATTCAACGCTTTATATACTTTGGATTCTAATACAGACTTATCCAATTTGACTGAATTTAAACCAATAAGACTTGATACAAAATCTTTATCGTATTGGGTACCAGAACTCGTAGTTTGAGCCTTAACATTTTTATTGGCATTAGATTGCTGTGCTTCTTTTTTGGATAAAAACAAAAACCAATATCCAAAAAATAATCCTATTATCAAGATAAGTATTAATACTGTTTTTTTATGACTCATAATATTCATATTCATATATTTTTATTTTGATTTTAACCAATATGTTTTTAATGCGATGTTAAATGTATAAACTATATTATCTGGATTCTTGGCATTAACATTTGATGGCGCAGAAAATGATATAGACTCTATATCAAATATACGGGTTGAATTTTCAATTCTCTTTATGAAATCCAAGAAATCATTATAAGTTAAAGATACCGTAAAACTAAAATCTGCTACTCCTACCTGTGATGCATCAAATCCCCCATCCACAAAATTGTTACCTTGAGTAATTCTAGGGTTTTCTATAGATATTTTACCTGTATCAGTTGGACTATTTTTATATAAATCAACAGTCTTATTTTCTTCAACCAAAGCTTGAAGCATATTATCGAAATCTATTATTAATTTTACATTTTCAACATTATTAGGAAGCATTCTCTTCATTTTTTCTTGATCTTCCCATGTTATAGAATTTTTAACCTTTTCCAAATCTTCTATTCTACTTTTAAGTTTATTGGCATTATCTTGTGCAATACTTAGTTTCTCCACTTCTATTCTATTAACCTTAAGTTTATCCCATTCTTTTTTTGTAAAGAACATAAAAAATGCTATTGAAGCAGCTATTAGAATAATTGATATAATTGATTTCATAATTAATTACTTGCTTTTGTATTACTTATAATTTCAGAAAATTTAATAGAATTAGCTGATACACTTGTATTTATACCGAAAGTTGTCAAATCCTGACCCTTACTTTTAACAAAATCTGTTATGCTAGTATTTTTGAAAAAGTTCTGTGCCGGACCTGCTGTAAATTGACTATCTTGTGCAACTATCGATGTATAACCAACCCCATTTGCTTTCAATGCAATACTGTATGTATTGTCATTTCTTTTTTTCAAATCAAAAGAAGAAAAAGAAACTTGTTTAATTGTATTCTTTGATAATTCATCAAATACAACAGACACTGCGGTATGTCTGTCCAATAAAGCTTTTATAACAGTCAATCTGTTGTTTAATGATTTTATCTCCTCTATTGTTGGGGTGTTTACATTCTTTTGATAACTAATCAAAGATTCATTCAATTTCTGTTTTCTAACTAAATCAATTTTATTTAAAGATAATATTATACCAGCTGAAACCAAACTACACACGAAGATAAAAAATGATATCAACAACAGAAAACTTGATCCACTTGAAGATGATCCACTTGTTCTCTGTATCTTACCTTTATCATCAACCACATTGTCAAGTGATGCTTTAGGTATAAATGAAGTTGTTTGAAATCTTGTTTCCATATTTATAATAATTATAACAAAATCAATCTTGCAATGCACGTAAAGCAAGTCCTATAGCAGTTGCAAAAGTTGTTCCGGTAATCTTTAAAGTTTCTTGCAAAGATACAGGAGCTTCTAATTTTGAAAATGGATCAGAAACTTGTACTTCACATGAAAAACTTTTTTGTATTTTATCTACAATACCATCTAAATTTGAACTTCCGCCTGTTAAGATTATTTTAGCTATAGTCTCATTTCTATTTTTTTGAAATACAGTCAAGACAGTTTTTAATTCTGATACGATATATTCTTGATGTATACTTACAAGTTCTTTAATCTTTTCTTCTTCTGCCACATTGGTCTTCCCTAAAGATCTCTTAAGATGTTCAGCGTGATCAAAAGGTATACCTAAACCCTTTGATATAGAAAATGATATATCTTGACCGCCGCGATTTATAGTGTGAGAAGATAACAATATACCATTATCTATAATATAAATTTTCACCGATGAAGCACCCATATCAACTATCATAACCGGAGCCCTTTCACCTGTTAAACAAGCACGTGCCGTTGCAAAAGCTTCAACTTCAAAAAATTGAATATTTAATTTTGAATCTTGAACTATTTTAGAATAATTATTCAAAACTTGATTATGAATAGCAACTAATAATACTTTTTGCCTCTTCTTCAATTCATCTTCCTGTGCCTTACGTTCATCATCAGATTCTATAAATTCTAAGCTTGAATCATCCAATTGAGGAATAACAGAATAATCGAGAGTCACCTCTGATATAGATACAGGTATATATTTTCTAGCCTCTAATTCTATTACATTTCTTTGTTCTCTTTCTTCAACCTTAGGAATATCAATCACATTAATCAAACTAAGTTTCAAAGGTATAGCTAATCCACCCTTATTTGATGATATATTTGCTTCTTTTAATAAATCCAGAACTATTTTTGCATATTCCTCCGGATTTAGAGCTGCTATTTGACCAATAGATAATTTTGCATAAGGACCTAGACCCAATTCACCATAAGTCTGTAATATGGCTCTACCTCTTTCTTTTTTAACTTGTACAATTTTCAAAGAAGATGATCCGATATCTATACCGATCACACTGTTATCTGGTTGTGAAAATAATTTACTAGTAAAGAAAGACATGCTTATCTAATATTATACAATATAATCTTCTTTTATCAAAAATTTATTCGAACTTTATTATTTCTTCATGAAAATTTTATGTCAGTTTTGATATAAAATATAGATGTTAAATAAAAATATCAACACTACTACTGAAAATGAGACTGTTATACCCTTGTATTATATAGATAAATATCAAGGTGAAAATAAAGAGATTATGC
>CAYZIG010000018.1:0-12840 GCA_964478465.1 uncultured Candidatus Saccharibacteria bacterium | reverse complement strand
GACAAAGTATCTATTATAGAATCAGCACCAATATCAAAAGATAAACATTTTACATTAGTTAAATAAAATAATAATAAATATATGATACAACCAGGATCAATAGTTTCAATAGCAGATAACTCAGGTGCCAAAATAGGTAGAGTTTTCAAAGTTCTAGGTCATGCAGCAAAAAGATATGCATATCTAGGTGATACAGTTATATTATCTGTACAAAAAGCAGAACCAAGAAAACAAACAAAAAAGAAAGATGTGCATAAAGCTGTAGTTGTACGTGCAAGACAAGCTTTTAGAAGAAAAGATGGTTCATATATAAGATTTGATGAAAATGCAGTTGTTCTTATAGATAAGACAAAAGGTGAACCAATAGCAGGACGTATATTCGGTCCAATACCAAGAGAGATACAAGAAAGAGGTTATCAAACAATAGCTTCAAAAGCACCAGAAATAGTATAGGTAATTAAATAAGAAAATAAATATATGATTAAAAAAGGACAAAAAGTAAAAATATTAACAGGTAATGATAAAAACAAAACAGGAACAGTTTTGAAAGTTTTACCTCGTGAAGATAAAATCCTGGTTGAAGGTATAAATCTTAAAAAAAGACATGTTAAAGCTAAATCATCTGATAAAAAAGGTGAAATAGTTGAGACTGCAACACCTATACACATATCAAATGTAAGTTTAGTAAATTAATTTAAATAATATATAAATATATGTCTCATAAAAATATATCAATAAAAGAAAAAGTAAAAAAATCATTTGACACTTTAAAGGGTGATTTTAAGTATAAAAATAAATTACAAGCTCCAGCAATCAAGAGAGTTGTTGTTACTACAACTACAGGTTCTATAAAAGATCCAAAGAAAAAAGAATTGATGCTAGATAGATTAACAAAAATAACAGGTCAAAAACCAGTTACTACTATAGCTAAGAAATCAATCGCTGGTTTTAAACTTAGACAAGGTGATGCATCAGGTTATAAAGTAACTCTTCGTGGAGACAAGATGTGGGCTTTTTTGGATAAAGTTGTAAATATCGCTTTCCCTCGTACAAAAGACTTCAGAGGTATACCAGCTACAGGTATAGATGATATGGGTAACTTCTCATTCGGTATAAAAGAACATACAGTATTTCCAGAGACATCAGATGAAAATATACAAGATGTATTCAGTCTAGGTGCAACCATAGTAACAACAAGTAAGACAAAATCTGAAACAAAAGCATTATTAGATATAATGGGCTTCCTATTTAAAAAATAATTTTAAAATAAACATAAAGATAATATAAAAATATGGCAAAAAAATCAGTAATACAAAGATCATTAAAATCACCAAAGTTTAAAAGTAGAGTAGTTAGACGTTGTTTTAAATGCGGAAGAAAAAGAGGTTATATGAGAGACTTTGATATGTGTAGAATCTGTTTCCGTGAAGCGGCAAACGAAGGATTAATCCCAGGTATTAAAAAATCATCATGGTAAAAGTAAAAGTTAAAAATAAGTAAATAATATAAAAATATGAATCACGGAATATCACAAATAATAAATAATCTAAAGACTGCAAACATAGCAGGTAAAGAAAAAACAACTTTTGGTTTTTCAAAATTTAGAAAATCTATATTAGATAAATTAGCAGATCTAGGATTTATTTCAGATATAAAAGTTACAGGTAATGCCCCAATACAATACATAGAAGTTACTTTGTTATATGATGCTGATGGTAAACCAAAGATCTCTGGTGTACAACAACTTTCAAAATATTCAAGAAGAGTATATGGATCATATAGAGATGCTCATCAAGTAAAAAGTGGTTATGGTGCATTATTGGTTTCAACGCCAAAAGGAGTTCTTTCGGATAAAGAAGTTAGAGCTCAGAAAGTTGGTGGAGAATTCTTATTTAAAATCTGGTAATAATTTGGGTTTAAAGACACCCTGCGTAAGCTAAAGATCTTCCACTTTATAAGTTATAAACTGCAAAAGTTAAAGCAATAAATATATGTCAAGAATCGGAAAACAAATAATAACAATACCTCAAGGAACAACAGTTACTTTTGAAAATAATATTTTAACTGTAAAAGGACCAAAAGGTGAATTAACAAAAAAATTCTTACCATTGGTAGAAGTAAATATAAATGGTAATGAAATTACTTTCACTCCAAAACAAAGTGATGCTTTTGGAAGATCAATATGGGGTACATACGCTTCTCATACAAAAAATATGATTAAGGGTGTAAATGAACCTTATGTTAAGAAACTAATACTAGAAGGTGTTGGATATAAGGGTGATGTTCAAGGAAATACTTTGAATTTAGCTTTAGGTTTCTCACATCCAGTAAAAGTACAAATACCTGCAAATATAGCAGTAACATCCGAAAAAGGTGTGTTTACATTTACAAGTATAGATAAAGAATTGGTCGGTTCTTTTTCTGCAAAAATCAGATCTTTGAAAAAACCAGAACCATATAAAGGTAAAGGTTTTAGATATGATGATGAAGTTATTAAGAGAAAACAAGGTAAAAAAGCTGCCTAGTTTTAGCTAATTTATTTAAATAAATAAAACAAATATATGAAAAGAATAATATTATCAAACAGAGAAAGAATAAAAAATAGAATCAGAGCTAAAGTTTCTGGTACAGAAGAAAGACCAAGATTAACAGTCTTTAAATCAAACAAATTTACTTATGCTCAAATCATAGATGATACTCAAGGTAAAACTTTGGTTGAAGCTAATAGTTCACAAATGAAAGCTAAGAAAATGGATGCGGCTATATCTGTAGGCCGTGAAGTTGCCGAAAAAGCTAAGAAAGCAAATATTACTAAAGTAGTGTTTGATAGAAATGGTTACAAATATACAGGTCGAATATTAGCATTAGCAGAAGCTGCAAGAGAGGCAGGTTTAGAATTTTAATATTATAATATAAATAAATTTATGACAGATACAAATAACGATACAAATATAATAAATACAGAAGAAGTTGTTGCAGCCGCACCTGCTACTGAAGTTAAAAAGGCTTTTGTTAAAAATGAAAGACCAGGAAGAGGTCCAAGAAGAGATGGAAACAAAGGTCCAAGACGTGAACCAAAACCAAAACCAGAATTTGATCAAAAAATAATCGACATAAGAAGAGTAACTCGTGTTAC
This sequence comes from uncultured Candidatus Saccharibacteria bacterium, assembly GCA_964478465.1. Taxonomy (GTDB): domain Bacteria; phylum Patescibacteriota; class Minisyncoccia; order Phycocordibacterales; family CAIZLB01; genus CAIZLB01. Next base: position 9,704 of record CAYZIG010000018.1, on the reverse strand, counting down.
TTCTGGTGGTAGAAAATTCTCTTTCTCAGTAGCTGTGATAGCAGGTGATAAGAAAGGAAGAATTGGTTATGGTACAGGTAAGGGTCTTGATACTGCTATGGCAGTAGATAAGGCTTATAGAAAAGCTAAAGCTAATATGATAAGACTACCTCTTACAAAAACAGGTACTATACCACATGATGTCTCAGCTAAATATTCATCAGCTCGTGTAGAGATCAGACCTGCACCAGGTAAGGGACTTGTTGCTGGTTCATCAGTTCGTGATGTGCTTGAGATGGCTGGTATAAAAGATGTTATCGGAAAATTAAGATCAGGTACAAAGAATCGTATGAATAACGCAAAAGTTGTTATTAAAGCATTATCAACTTTATCAACTTATAAAAAAGTTAAGCACACAAAATAAAATATATGCAATTACATACATTAAAAAGACACACAAAAAGAAAAGTTAAACAACAAGTAGGTCGTGGTAGTAAAAGAGGTAAAACTTCAGGTCGTGGACAAAAAGGTCAAACATCACGTGCCGGTAGAAAACTTCGCCCAGAGATTAGAGAGATAATTAAAAAAATCCCTAAACTACGTGGTCGTGGTAAAAATTCAAATAAATCATTTGAAATAAAACCAGTTATAGTAGGTTTAACTGATTTGAATACAATAGAATCAGGTACAATATTAACACCACAAAAACTTGTAGATTTGAAATTAGTTAAGTTAGTTAAAGGTAAAGTTCCTAAAGTTAAGATATTAGCTAATGGAGAAATTACACAAGCATTAACATTTAAGAAATTTACAATATCAAAATCTGCTGTAGAGAAAATCGAAAAAGCAGGTGGAAAAGTATATGTTCAATAAAATCAAAACAATTTTTACAGATAAAACAATTAGAAATAGAATATTATTTGTTCTAGCTATATTGATTATATTCAGAGCTTTATCAGCTATTCCTGTTCCAGGGGTAAATGTACAAGCTATTAAAGCTTTAGTTGATGGTAACAACTTTTTGCAAGTGTTAAACCTATTTTCAGGAGGTGGTTTATCTGCTTTAAGTATATTGATGCTTGGAGTTGGTCCATACATTACCGCATCTATTGTTATACAATTACTTACTATGGTTTTTCCTCGCATGAAGGAATTGCAGCAAGAGGAAGGTGCTATAGGTAGAAGAAAATTATCACAATATTCAAGATTATTAACTATACCAGTCGCTTTTATACAAACTTTTGGAATAGTTACTCTTATAACAAGACAATCACCAGAAGTATTTGCAGGATTAACATCATTTGGTTTTATACAAATATCTATTATAGTTGTTGCATCTTCTATGTTGTTGATGTGGATAGGTGAAAGACTGACAGAATACGGTATAGGAAATGGTATATCTCTGATAATAACTATGGGTATTATTGCCTCACTTCCACAAAATGTTTCTAGAATATTAGCTACTTATGATCCAAGTCAAGCTCTTATGTTTATAGGTATAACTTTGATGTCTATATTAGTTATAGCTTTCATCATATCAATAACAGAAGCAGAAAGACCTATAGAGATCAATTATGCTAGACAAGCTAGATCTTTTGCAACACAGGGAGCATCTGGTTCTCATAAAACATATTTACCTATAAAGCTTAATCAAGCTGGTGTGATGCCAATAATATTCGCTGTGACATTGTTAATGTTCCCAACATTTTTAGGAAATATTCTGACTTTGTCAGCAAATGCTAATATGCAATCAATCGGTAGATTTATATCTATTTGGTCACAAAATGCATGGGTTCACGGTATAGCTTACTTTGTATTGGTATTCTTATTTACATATTTCTATACAGCCGTTACTTTCGATCCAAAACAAATGTCTGAAAATCTACAAAAACAAGGAGCTTTTGTTTCAGGTATAAGACCTGGAGACTCTACTATGGATTATCTATCTAGAATAGTAACAAGAACAACATTTATCGGTGCATTATTCTTGGCACTCATAGCTATATTGCCAAGTGTGGTACAAGGATTTACAAATGTAGCTTCTATACGTATAGGTGGTACAGGTATTCTAATCGTAATATCAACTCTGATTGATGTTGTGAAGAAGATCAATGCCCAATTGAGTATGAGGGAGTATTAATTCCTTAAATATAGTATAATAGCTACATGACACAAAATGTAGCTATTATATTTATAGGTAGAAGTGGTTGTGGTAAAGGGACTCAGTCATCTTTATTGATTGATTATTTCAAATCTATTAATCAAGAAACTTTATATCTAAGTACAGGTAATGAGTTTAGAAAATTGATAGCAGAAGGTGATAATTTTACTTCAAAAAAAGTTGATCAGATATATGATGAAGGGGGAAGGCATCCAGATTTTCTTTGTGTGACTATACTTGGAAATTTTTTCAAGACACAGTATGATGCAAATAAAAATCTAATAATGGATGGTGGACTTAGATCTTTGAATGAAGCAGTTACAGTTGCAGACATATTTGATTTCTATGAGATTAAAAATGCAAAAGTATTTTATTTAAATGTTGGTCATGATTGGTCAATTGATAAATTGAAAAAAAGAGGTAGAAGTGATGATAATGATGAGATATTTGAAGCTAAGAAAAAATGGTTTGAAGCAGAAGTTATTCCAGCCATAGATTTTCTGAAAGATAATAAACAATTTGAATTTCATGATATAAACGGTGAAAGAGATGTCCATGAAATTCATCAAGAAATAGTAAGTAAATTAAATGTCTAAGATAAACATATATACAGAAGAAGAAATAAAAATATTAAAAGAAGGGGGTAGAATATTATTCTCTATTTTAGAGACTTTGAAAGAAGAAGCATTGGAAAATGTTTCTACAGATACTCTAAATAAAAGAGCCAATGATTTGTGTATAGAAAATAATGCTATACCTGCTTTTTTGAATTACACCCCTCATGGTGCTGACAGACCTTTTCCCGGTGCTATATGTATCTCTATTAATCATGAAGTTGTTCATGGTATACCAAATGAAAAACCAAGAGTTTTGAAAAAAGGAGATGTTGTCACACTTGATATGGGCTTGAAGTATAAAAACATGTTCACCGATTCTGCTATAACTTTAGTTGTTGGCGGAAAAGAATATAATAAGATAGGACAAGAGATGATAGATGTTGCAAATCGTGCTCTGTATAATGCAATAGATTTTGTAAAACCAGGAATAAGAACCGGTGACATTGGTTATATAATAGAAAAAACTGTAAAAGAAAATAAAGGCGGAAAATATAAAATACCAACAATACTTGGTGGCCATGGTATAGGTCATGGTATACATGAAGATCCGTTTGTGCCAAACTTCGGTAAAAAAGGTGAAGGTGTGATCTTGAAAGAAGGCAATGTTATAGCTATAGAACCAATACTTACTCAAAACTCTACATCTATGAATGTATTAAATGATGGATACACTTTTGTGACAACTGACAAAGGTTTATCTGTTCATGTTGAACATACTATAGTTGTTACTAAAGATGGGTGTGAAATTATAACGCAATAATACTAAATAAAACCCTGAGATAAGTTTATCCCAGGGTTTTATTTTGAGGAAGAAAAAGGTCCGGCGATGTCGTAAGTCGGCAGGGCTAGACCTTAGCGATTGAATTCGATATCGAGGTGATACCCGAACCATAGCAACATTATGGAGCCACTGATTATATCCATCGGTAAGCATATCCATTTGGTGATGGTATCAAGAGTCATCTCGTAAGCAATCTTTATGGAAAGTTCTAGACTCATATTTATATTTTACTCCTGTGTCAACTGATGTGTCAATAAAAAAACTCCACCCAGTACTAATTGGTCGTCCGCACAGAGCGGGACCGGTTTTCGTGGGTGGGTGGAATTCGCGAGTTAGTCGCAGTGGGTTTCATTCACATCCTCAGGGCGAAGAGTGCAGATGAAGTAGGCCAGTACGAAGAAGTCACGAATATTCGACAAGACGGGGTGTCTGTCGTCAAATGTGGCGGTGCCATTCATACATTTTTTATTTTACTCTCATCTTGATAATTGTCAACAGACTATTGTCATATATAGGTTATTTTGTTTTTATTTTTTTAGGTTTTCTTAATCATAATTTTAATATGATTATTTTATGATTATCTAATCACTAATAATAATTTACAGAAAATAAAAAATCTAATTAAAGTCTATTATGAAATAGATTATGGTATTCCTATTGATAACTATTTGGAATTAATACGAATTAATAATGATTACGATATTTATATTTCAAGAAGATCTCTAAAACATTTTGTAGAGAGTAGAAAAAAAGAGATGGTAAACAATCGCCATAAAGATGAAGTACTAAGTAAATTATATTTTGCTATCGATAATATAATTCTAACTTATGAAGATTACGATGGTTTCTCGATTTCAGAAACGTAAAAAACCACCTTAAAAGATGGTTTCCTACTAGACTTAGGATGACGGCGGGACAAATAAAATATTTGTGGGTTCATCCATTAGTACATTGATATTTCTATCAAGTCCGCAGCTGAGCCGGTTTTTAATTTTCTGTCGTTAAGTCTTGTATTAGGTATTATATACTTTTGATTTATCGTGTCAAATCATGTTATTGTTTTGGTATGAGTACCTTGTTAATTCAACCTGTTGTAGTCGAGGCTTTGGATATTCTTGGTATCAAAAATCCAAAAGCACATGAATCATATCTTTCTTTATTAAGTATATATTCTGGTGTCGAAGATTTTATTCCCTGTCCTGAAGGGGAACCTGACCCAAATGGTGTATGGGTAGATTCTGTTTCTTGTCATGGTAAATACACTGCTTCTGACGGCACGGCCCGTCGTGTAAACTTTGTGATCATGGGTAAAAATGATATTAGTCAATTATTCATGTATCTAATTTTTATGGAATATAAGGTAATTCCTCATATCTCTCGTATCAGCATCAACAATGAGACATCGACTAAAATCATTGCCATTGCCTCTGATTACGTGCACAGGAATAGACCACATATATGATTTTTGCCGGCATAGACCGGCATTTTTTTATTTTTCAAACTTTTTTCTGATATAATAAATACATAATGTTACAAAATAATTTTGAAGAATTGAATCAGGAAAATAATAATGTAAACAAAAATGAGGTTACTCCTGATACAGGTTTCTCGTCTCTCGAAGAAGAATTGGAATATTTGAGAAATGAAGTTAAGAAAAGTAAAGAAAATAAGATAGATACTGGGGCTGTATTTGAAGAAGATGAGATAATCAAAAAAGAGATAGAACAATATCATAAAAATACAGGTCAGGATTTATTACATGAATCATATAAGCAAACAGACAGTCAAGAGGTTGTTTTAAATCTAGCCCCAGAATCACATGATAAAAACATGGAAGAGTATTGGACATTGATGAATAAGAACGGTATATACAATACTTTAAATATTATAAAAAATAATGGTAACCCTCATCTAGAAGATGATTTTCATAGATTTTTAGTAGAATATATAAAGGCTGGTTTAACTATTCCAAATCTAAAAGAACAAGATCCGGTGGATAAAAGTATAAAACAGACTTTGTATCAAGTATCTTTACCTGATTTTAAACAGAAAGATGGAACACAAAAACCATTGAAGGAATTATTATCTGTGATGGAACAATTTTATCAGGGTATGTCTTCTATAGCTGAATCTGGTAAAAAATATGCAGATAGTAAAAATAATATGACTATAGAGTTGGCTATATCTGAAGGTAGCCAAGAATTCATATTCTATGTTTCTGTTCCAAATGATAAAAATGATTTATTTGAAAAACATATATTGTCAGTTTTTCCAGAGGCTAAGATAGAGGTGGAGCACAATGATTATAATATTTTCAATGAAGACGGTATATCAGTTGCTTCTGTAGCTTCATTTACAAAACAAGATATTTACCCAATAAAAACATATGAACAATTTGATGTAGATCCTATAAATGTGATATTGAATTCACTATCAAAGATTGAAAAAGAAGGAGAAGGTGCGGCCATACAAATAGTATTTAATAATGTTGGAGATTATTATCATAAATTATATAAAAAAGCCTTAGATGATGTTTTGAAAGGGGAAAATCTTAAGAAGACTATAGATATACAACATACAATATGGGGTCAATTTAAAAAAGTTGCAGGGGAAATAGGTAAAGAAGTTATAGACGGTGCATTGTCAGGGGACACAGATAAAAAAGATGATAATAAAGAAAAGTTCATAGATCAAATAGCAGTAGAACAAATAAAAGCAAAGATAACCACTCCTATAATAGAGACAAATATACGCCTTGCTGTTTCTGCTAAAGAGAGAGTTAGAGCAGAAGCTATATTATCTGATTTAGAATCTTCTTTTAATCAATTTACAAATTCATTGGGAAATGGAATAAAATGGAATAGAATTAAAGATAGAGATATAAAAGATTTATTCTATAAATTCACTTTTAGATTATTTGATAGAAATCAAATATTGCCTATATCGATAAAAGAAATAGCAACCATCATGCATTTTCCGGTGGCTACACAATCAACTTTTTCACCACAGCTTAAACAAAATACAGCTGCTACTGCTCCGGCCCCTCTTGATATACCACATAAAGGAGAAGGTGTTTTCTTAGGTAAAAATGTTCATAGAAATATAGAACAAGATGTTTATATGACCCCTGAAGATAGACTTCGTCATATGTATGTTATCGGTCAAACAGGTACTGGTAAATCAACAATACTTCGTAATCTTATAGTTCAAGACATTATAAATGGCGACGGCGTATGTTTTATAGACCCTCATGGATCAGATGTACAAGATATTCTTTCTAAGATTCCAAAGGAAAGATATGATGATGTGATATATTTTGATCCTAGTTACACAGATAGACCTATGGCTTTGAACATGCTTGAATATGATAGAAATAATCCAGAACAAAAAACTTTTGTGGTAAATGAGTTATTCAGTATTTTCCAAAAACTATATGCTGGTTCGCCAGAATCAATGGGGCCAATGTTTGAACAATATTTTAGAAATGCGACAATGTTGGTTATGGATGATCCAGACTCAGGATGCACACTTCTTGATATATCTCGTGTGATGGCGGTAAAGAGTTTTCGTGATATGAAAGTTGCTAATTGTAAAAATCCTATAGTTAAACAGTTCTGGACAGAGATAGCCGAGAAGACTTCAGGTGAATCAGGTCTTGCCAACATGATTCCATATATTACATCTAAGTTCGATGTATTTTCTTCAAATGAAATAATGCGTCCTATAATCGCACAAGAAAAATCATCTTTCAATTTCCGTGAAATAATGGATACTAAAAAAATTCTCTTGGTAAATCTAGCTAAAGGTAGATTGGGGGATATAAACTCAAATCTTATTGGTCTTATTATTGTTGGAAAAATATTAATGGCGGCACTTTCACGTGTTGATTCTTTTGGAAAAGATTTGCCACCATTTTATCTATATATAGATGAGTTCCAAAATATTACCACTCCTTCTATATCAACTATACTTTCTGAAGCTAGAAAATATAAATTGTCTCTTGCTGTAGCCCATCAATTCATCGCTCAACTTGATGAAAAAATAAAAGCTTCTGTATTTGGAAACGTGGGAAATATGGTTGTATACAGAACTGGTTCTGAAGATGCAGAGTTTTTGCAAAAGCAATTTGAACCTGTATTTATGGCTAAAGATATAATGAATATAGACAATCTAAATGCTTATATAAAAATGTTGTCACATGGTAAACCGACAAAACCTTTCAATATACGTGTTGATCATATGCCAAGAGGTAATATGGATATAGTTGATAATCTAAAAGAATTATCATATCTAAAATACGGTAGGGATAAGGATTCTATAAAGGATGAAATAGATGAAAAATTTGCAAAAGATAAACCAAAACCAAAAGAATCATCCGGTTCAGGGTTTGGCGGGTTCGATGGGTTTTAATATTTGACTTATAAATATATCTTGATGTATGATACATATACTTTGAGATTTTAAATCTTCTCTAAGTGCAGAAAACCGGCTACTGCCACCTACTCTTTAGTGAGTTGTTGAGATGGGGATTGCGCCGTTCCCCAGAGAAGATTTAAGTTCTTAAAGTATGATTTTCTTGCTATAAAGCCTGTTACTATTATATTTTCTTTTTCCTTTGTAATTTCTATATTTATTATATGATTTTTTTCTTCAGTTTTAAAGAATATTTTTTTAGTTATTAAAAATCTATTAGAAAAATTTCCAGAATATATAAAATCATGATCTTTTAATATCTTATTTATTTGTTTTATTATATATTCTCCTCGTTCACCTTTTTCTGATAGATGTTTTAAAGATAATCTTGTAAATGATACAGAGTTATTATTAGTTTTTAATATACTTAATATATTTTTAGATATTTTGAAATCTGTACATATTAATTCATATGGATTATCTATAATGATTCCTGCAGGTATTTTTTTAAATTGTGAAAATGTTTTATATAAATTCATCTCCAAATCATAACAAAATACTGTTAAAGTTATGATTAAGAAAATATAAATTTTTGATTAAGGAATTATAAACTTTAATTCAAACTCACTATCAAAGTCTTTTTCATATGTTTTTGTGAAAGGTGAATAAGTTTTTACTTTAATATTTTTATTTTTTATATCAAATTCATATATTCTTAACAGTCCATTACCACCATTTTCTCTTGATTGATAATCTTGAACTATTTGTTGAACATCATCACCGCAACTATTTTTTGTTAATATTAAATTCTCGCCACTTTCTTTATGATAATGTCCTGACCATACCATTTTTATATTACAGTTTTTATATATTAATTTATCCCATATTTGTTGACCAGAATTACCGTTTTTACTGTATTCATGTCCTTGGCTTAATTTATTATCATAATCATGTAAATATTTATGTGTTGTTAATATAACGTATTTATCTTTGTTATCATTCAAAACTTTTTGTGCCCATTCTAGTTCTTTATCATTGGCTTCTATACTTAGATTTAAAAATAATATTTTTTTACTATATACTTCTATAGTTTGGAAATTATTTTCATTGTTTACATAATGATTATTATCTTGAGCAGGGAAATATTCATTAAATATTTTAAAGCCAGATTCTTTTTTTCCTGCTATATCAGAATCATGATTGCCTGGTATTATTCCATAGGGTACTTTTCCGTTTAGGTTTTTCATACAATTAGCCGCATTTTCCCATTCTCTCAAATCTGAACCACCACTATCGACTATATCTCCCATATGAGATACAAAAACTATATTTAATTTTTTCTTATTTTCGATTATCCATTTTGTTTGTTCACAGAAAATACTTGGAAATGATTTTGAATAATTTTGTGTATCAGGTAAGACTATTACGGAGAATTTATATCTTTTTGATTCTTGATTTTCTAATTGGGAATATAAAACATAAGCTATTCCAATTAATATTATTATTAATAATAATTTTTTCATGTGTTAATTGTAGCATATTAGGACTCGGTCCTTACAGGACCAGTACGGGTTTTATATTTTCTCAAATTTTACAAATTCTCGAAAATATATAAAACCCTTTCGAGTCCCTAAAAATCCTCCGGATTTTTCCTGTTGCTCAAATAAAAAACATACCTAACTAGGTATGTTTTTTATGGTGCCCCAGGCGGGACTCGAACCCGCACAGCGTTACCGCCAAAAGATTTTAAGTC
>CAYZIG010000017.1:0-13513 GCA_964478465.1 uncultured Candidatus Saccharibacteria bacterium | reverse complement strand
TTAATCCTGAATTTATGCAGGAGTTGATAAAAATATCGGGTCAACAAAAAGCGCCAACTATTGTCATAGATGATAAAGTTTATACAGATGTTGGAGTAGATGAGGTTAAAGAGATATTGGGTTTATAATATCTTGATTAAAAATTTATACTTTCTTCGAAATTATTTTAACAGTAAAATGTTAGAATTTTTTCATGGAAAATTTAAATATAAATACAATAAGAGAAAAAATATATCTCATTAGAGGTAAAAAAGTTATGTTCGATAAGGATTTGGCTATACTTTATGGTGTATCCACAAAAAGACTTAATGAGGCTGTTAAGAGAAATCTAAGAAGATTCCCTGAAGATTTTATGTTTCAGTTATACAAGATAGAATCAGATATGTTCTTGAGGTCACAAATTGCGACCTCAAGTTATAAAACATTGGAAAATTATAATGAAAATCCAAGGTCGCAAATTGCGACCTTGGTTAATGGTCAAAATATAAAGTATCTACCTTACGTCTTCACCGAACAGGGTATCGCTATGTTATCTAGTGTTTTAAAAAGTGATAAGGCTATAGAGGTAAATATAAGGATAATTAGAGTATTTACCAAACTTAGAGAAATGATGAATACATATAAAGAACTTCGAGAAAAAATAGAAGAGATGGAAAAGGTTAATAAGGCGAATTTTAAAGAGATATTTGAGGTTATAAAAATATTGATCAATCATAAGAACGAAGAAGAAAATCAGATTAAAAATCCTATTGGGTTTACTGTAAGCTGATATTAATGTATAAATATATCAATGCAAAAGCGACCGTTAGAATTTTCTATAAAAACTCGATCAGAAAAGAGTCGAGCTAGAACTGGTGTTATAAAAACTCTTCATGGAGAAATACAGACACCAGCTTTTATTCCTGTGGGTACAAAAGCAACTGTAAAGGGTGTTACTCCCGAGATGTTAAAAGACCTTAAGGCGGAAGCGGTTTTGGCAAATACATATCATCTATATCTTCAACCTGGTGAAGAGATTATCAAATCTCATGGAGGTTTACATAAGTTTATGAATTGGGACGGTCCTACTTTTACTGATTCAGGTGGCTTTCAAGCTTTTTCTTTAGGTGTAGCTCTTGGAAAAAATATTACAAAATTTACAGCCGCATCACGACCTGACTTTGATGAGATAGCCTTAAAATCTTCTGGTCATAGAGCTGATATAGAAAATGCAATGATACCTGCAAAGATAGATGAATCTGGTGTTATGTTTAGATCTATTATAGATGGATCAGCTCATTATTTTACTCCTAAAAAATCAATAGAGATACAACAAGCGATAGGTGCGGATATTATCTTTGCTTTTGATGAATGTACTTCACCCCATGAACCAATAGAATATCAAAAACGTTCACTTGATAGAACACATCGTTGGGCACTTGAATCATTAAAAACTCATATAGAAAACACAGAATCTTTTTCAAAACAAGCTTTGTTTGGAATAGTGCAAGGTGGACGTCATGAAGATCTTCGTAAAGAATCAGCAAAGTTTATATCAGAACTTTCTCATAATGGTATAGAGTTTGATGGATTTGGCATAGGGGGATCATTTGAAAAAGAAGATATGATGACAGCTGTGTCATGGGTAAATAGTGTTTTACCTGAAAATAAACCAAGACATCTTCTTGGCATAGGAGAACCGGCCGATGTTATAAAAGGTGTAAAAGAAGGATGTGATACTTTTGATTGTGTGATGCCTACACGTAATGCTAGAACAGGAACAGTGTTTTTTGATAAAGGTAATCTTGAATATGAAAATCTAAATCTTAAAAATGCTAAATATAAAACTGATATGAATCCGATAGATGGTAAATGTGATTGTTATACATGTCAGAATTATACAAGAAGTTATTTAAATCATTTGTATAAAGCAGGGGAGATGTTAGCTGGGACTCTGGCAACGATACATAATCTAAGGTTTATGACTAAGTTTATGGAGGAACTCCGAGGTAAGGTGGATAATGGGGAGGTATAGTGATAATATTAATATATGAAATATATTATATCTGCTTTAGTAAATTTAATTATTGGTATTATAATGTTTATACCCTCAGTACTTTTCTTACCTTCATGGATTATCAGTTTTTCTTTTGTTGGATTAATCTTTGCAGTTCTATTTATCATTTCCATTTTTAATTTAATAATCTCTATTAGATTATTATCTTTGTATTCTAAGGTAAGGAGAGGTGGTTATGATATTTTGTTATCAAAATTAAATAAACTCAAAAAATTAAATATTAGTCTTAATTTATTATCAGTTGGTATAATTTTATTTATATTTTTTGGTTTGCAAATGTTTCAAAATTCTTTTTAACCCTACCGCCCACTGACCTTAATACTATCAACCACCAAACTCTTTTTCTCTTCACCTTCACGTATTGAGATTTTTCCTTTTATCAATACCACTGATTCGTCATTAACTTTATCTTTCAATTCATCGAATTGTTTTGGAAATACTATACACTCAATCTCACCAGTTAAATCTTTTAATTTGAAGAATATCATTTTCTTATTTGCATCTTTCTTTGTCGCTATCTCTTTTTTATTTTCTATAATACCTAAAACTTTATCATAAACTTGATCTTGAACACCTTCTGCATTTATTTTAGCTATATTGATTTTAGCTTCACCTAAAGTTTTTTGATATTTATCAAGTGGATGACCAGAGATATATATACCCAATAATTCTTTTTCCCAAGCCAATCTTTGATTTTTATATTCTGGATTTTGTACAACTTTTTTCTTCTCTGTAACTTCATCAGTTGATGTAGAACCAAACAACATATCAAACATATTACCCTGAGATTTATCTTGTTTAGTGTGAGTTCTATTATGATCTAAATATTTATCTACGTTTTCCAAAAGTTCTATACGATCACCAAAATCATCAAGAGCTCCTGATTTTATTAAAGCCTCAAGGGATTTTTTATTTAGATTTTTATCAGTAATGCGTTCAAGTAAATTTTCTATACTTGTATAAACACCATTAGCTTTTCTTTCTTCTATAATACTATTGGCAATACCTTCACCAAAGTTTTTTATACTATAGAGTCCGAAACCGATAGCATCTTTTCCATCATTATATTCTTTAAGAACGGTAAAGTTTCCAAAAGATGTATTAACGTTTGGCGCTAATACTTCTATGCCAAGTCTTTGACATTCACGAACAGATACAGAGACAGACTCAGTATCTCCTGATTCAGATGTTAAAACAGAGGCCATATATTCGGTAGGGTAATTAGCTTTAAGATAAGCTGTTATATAAGCTACACGACCATATGATACTGAGTGAGATTTATTAAAACCATAAGATGCGAAAGGTTCTATCCATTTCCATACATCTTTAGCTTTTTCCAAACTCCAACCACTATGCTCTACACAACCATTGATAAATTTTTCTTTTTGCTTTTCCATTTCTTCTGGAATTTTTTTACCAACAGCTTTACGGAATTTATCAACTTCACCCCAAGAGTATCCAGCGATTTTATGGGCCATCATCAAAAGGTCATCTTGATAAACCAAAACACCGTAAGTTTTCTCCAATATATCTTCAAGCATTGGATCAAGATAAGTTATTTTTGAAGGATCATGTTTACGTTCTATGTATAGAGGGATGAATTGTATAGGTCCAGGACGATACAAAGCCACCATAGCGTTGATATCGTGGATAGTTGTTGGTTTAAGGTCAACTAAGTATTTTGTCATACCTTCACCATTAAGCTGAAATAGATCAACTGTCTCACCACGAGCCAACATCTGAAAAGTTTTTTCATCGTCAACACTTAAGTTGTCAATGTCGATGTCAACATTATAAATATGTTTAATTAATTTTTTACATTCAGCTATAATTTTTAAGTTTTTCAATCCTAAAAAGTCAAACTTCAACAAACCTGCATCTTCAACGGAATACATGTCATATTGACTGATGATTTTCATTTCACCTTTTGGATCGTATTGAAGTGGAGTAAAGTCGGTTAATTCTGTTGGGGCTATAACAACACCGGCGGCATGTATAGAGATGTGTCTAGCACAACCCTCAACTTTTTTGGCCATGTCTATGACTGTTTTTACATCAGCCTCTTTTTCATACATTTCACGAAGCTCAGGGGTTATTTCGAGGGCATGATCTATAGTCATCGCATGACCTTGTGAACCCATAGGTATAAGTTTAGAAATACGATCTCCAAGTGTATAAGGAAAACCAAGGGCACGTGCAACATCTTTTACAGAACCACGAGCTGCCATAGTACCGAAAGTTCCTATTTGCGCTACTTTATCTCTACCGTATTTAAAACGAGCATAGTCCACCATCTCACCACGTCTATCATCGGCATAGTCCATATCAATATCTGGAGCAGAAGGACGTTCAGGGTTTAAGAATCTTTCAAAAGGAATCTGATATTCTATAGGGTTTATGTGAGTAATACCAGATAAATAAGTCACCATAGATCCACAAACAGATCCACGAATATTGGCTAATATTCCATTTTCTTTTGCATGTCTTAGTAGATCAGCCACGATTAGGAAATATGGTGAATATCCTTTAAATTTGATAACATCCAATTCATAATCGACTCTTTTTAATGTTTCTTCAGTTTTTTCTACATTACGTTTTTCAAAACCAGCGTATACAACATCACGTAGGGCTTCATCAGCGGTTTTTCCATCTGGTATTTCTATTTTAGGGAACACCCATTTGCCAAGCTCGATTTTTACATCACATTGTTCAGCTATTTTAACTGTATTTTCCAAAGCTTGTTTATATAATGTATCTATTTCTTTGTCTTCGTTTGTAAATAATTCCTTGGCTCTGTCTTGAGATATAAAAGAGAAATCCCCGTCATCACTTATATTTCTATCAGGATTATTGTTTTGTATAGAAAGCATGGTTATACGAGCCTTTTTATCTTCAGGTTCCATATATAGAACATTGTTACTTGCAACAACTTTTATATCTTTTTTCTTACAGAAATCTAAAACCTTAATCTCCATATCATTATGACCTTCTAGATCTTCTTGTTTGGTTAACTCATAATATATATTTTCTTTTCCATAAGCATCAACTAAAAGTTGAAAATGTTTCTCAGCTATCTCTATATCACCGATTTTTAAATTGTTTGAAATTTCACTATTGAAAAAGGGAATAATACAAATTAAATCCTTGTTATATTTTTGTATTAATTCTTGATCTATACGTGGGCGATAATAGAAACCTTCTAAGTTTGAATCAGTCACAAGTTTTACTAGGTTATGATAACCATCATAATTTTTAGCTAAGAGTAAAAGTCTAGTTGTCTTAGCATCGAGGCGTCCTTCACGATCATGACGTGTACGAGCTGCAACATAAAAATCTACACCTATAATAGGTTTTATTCCTTTAGCTTCACATTCTTTATAGAACTCTATAGTTCCATACATATTACCATTATCGGTAAGAGCAACTGCATTCATTCCATATTGTTTAGCTTTATTAACCAGATCGGATATTTTTGGTACCGCTTGAAGTAGACTATAGTTACTATGAGTGTGTAGGTGTATGAAATCCATGTCTATATATTATAACATCTATTGTAGGCTATCATCTTGCTTTTTGCCCAAAAATACGTATACTTATAGCATTATGGTAAATCACATGCGTCATACAAGAGGGCATACTCGCAATCGTAGAAGTCATCACGCTCTTTCGGCTAAAAGTTTGAGTCTATGTTCAAACTGCGGTCAACCAAACACAACACATACAATGTGTAAAAATTGTGGTCATTTTAAGGGTAAAATGGTGGTAAATATGATGGCTAAAATCGATAAAAAAGCAGTAAAGGCTCAAGCAGTAAAAGCAAAATAATATTTTGTAATATCTTTTACTTATTAACAAGAACTTTCTAAATAAATAAAAATACACAAATAAATATGGCTAGTAGACATCAATCAAGAGTAGTTGTGCTCCAATCATTATTTGAAATAGATTTCAGAAATCACAATGTGAATGATTTTGATGATATTTTAACTCATAATATCGAGGAGTTTTATAAAGATGATGTAGATCAAGAATATGCCAAAGGTTTATTGGATGGTGTATTAAAAAAACAAAAAGAGATAGATGATATTATAATCAAAGCTGCACCAGAATGGCCACTGGACAAAATAGGTATAGTTGATAGAAATGTTTTAAGGTTAGGTCTTTATGAGTTAATTTTTGCCGATAAAAAAGAGGTTCCCTCTAAAGTTGCAATCAATGAAGCTATAGAAGTAGCTAAGTTTTTTTCTAGTGAGACATCGGGTAAATTTATCAACGGTGTTTTAGGTTCTGTTTATAAAGAAATATATGGTGATTCAGAGAAAGATCTTGAAAAACATATACCAAAAAAAGATCAGATAAAAAATAAATCAAAATACGCAGATATGCCTGAAGAAGAAAAAGCTACTTTACCTGTTGTAGAAGTTGTCGGTACATTTGTTTATAGTCATGATAAAGAAGGTAAGATTTATTTAGCTTTGGTTAATGATGTTTTTGGTTTTTGGACTTTAGCAAAAGGTAAAATAGAGAATGGAGAGACCGTGGATCAATGTTCTTTTAGAAAAGTGAAAGAAGAGTTAGGTGTAGATTCTGTATTTGTTAAGACTTTTACTCAGAATGAATATGTTGCTTCTCATCCAGAATTAAAAGTTGTAAAGAAAAAAGTTACATATTGTTTAGCTAAAACAGAATTTGGACCTTTAATTAATAAAAAAGATGGTGGAATCAGAGATGTTGCATGGTTTGATATGGAAAATATAATGGACTTAAAACTGTATGAAGATATGATACCTGTATTTAAAGAAGCTTTTGAGGCTTTGAAAACTATATAAAAAGATGACAATAGATATAAAAAAATTTAAAAAATTAAGTGAAAAATTGAATATAGAATTTCAAGATATAAATTATCTTGTCAAAGCCTTTACTCATAGATCATTTTTGAATGAGAATAGAAATTCTGGTTATGAACATAATGAAAGATTAGAATTTTTAGGTGATGCTGTATTGGAATTGGTTGTAACTGATTTTTTATTTAAAAAATATCCGAAAAAACCAGAAGGTGAGATGACGGCTCTTAGATCAGCTCTAGTAAATGCGGTAACCCTTGCAAAAGTCGCAGAGAATCTAGGTTTAAATGATTATCTTTTATTATCTAAAGGTGAAGCAAAAGATCAAGGAAGAGCGAGACAATATATATTAGCCAATGTTATAGAAGCCTTGATTGGTGCTATTTATTTAGATCAAGGTTATGAAGTGGCGCAAGTTTTTATTGATAAAAATATACATGTACTTATAGATGAAGTTATAGAGCAAAAGAAATTCATCGATTCTAAAAGTTTATTCCAAGAGATGGCTCAAGAACATATGGGGGTTACACCTAGATATGATTTAATGAAAGAATCAGGTCCTGATCATAATAAGATTTTTACAGTGGGTGTATTTTTAGGTGATATACATATAGCTAGTGGTGAAGGTAAATCAAAACAAGAAGCCGAAACACAGGCTGCTTACAAAGGTCTTATTGCCAAAAAGTGGAATTAATTTAATTTATTGTTTTAGCTTTAACTCTATATCCACGACCAAAGACAGTTTCTATTTTATTTCGATTCTTCTTAGTATTTATTTTTCGCCTGATATTTCTAACATGAGTTTCTATAGTATTTGAAAATGGATTAAAATCTTTATTCCAAACCTTTTCCATTATCTCTGTTCTTGTGACAACACGCCCCGGTTTTTCTACTATGTGTTCGAGTATCATGAATTCTTTTCTTGTGAAATAAACAGGTTTACCTTTTTTATAAACTAAATAGTTGTTTCTATCTATGGTTACATCATCCAAAGTGATTATATCTTGATTTATATTATAAGTTCTTCTTGTAACCGCCTTCATTCTTGCTATTAACTCATTGGTTGAAAAAGGTTTTGAAATACAATCATCGGCTCCGGCATCTAGGAAATTAATCTTACTCTTTGCATCATCCTGTACTGTTAAAAATAATATCGGTGTCTTATTGCCCAAGCTTCTTAATTCTTTACAAATATTTATACCTAATTTTTTAGGCAAAATATTATCCATAAGTATTAAATCATATTTATTTGTTCTAGATATATATGATCCCGAATCACCATCATGACAAGTATCAACTATAATATTATGATTTGCTAAGGTTTCTACTAGTATTTTTGATAAATCTATATCATCTTCTATTAAAAGAACTCTC
Source organism: uncultured Candidatus Saccharibacteria bacterium (assembly GCA_964478465.1). GTDB lineage: Bacteria > Patescibacteriota > Minisyncoccia > Phycocordibacterales > CAIZLB01 > CAIZLB01. The sequence continues at coordinate 5,239 of CAYZIG010000017.1, read as the reverse complement.
ATAATATTGTTTAGTTTTAAAATTTATATTTATAATAGTTAATATATTAACATGCAGTTGATTAATATATCAACGAGATTGATTTTAACATTTAGGAGTTAAATTTTTCATAAAGAAAATATAAAGAAAACCCGAAGAAAAGATAAAGATTTTCTGTATTTTATATGCTACACTCTATTCATGACATTTATCGATGAAATGAAAATACATATAAAAGCAGGTGATGGAGGAAACGGTGTCGTTCGTTGGCTTCATGAATATGCTAAAGAATTTGGTGGTCCATCAGGTGGTGATGGTGGTCATGGTGGTGACGTTTATATAAGAGCTGTTGAAGATACTTTTTATCTTAGAAAATATGCTAATACTCATGAGTTTATAGCTCAAAACGGTGATTTTGGATCTGGCAATAGTTGTCAAGGTGCATCGGGTGAAGATTTGTATATAGATTTGCCTGTAGGTACTCTTATAACCAGAATAGAAGATATTAATATACATGACTCTGAAACTATAGTTAATCCACAAGTTGAATTGAGTGAAGTAGGTCAAACATTCAGGATATTGAAAGGTGGATCAGGTGGCTACGGTAATGAACACTTTAAAGCGTCAACAAATATAAAACCAGAAGAATGGACTCCTGGAAAACCAGGTGAAGAAGGTGTATTTCATATAGAAGTTAGGATGATTGCTGATATTGGTTTGATAGGTTTGCCGAATGCGGGTAAATCATCTCTTCTAAATGCTTTAACAAAAGCTGATGTAAAAGTTGGAAATTATTCTTTCACTACACTAGAACCAAACTTAGGCGCTATGTATGATATTATTTTAGCTGATATTCCAGGTCTTATAGAAGGAGCTTCAGAAGGAAGGGGTTTGGGTCATAAATTTTTAAGACATATAAAGAGAACAAAGATGCTAGCTCATTGTGTTTCTTTGGAACAGAATGTTGATGAGATGATAAAGGTTTATAAAACTATTAGAAATGAATTAAAAGAATTCGATCCTGAACTTTGCGATAAAAAAGAAGTTATACTCTTAACTAAGAGTGATATATTGGGGATGGAAGATGCAAAGATAAAAGAGAAAGAGATTTCTGAAAAATTAAAGATAGATAAAGATAATATAAAGATAATATCAATATATGATCTTGATGCAACAAAAGAATTAAGGGATTGGTTTGTGAAAATAATAAGAGCAGAATAGGTTGATAAATAAGGTTTTTTGTGTTATTTTGTAATGACCGATTCGAAGTGATCGGAATGCACCATAACTTCCCAAAATCATGGATATACACACTGTACTTATTGATAGAAAGCGTTTTCGCAGTTTTCTTGGAACTCATTTTTCCCCCAGAAGTCATAAATTATTAGTACCTGTATCTGTTGATATTGGTGAAAAAAACGTCCGGGATCTTGATGTTTACACATTTATTGATCTCAGGACCAACCCGAATGGGTATATCAATAATGGTTGGTACTCCAAGAAGAGAGGAAACGGTTCTGTGTTTGCTGATAAGGAGCCAGAAAACAACCAAGATAAGATGTTGTTGATTGTTGCCGTATACGGACATGCCGAAATCTATGACAATAATCAGAAACTTCTTGATCGTAAGGTCTGCTGTTTTACCAAAAAACTATCCGAGATGCAGGTCTTCATATTCTCAGTTTTAAAAACAGAAGACTTGTCATTCAAGCTCAGGTTTGACGATTCGGATGGTGGATTAGATAGATCTATCTTTATCAAGTCCCGTCGTTTCAGTCCAAGTTTGGAAGTCATTGACCTCTCGGAAGAAAATCATCGTCATCAACCACAACCTATTAATCCCATACGACAATTTTTTTCATGGATGCATCGATGGGCCAGTGGTAGCCCGTTGTAAATCACCATTCTCAACCCTGCATGGACCTTCGGGTCCTCAGGCGTTTTTTTATTAACGACGTAGGGTGAGCGAAATGAACAATTTATGTTCATTTTCGAACCGAGGAGTTAACAATTAGTTTTCTAATTTCATAAAAATATGCTAAAAATAAGTGATATGAATAATGAATATGTGCCAGTTATAGGTCTTGAAATACATGCCGAATTAAAGACAAAAACTAAGATGTTTTGTTCTTGTTTAAATAATCCATTGGAGAGAAATCCAAATATACATATATGTCCTATATGTATGGCTCATCCTGGAACTTTGCCAACATTAAACAAACAAGCTATACAAAATGTTTTGAAAGTTGGTCTCGCTTTAGATGCTGAGATTGCTGATTTTACGGAATGGGATAGAAAAAATTATTTTTATCCAGATATTCCAAAAGGTTATCAGATTTCACAATACGCATATCCATTAGTACAAAAAGGAAAATTAAAAGTAAAAGATAAAGAAGGTAAAGAAGTTGCTGTGGGTATAACACGTATTCACTTGGAAGAGGACACTGCTCGTTCATCACATGATAAAGGGGATTATTCTCTTGTTGATTATAATCGTGCTGGAGTACCACTTATGGAGTTAGTTACAGAACCAGAAATATATGATTCAACAATGGCGGGAAATTTTGGTAGAGAATTACAATTATTACTACGAACTCTCGAAGTATCTGAAGCAAACATGGAGCTTGGACAAATGCGCGTCGAAGTGAATATTTCTATACATAAACCAGGCGAGCCTTGGGGAACAAAAGTAGAGATTAAAAACCTGAACTCATTTAGAGTTGCCGAAAAATCAATAGAATATGAAATACAAAGACAAAAAGAAGTATTAGAGTCAGGTGAAAAAGTCATACAAGAGACTCGCGGATATGACGATACTACAGGAAAGACATTTTCACAAAGAATAAAAGAGAATGCTAATGATTATAGATATTTTCCAGATCCTGATTTGCCGAAGCTTTATATATCACAGGTTCCAGAATTCAATCTAGAAACTCTAAAAAATTCTTTACCAACGTTGCCTTGGAGTAAAAGAGAGAAATATGCAGCATTAGGTCTAAAACCTGAAGATGTTGAGATGTTTGTTTCCGATAATTTTTATGGAGATTATTTTGAACATGTTTTAAAAAATATTACAGATAATAAAATTATTCTCCTTGGTGTTAACTATATAACATCAGATATGGCAGGTATTTTGAAAAAAGAAACACAAAGACTTTCATCTTTGAATGATTATCTTGATGTAAAACACTTTGAAAATATTTTAAAAATGATCGGTGAGGAAAAACTTTCATCTCGTGGTGCTAAAGATATGATAGCTATACTTTGGAATAACAATGATCTTAGAGAAAAATCTACTGAAGCTATAGCTGAAGAGAAAGGTTTGATTTTAAAAAATGATCCAGAATTTATAAATAATATAGTTAAGGGTGTTATAGAAAATAATCCAAATCAAGTTGCTGAATTTAAGGCAGGTAAAGATAACTTAATAATGTATTTAGTAGGTCAGGTTATGAAAGAAGGTAAGGGTGCTATAAATCCACAAGTTGCACAAGAAAAATTGAGAGAAGAGTTGCAAAAAAAATAGTCAGGTATATAATACAACTAAATCTGTGGTGAAAATCCCTTTCGGACAAAAGTCTGATAACAGATAATCAAACATTTACTTTTTTGAGTAAGTGTTTTGATTTTATATCCTGATATTAGATCTATGTTTGGGAATTATAGATATAAATTTATAAACACCATTATCACTTTTCAATATGATGGTTTTATATTTTTTTGAATCAAGTATTGCTATAAATCCAAAATATTCTGTATCAATATTTTCATATTCTTGAAGAGTTCCTGATTTACTTATTATCTTAGATATAAGCTTGATGGATTCCAATCTTCTTAATATTTCGCTACTATTTCTTTTACGCCTACCTTTATATATTAAATGATTGAATCCTTTGGTTGTTAATTGAACTTCTCGATCTAGGTATGGACAAAAAACTCTCCCGATTTCATTATATTCATTTTTGGCTTTTACTATTAACTCTTTCATAATTGACTTATTTTCTCATAAACATAATAAAGAATATCTTAAGAAAATATAAAAAATTGCCGAATTTTTTATAAAATTATGCTAAAATAAAACCTATGAAAAATATCGCAATAAACGGAGCAGGAAGAATTGGCCGAGCCTTTCTAAAACTTGCTATAGAAAATAAAAACTTAAACATAGTAGCTATAAACGATTTAGCCGATATAGAAAATATCGCATACCTAATGAAATACGATACTGCTTATGGTCAAAGCAATCTTGACATATCAGTTGACAAAGTAAATTCAAATCTAATCATCAATAGTAAAACAGTAAAATATTTATCAGAAAAAGATCCGACTGTGTTGCCTTGGAAAGATTTAGCTATAGATATAGTTTTAGAATCGACAGGCTTATTTACTTCTTCAGAAAAATCACATATGCATATAGAGGCTGGTGCTAAAAGAGTCGTTATCTCAGCTCCTTCAAAGGATGAATGCGCAACAGTTTTGATGGGTATAAATGAAAATGTTCTTGATGATAAAAGTATATTAATAACTTCAAATGCATCATGTACAACAAATGCATCTTCACCTGTTATAGATATTTTAAACAAGACTATAGGTATAGAAAAAGCAATATTGAATACTACTCATGCTTATACTGCTAGCCAGTCTCTCGTTGATGGTCCAAATAAAAAAGATTGGCGTGAAGGTAGATCAGCTCCAAACAATATGGCTCCATCGTCTACTGGTGCAGCTATAGCGGTCGCAAAAGTTATAACAGAATTATCTGGTAAATTTGATGGCATATCAGTTCGTGTGCCGGTTATAGCTGGTTCCATTGCAGATATTACATTTATTTCAAAGAAAAATACTACAGTTGAAGAAGTTAATAATATATTAGAAAATGCCGCTAAAGAAGCGAAATGGACTGGTATATTTTCCACAACAAGAGAACAATTGGTATCTCATGATATTATAGGTAATCCACATGCATCTATCGCTGATTTATCTATGACTAGAGTTGTTGACGGTAACTTAGTAAAAGTCCTCGCTTGGTATGATAATGAAGGTGGATATACTCATTCGTTAATAAAACATGTGGAAAAAGTTGCAGAAAAGATGTAAATTTAATTTAATTTAATTAAAAAATAATCTACACTTTTTAGTGTAGATTATTTTTATATATTTTATACACAAAATTTTTAGAAAAATAACATTTTCATTTGTATTGCTTTAAAAAAAATAATATAATATACCCATATGAATATTAGTTTTAAAAGCAAATTAA
>CAYZIG010000016.1:0-13739 GCA_964478465.1 uncultured Candidatus Saccharibacteria bacterium | reverse complement strand
TTATCTACTATATTCTCTATTATTTTATTACTTGGAATATTTAATATATTTTCTACTCCTTCTATCTTTTTACCATCAATACTTAATATGACTTTTTGTAATACAGATAAAGTATCACGGAAAGATTCATCACCAGACAATGCTATAAGCTTAGCTGATTCATCATCTATACTTAGACCCTCTTTTTTAACAACATCTTTTATAACCTGGGTTAATATCTCTATAGTTGGTTTTTTAAAATTATGCACCTCACAACGTGAAATAATAGTATCCAAAATCTTATTTAGCTCTGTAGTAGCAAGTATATATATGACATGCTTTGGTGGTTCTTCTAATCCTTTCAGAAAAGCATTGAAAGCTTGTTTAGACAACATATGCACTTCATCAAGTATATAAACCTTGTATGGTGACTGCATTGGCAATATAGATGCATTTTCTATAAGTTCACGTATATTATCAACACCAGTATATGATGCCGCATCTATCTCTATGATATCTACATCCTGTACACCAAGATCATGAGCGAATATTCTAGCAATAGAAGTTTTACCTATACCACGCGAACCTGTAAATATATATGCATGATTAGGATTTTTATTTTCAATAGCTTTTTTAAGTATGGATACTATATGATCTTGACCTAATACTTCATTAAAATTTGATGGTCTGTATTTGCGATAAAGTGATGTATGTTGTTGCATATGAAGTATATTATATCAAATAAATAAAAAGCCCGCCTCGGTCACAAGGACCTTGGCAGGGGTTTAGGGAGGGATAGGGAGATTGGTCAAGGATGAATCCGCCTACATTGTAGAAATACGGATCCGGCGTCCCACTCTGATGCTGTATTTGGTATGACATAGAGAGTTGATTTACCCCTATGATAACCAGCGACGAAAATATACCCAACCTCGCCGATTTTGATCACCTCACAAGCTAATAGTGGTTTATGTCGACTGAGAGCACGATTGTGAGAGTCCCGAACGAAAGCGATCAATTCTGGTAAACCTGCAGACCTTCGCCCCTTGATCATCACTTCGGATACATGGTCGACATTGACCCTGTCGGCAAAATGTTCCGGAAACACCTCAAAAGTTCCACCAAGTCGACGCCGCGACTTGATCATTTCCTGCATGACCGTTTTAGTCAGGCCCGGATTTTCGATGGCGTCAAAAGAACCGGCGACGAGGTCATAATTGATCGATTCAGGAACTTCGATAATGTCTGGCAAATCAATCATCTTGCGCAAATCGCGTCGAGACATCTGTTCAAACCTGAGACCGCGAGAGTCCGTTAGATCTTCGATAAGAGCCTGCAATCTGGGCGAACCCTTCACTTCTCCAATAATTCTTTCCAATTTGGTCATATAATGTGCGTGTATAAATGTGTGTGTAAGAGACAGCGATACCTTTTCGCCATCAGGACTTATAATATAAACATATTTTAAGAAAAAAATCAAGTCCAAGTACCCAAAACTATAACTTTCCCTCTAAAAACTTTATAACCTCCCTCGCCTCACTCATCTCCATAATCTCACCTCTTATATCTTTTGCATCATCAAAACCTGCCATATAAGTTTTAAAAAATTTCTTCATTACTGCAAAAGATTTTACATCACCTAATTCTCTATCAAATATTTTTACTTGTTCTATTAAAAATTTTATTCTATCTTCCCTTGTTGGAATATATTCATTTTCTATATCTTTAAAAAACCAAGGATTACCAAACATCGCGCGACCTATCATGACTCCATCAGCCCCAGAACTTTTACATTTTTCATATCCATCTTTTATGCTTTGTACATCACCATTACCAAATATATATGGAACTTTTTTATCAGGATTATTTTTAGCAAATTCATCACGCATATTGACAACCTGCTTGACATAATCCCAATTAGCTGGAACTTTTGACATCTCTTTACGAGTACGAGCATGTATAGTTATAAGATCAACCTCCTGATCAAGCAAAGTTTTTATCCAAGTATCTATCTCGACTTTATTATAACCGACACGAGTTTTTACAGTCACCGCGAAATCATTATTTCCAAAATCTTTTCTCGCATCTTTGGCGGCTTTTATGACCTCTATAGCTTTGTCTGGATTTTTAATCATCGCGGAACCACATTTTTGTTTTTCTATGGATTTATCAGGGCAGCCCATATTTATATCAACACCATCAAAACCCATTTCTATACAAAGTTTTGTAGCTTCATACATATATTGATATGTAGAAGAGAAAAGTTGGGCAATAATAGGTCTTTGTTTTTCTTTATCAAAAAGTAAATCTTTTTTAAGTTTATATTTACCTTCTTCTGTAGCGCGTATCAAACCATCAGCAGATACAAACTCAGTCCAATATATATCCGGCGAAGCCGCTTGTGATATCACGGTACGAAAAGCTATGTCTGTAACATCAGCCATAGGTGCAAGAACAAATAGAGGTCTTTTTTTCTCTTGTATTAATTTATCTATAAAAGACATGTGATAAAGATACTATAAACCGAGAGAAGTTCCAAGTTGTACCATAGTACCTATAGGTGTACCACCTGATGAACAACCTGTTCCAACATATATTAAACATTGACCACCTGATATATATTGACCCAAAACATTTACTCCAACGGTTGGACGAAAATTACTATAGAGTATAGTTGCACCAGGTTGATACAATAGAGGTAAAACAGGACCCCTTGGATCTTTTATATATAACAAAGTATTTGCACTACATGTACATACAGTCATGGACTCAACAGCTCCGCCAAAAGGTTGTATGGGTGTGGTTGCTGCGGTTCCACCTCCTCCTCCATTACCACCAAAAGAACTTAAAGCAAGTATTGCTGCTATAGCACCCAATACAGATGAGGTATCTTTATCTTCCTTAACTTTAGTCGTTGTAGCATTATTTACAATAGATGCTTTAGGGGTATAACCAAAAACTGTTTGATTACCCCCATCTATTATTTTTGCTAATTGACCATTTTTCAAAAAATTAAATTCTGTTGTTAAATTTTTATAAAGAGATGAATTATCTTTTTTAAAATCTAAGATAGAATATGATTTTGTTGTTGTAGAGTTAGTAAATTGATCTTTGTCATCATTATAAATAACAATTAATTTATTTAAAACTTCTCTTGTAAATCTATCTACTATCTTTGAATCTAGAATAAAACCTTTTGTACTAGTTGTACTATTTTTAATTTCGAAATCTATATCATCTTTAAAAACTTGTTGAAATCTATACAGAGCATTATGAGTTTTGTCACCAAAATATCCAGTTAATTTTGAATTTGACCCTCTGTCATGCGTTGATACACGAGTAGAAGTACTCATATTAAGTATGTTTTGTAAAAACATGACATCAGGACTTGTTGTACCTTTGGTTAAGTCTCTATAAAACACAAAACCTCTAGGAGTAACAAATTCTGATATAGTTGCAGCAGAAACAACATGGGTTATGAAAATCGCACATATTAAGATAATGGCTGTAAATCTATTACGCATATATAAATATATGATATCATGTATAAATCATTATTTAAAATAATTAATCAATAAAAAAATAAAGAAATACATATGTCTTTAACAATCAAAAACATTATTGCCCGTGAAATACTAGACTCTCGAGGAAATCCGACTGTCGAAGTTGATATATTATTAAAAGACGGATCTTTTGGTCGTGCTGCTGTACCATCTGGTGCATCAACTGGATCTCATGAAGCTCTAGAGCTTAGAGATGGTGATAAAAAAAGATATCTTGGAAAGGGTGTTTTAAAAGCTGTAGCAAATGTAAACACAAAACTTCGTAAAGCTTTAATGAATAAGACTTGGACACAAGAAACTCTTGATGAAGCTATGATAAAACTAGACGGTACTACCACAAAATCAAACCTAGGTGCCAATGCAATATTGGGTGTATCTCTAGCATTTTCTCATGCTGCTGCAAAATCACTTAAAAAACCTCTATATATGTATTTTTCATCTATAGCAAAAACTGGTAAAAAAGTTTCTCTCCCACTTCCAATGATGAATATTTTAAATGGCGGACAACATGCCGAAAATTCAACAGATTTTCAAGAATTCATGATTATGCCTGTGGGTGCTAAATCTTTTAAAGAAGCTTTAAGAATGGGCGCTGAAGTATTTCATAATCTAAAGAAAATGTTGCATGATCAAAAAATGACAACTACTACTGGAGATGAAGGTGGATATGCTCCATCACTTCCTTCAAATGAGGCTGCTATAGAAATAATATCTAAAGCTGTTAAACTTGCTGGATATAAACTTGGAGCAGATATAGCTATAGCTATGGACGTTGCTTCAACAGAATTTTACAAAGAAGGTCGTTATCATCTAGAGCGTGAAGGTAAAACTTTGGATTCAAAAGAAATGGTTGATTTATTTAAAACATGGTGTAAAAAATATCCTATAGTTTCTATAGAAGACGGTTTAGCTGAAGATGATTGGGAAGGTTATAAATTATTTACAAAAACACTTGGACAAAAAACACAAATAGTTGGTGATGATCTTTTTGTGACAAATATCGAAAGACTGGAAAAAGGTATAAATAATAAAGTTGGAAATAGTATTCTTATAAAAGTAAATCAAATCGGTACTATAACTGAAACTATAAAAGCTATAAAGATGGCACACAAAGCTGGGTATACAGCTATCATCTCACATAGATCAGGTGAAACTGAAGATACGACGATATCACATCTAGTTGTGGGTACAGGTTGTGGTCAAATAAAAACAGGATCATTGTGCAGAACAGATCGTATCGCAAAATATAATGAACTTCTGCGTATAGAAGAGCAACTTGGAAAGAAGGCTGTGTTTGCAGGTAAAGCAGCTCTAGGTAAAAAATAATTTTAAGAACAAAAACAACCTCTGTCTTGGGGTTGTTTTTTGTTTTATTTTGAGTATTATGAAAATGGTCAAACCCCTAAAAATATGTCAAGAAACAAAGCAATTAGATTCATCGAATTTATTCAGCATAGTGCATCCGCACAACATCCAAATATCACTGCTTTTTTTAGCAGAATAAAACAGGCCTCATACGATCTACACGACACTATATTAACAGAAGAAAATGAACTCTTTCTGTCTAGCTGGATACAAGAGATCATCACGACAGGAAAGGCCAACAAATATGAATCCGTTTTTCAGGTCGCTAACTATCTAAACACCCTTTATATTGCACAGAAGTGTTACAAATAATGACCGAAACCGCGAGCTTAACCGCTCGTCTTTTTTTATCTCAAATACCCCTCTAATTCTTCCCAACTAAATGACACCTCTTGCACCCCGAACGAATAAGCGGCAACTTGATATTGTTCATATATAAAAGTAATTCCCTGATCATTTACTATAAAATTTGCTAGATTTGTCTTATAATCAAAACCTGTACCTCCCGCTAAACCTAAACCATCTTGTAACATATTTAAGTCAAAATCTTTGCCTAAATTCTTTTTCAATTTTTCAAAAATAATTTTCGTTAATTTTAAAGCATTATCATTTTCTAGATTTAAGATATTATCAATTTTTACAATACCATTTTTATTGAATGTATAAGTTGATACAGTCGTATTTCCATGAGCACCACCAGTAAATACATAAGTCTTAATAATATAAGAATGTGTATCTAGATTTATAGAAGAATATTTATCATATTGTATATTTAATTCATATTTCATTATTGGTCTATCTGGAAAATCCGCTCTAAGTTTTTTTTCATTTTGATACAACTCTCCATCCAGACTCCATTCTTTTTTTGTATCATCAATAATCTTTTTTACATCTTTCTCTATTTCTTTTGGATACTTAGCAGAAATAATATAAAAATCATTTTCTTCATTAAAGACTACTTCTTCAGATTCAGATATAGTTGTTGTTGCTTTCAAATCTGTATTTTTTACATCAATTTTTTCTTTATTTCTATTTGGAATAATTGTAAAAACTATTATTAAAAATAAAATTAACACACTTAATAAAGTTATGATTTTTTTAAAATTTGTCTCCATATATGTATTATACCTCCTCCTGTATACAAAAAGAAAATGCCCGCATAAAGCGGGCGAAATCATTCATCTTGGGTAAAATTAGAGTCGAAACAGAGAAAACTATATTCATCATCAATACTGGTCAAGAGTATCCAAATATTGATTCCTTCGGCTTTATTGCTGTAACCAAATTCATGAGTGCAGCGACCTTTATTGCAATTATCATGACGAATATACAAATCGCCTTTTTTCATAGCACTCTTCAAATCGAGTTCGTCTACGGCCTTAAAAAAGGCTTCAATATTATTGGTTTTGACAGGACCATCAGGTGCACCCTGTGCCAATCCAAGATCACGGATAAGATTCTTGAGTTTTTGTTTAAGTTTCATAAGTACTTCCCGGTTTACCACTTACGGGATATTTTAATTATGAACCTAATAAATCAACTGTCAATATCCAAAGATTTATTATCTTCTTAGGATTGAATCTATTTTCTTGGCAATATTCACAAAATCTTTTTCTTTCTTTCCTTTTGTTGTTTCGGCCGCGGTACCCAATCTGATTCCTGATGGATCAAAAGCAGATCTTGTTTCCCCTGGTATTGTATTTTTATTAACTATGATCCCGGCTTTTTCCAATCTATCGCTTGCATCTGTTCCTGATATACCTTTTCCTTCCATCCAAACATCTACAAGCACAAGATGAGTATCTGTTCCGCCTGATATTATTTTCCAACCCAATTTTTTCAATTCATGAGCCAAAGCATATGCATTTTTCTTAACTTGCAATGCATATTTTTTAAAAGATGGACTTTGAGCCTCTTTCAGGGCAACAGCTACGGCGGCTATTTGATTATTATGTGGACCACCTTGCATTCCCGGAAAGACCGCTTTATCTATAGCGTCACTATATTCTTTTTTAGAAAATATCATGGCCGATCTTGGTCCTCTAAGAGTTTTGTGAACTGTGGTTGTTACTATATCAGCATATTCAAACGGTGATGCATATTGTTTACCTGCCACCAAACCTGCAAAATGAGACATATCACACATTAAAATCGTCGGCTTCAATCCAGCTTTTTTTCTAATCAATGAAGTTGCATTTGTTATTTCTCTAAATTTTTTAAAATCAACAATTCTTGGATAAGCAGTAAATCCACAAACTATTATGTCTGGTAATTCTGTTTTCGCTAATTTTTTAATCGCTTCATAATCAATTATTTCAGTTTTCGTATCAACACCATATGCAACTTGTTGCCAAAATTTTCCTGTAGCTGAGACTTTGTGCCCATGAGTAAGATGCCCTCCATGAGAAAGTGACATGCCCATTATTTTTCCTCCTTGTGGAACTAAAGCTAAATACACAGCAACATTTGCAGGTGACCCAGAAAGTGGTTGTACATTTACATTCCAAATATTTTTATTTAAATCAAAAAGTTTTAAAGCTCTCTCTTGTGCAAGATTTTCTATCTTATCTATTATTTCATTTCCTCCATAATATCTTCTATGAGGATATCCTTCTGAATATTTATTCGTCAACTCTGAACCCAATGCTTTTAAAACATCTTCAGAAACTATATTTTCTGAGGCGATGAGATTGATAACTTTTTTTTGTCTAGCTCTTTCAGCTTGTATGAGCTTTTGTATTTGTGTATCTTTCATGATTTTAATTGTAGCAGATTATATAGTCAGGGGGTATAATTAGACCCATGAGACAATATCACGATTTACTTAAAAAAATTATGAGTGAAGGTTTCGATACCACAGATAGAACTGGTACCGGTACAAGGGCTATTTTTGGGCATCAAATGAGGTTTAATCTAGAAGATGGATTTCCCCTCTTAACCACCAAAAAAGTGCCCTTTAAGCTTATTTTAAGCGAATTATTATGGTTTATTAAAGGTGATACTAAATTAAAAACCCTATTAGAAAATAATAATCATATATGGGACGAATGGCCATATAAATGGTATTTAAAAGCTGAAGGCTTACCTATCCCTCCAACTGGTAGTGACGAATGGAATGAAGGATTAAAAGCCTTTACAGAAAAGATAATGAATGATGAAGAATTTGATAAAAAATACGGTGACCTCGGACCCGTATACGGTTATCAATGGAGATCATGGCCGGATCACAAAAAAGAGGGCGGGCACATAGATCAACTTGCAAATATAATAGAGCAAATTAAAAAATCCCCTGACTCGAGAAGACTCATAGTTTCAGCCTGGAATCCTGCTGATATAGATGAAATGGCAAAAGCTGGCTTACCACCATGTCATTGTCTATTTCAATTTAAAATATTAGGAGATAAAATGTCTTTACAGCTTTATCAAAGAAGTTGTGATACTTTCTTGGGTGTACCTTTTAACATCGCTAGTTATGCTTTACTTTTAATGATGGTCGCACAAGTCACTGGATATAAAGCACATGAGTTTGTTTGGACTGGCGGTGATACTCACATCTATTCAAATCATTTTGAACAAGTCAAAGAACAATTGGAAAGAGACTTCAAAGAATTACCGAAAGTAAAGATTAATCAAGATGTTAAAGATTTATTTGATTTCAAAATTGAAGATTTTGAACTTATAGGATACGATCCACATCCTGCCATCAAAGCACCTATAGCGGTATAGAAAAATAATAAATATAAAAAACAATGATAAAAACTTATATAATAGTAGCCGAAACAGCCGATGGTAAAATAGCTCGTCATAGTAATCATGAGGCCAATTGGACAAGTCGTACTGATAAAAAACATTTTATAGAGATGACTAAAAAGTCAGGTGTAATGATTATGGGTTTAAATACTTTTAAAACCTTCCCATCACCTTTAAAAGATAGACTTCATATAGTTTATTCGGATGAGGAAAATGCCGAGAAAAATAATATTCCCGGTATTGTTGAGTACACAAAAGATGGTCCAGAGATATTGATAAAAAAACTTGAAGATAGAGGCTTCAAGGAAGTTGCTATATGTGGAGGAAGTACCATATATACAATGTTTATTAAATCAGGTTTAGTAAAAAATGTTTATATAACAATAGAACCAAAATTATTTGGTGAAGGTATGAGTATTTTTAATCAATCTCTGGATGTTGATATGAAGTTAATAGGAGCAAAAGTGGTGAATGAAGATGGTGTTATATTGGTTGAGTATGAGGTTATGGAGAGTAGGTAATTTAATATTATTTTTTATTACTTAACAAAGATTTAGCATATTCAAATAAAGATTTTATTGAATCAGCTGCTATGTATTGACCAATCTTTTTAGTTAATCGATCTTTTTCTTTATCGTTACTACCACTCAATATATCATTATACTCTTGCAATCTATCAACAACTCTAGCTAAATCAATATCACTTAAATGATCTAAATAAAGATGATTGTCCAAACTTGATATTATAGAGACATCATAAATATCGGATTCTCTTTTTCTATCTAAAATAATTGCATCTGAATATTCTAACACCTGTCTTAATTTTACTTTATTTATATATATACCCAATCTTTCACTTAATTTTTCAGCCTTAACATAATCATCGCTATTGATAATATCATAATACTCTCTAACTCTTTCATTTAATTTATGTAATGAAAAATCATCTAAATCGCTAACATAAAATAATCTTTCTAAGGCCTTAAAAAGCATACCATCATATAGATCAGTACCATCTTCTATTTTTTCTGGTTTTGGTATTTCTAGATTCATATTTATGATTATATCATTTTATATTGATATTTTTAATAAGTTTGACAAAGTTGTATAATGTGATATAATATACACACCGGTCAAGTAACCCGGCATCTTACAATGGCAAAACAGCTCGAAATCAACAACGGCAGGCTATTCCTGCGAACAATCTCGGCGTGCTACTCTGATGAAGAGGTCAAGAAGTTTATCATCAGGATGTCAATGAATACTCCTGAGACCTCAATGTCTCAACAAGACGCTGAGGCAGCAATCATGAAAATCAACGAGATCGACCTTACCTTTAGGCAGGTCGGACTACGGGGGTAAAATACCCTTACACCCTCAACCTCCACCCCGGACCAAAAGTCCGTGGGTGGTGTTTTACTTTTTCTAATACTTCCTTATCACCCCTGTAACCACCGCCACAATATTAAACGACTCGGTTGGATAAATATTTTTATACTTTTTATTCGCAGGTTTTAGATAAACCTTATTACCATCTTTTTTAAAATACTTCATAGTAAAACCTCCATCTACTTCAGCTATGACTATATCTCCATCACGAGCATGATTACGCTTTAAAGCTACAACCATATCACCTTCTTTTATTCCTTCTTCTATCATAGAATCACCTTTCACTTCTAATATATATGTTTGTGTTTTATCTTCCACGAGATAATCTTCTATATCAATAGTATCTAGAACAGCTTCTTCTGCTTCAGATGGAAGACCTGCTTCAACTAAACCTAAAAATGGTATCTCACCCGCACCAGTCACAAGTGATATTTTTCCACTTGAATCTTTATTTAGAAAATTTAAATCAACTAATTTATTTATAAGTTTGTAAACAGCATTTTTAGACTTGAATCCTGTCATATCCATAAGCTCAGCATATCCAGGCATACGCTTATGATCTTTATAGAAGTTTATGATTTTATGTTTATATGAATTTATCATCTTGAATTATTATAATATAAATGAAGATATCATGTGAGCGAACTTACCTATAAGCTGATCCATACCTTTTACACCACCCTCTCTTCTCATATCTCTTTTCGCATCCTGTAGGCAATGTAATAGAAACTTATGTCTTAGAGCTTCTTTCCTATATGATTCACCTCTTATGATTTTTATATCTATAGTGTCATTAATCTGTTCAATTTGTTTTGATATTGTTTTGATTAATTTGTTTGTACTCATATACTTCTTATTACATAAATTAATTATTATTGATATATATTAAGTATAGTGAACTTGAGTTCACCTGTCAAATATATTGTATGTGGATAACTAATTTTATTTATTTCATCAACTCCTCTAACTCTCCTCTCAATCTATCCAACTCAATTTCTCCACTTGATATGATGTGTATCAATAAAGCTTTATCCTCCTCTTTAGCGGTTTTCATTTTTTCTTCAGCTTCAGCTATATCCTTTTTAAGTTGTTCTATTTGAGTTTTTATAAGTTGTATCTTTTGTTCAGTTTCTGACATATATTGTATTATACCATGAGTAGGAGTATATTGAAGATATGAGTAGCACTTTACAAACGAGTCCTCTCTTGGCCTGTATGTTGTTGAAATATGAAAATATGATGAGTGGTAATCTCAAAGAGTTTGTGAAAAAAGTTGTCCTTAGATTAGATATAGAATCTGAGATTAACAAAGAAGATGGTGACATGTTAGCAGATACCTTGCTCGACATAGAAGCTAAGGGAGATTATAGTGATGAAATACTCGGAGAATTTCTAGAACTAATCGAACGTCATGAGGTGAATATAAGAAAACCCTACTCTGTCGGCAGGTGATGAGTAGGGTATTTTTTATTTTATTAAACCCTCTCCTTTCATCTCATTTATCTCATTAACTCCATACACATTTAAAATAGTCGGTGCTATATCCGCCAAGGTACCCTCGGATCGCATAGTAATATCTCCTAAACCTATTGCTATAAACGGCACCAGATTTGTTGTATGAGCTACATGAACTCTGCCCTCCTCATCCTCCATAACTTCAGCATTACCGTGATCAGCGGTTATAAAAGCTACACCACCTATACTCTCTATATATTCAACTAATCTCTTATTTTCTCTATCCACGGCCTCTACAGCTTTTATAACAGCCTCTACATTACCAGTATGCCCTACCATATCTGCATTTGGAAAATTTACCACTACAAAATCATTATCTTTA
This sequence comes from uncultured Candidatus Saccharibacteria bacterium, assembly GCA_964478465.1. Classification (GTDB taxonomy): domain Bacteria; phylum Patescibacteriota; class Minisyncoccia; order Phycocordibacterales; family CAIZLB01; genus CAIZLB01. Next base: position 1,856 of record CAYZIG010000016.1, on the reverse strand, counting down.
AAAGATTCTATGGCGGCATCTACTATCTCTTTAGCTTTCATTTCTGGTGCTTCATCATGAGTTTTAACATCTGTTCTACTATCTATCTTAACCTGAGTCTCACCCTCTTGAACTATGTCACTTTGACCATTTAAGAAAAAAGTAACATGAGGAAATTTTTCAGATTCTGATATATGTGAATGTTTAACACCGATCTTTGTAAGCTCTTTACCTAAAGTTGTTTCTATATTTGCAGGTGAAAAAGCCGCATCGGTATCGAGATCTTCTCCATATCTTGTCATAGAAACAAAATGCAAATTCAATTCTTCTTTTTTATCTAAAATAGCTTTTGTTAATTGTTTTGCACGATCGGCACGGAAATTGAAGAAAAATATTCCATCATTTCTTTTTATTGTATATTTGTATGGATTATTAATATCATACATACATAAATGATGTTCAAAATATTCATCTATTTTTCCTGTTGGGTCTTCTGTATCATATTTATTTTGTATAAAATCACAGATTTTTGTACGAGATATATCCAACTCATTACCATCACCATTGAAAAGTATACCTGTCACATGTTGTATTCTGTCATCATTACCAGCCCTATCCATACCATAATATCTTCCACCAAAAGATCCTATAACACCAACACCAAGTTCGTCCATCTTGGCTTCAAGTTCAGCTATATGTTTCTTAGCCTCGCCACCTGAGACATCACGTCCATCTGTAAATATATGCAGCACAACTCTATCACCTGTTATACCCTGATCTTTAGCCATTTTTAGAAATGCATATACATGAGTATTATGACTATGAACACCTCCATCAGATAATAGACCTATTACATGTATACAGGCATTATCATTTTGTTTAACATGTTTTATTAAACGCAAAAAAGCTTCATTTACAAAAAATGAATTATCTCTGATAGATTTTTCTATAACAACAAGATCTGTGTCTATGGCAGATCCTGCACCTATAGTTGTATGACCGATCTCACTATTACCCATTTGACCTTCAGGTAATCCAACGGCCTCGCCACTAGCTTTCAAAAAAGTATGTGGATATTCTTTTATGATTTTATCAAAAAAAGGTGTATTGGCTAAATGAATAGCATTTTTATTATTCTCCTCTCCTATACCCCATCCATCCATGATGATGAGTGCAGTTTTCTTGTATGATGACATGTTTTATATTTTAAATTATCTAATATTATACATTAAGCATATTTCTTAAGTCTAACCAAATCAGAACTCAATCTAGTTATTTCCCTATTTGCATCTGCTAGATTTCTTTCTATACCATCTAACTTTATTTGCAAAGATTTCATATAAGATTCTCTTTTATTTATATCAAGAGAAAGTTCTTTATCTTTTCTTTCTGACAATTCTCTATCTTGTCTTAATTTCTGAGATTTATTTCTAAGTTGCTGTAATTCTATCTCTAATGCATGTATTTTTTCATTAACAGCCTTCTCTTCTTCAGATAAATTTGTTTTCTCTAATTTATATTTACCTTCTTGATTTTTATTTGTATTTAAATCTGCTTTATATTTTGAAAGTTCTGTTTCTATTCTTCTTTTATCAAACTCATATCTAGTTTTATCTTGAGATAATCTATCAAAATCTTTTTTCTTAACATCATATTCAAGTTTATATCTTTCTTTTTCTCTCCTTTCCTTTTCCTTCTTAAGATAATCCATTTTCATTCTTTCAGATGAATTTGCATCAAAATTGGATGAAGTTGTGGTTGATTGCCTATATTGATTGCTATGACTTATAGGATCATACATTTGGAGCCGCTTCCCAGATTCGAACTGGGGACCTACTGTTTACAAAACAGTTGCTCTACCAACTGAGCTAAAGCGG
>CAYZIG010000015.1:4591-13925 GCA_964478465.1 uncultured Candidatus Saccharibacteria bacterium | reverse complement strand
TATAACATACCTAACTCTACAAAGAACCTGGAACCCTTACCTGCCCCATCTGATTCTGCCCAAGCACGACCATTATGTGCTTTAAGTATTTCATTGGCTACGTATAGACCGAGTCCTGTACCCAAAATATTGGTCTTAGAAGCATCCGGAGCACGTGTAAACTTGTTAAACAGCATAGGTAATACTTCTGGCTTTATACCAACACCTGTGTCTTTAACCATTATTCTAACTTTATTTTCTTCAGTCTTTGTTACATATATGTCTATACCTCCCTTAGGGGTGTATTTTATAGCATTATCTATTATGTTAAATAGAACTTGTTTAACTTTTCCTTCATCAACATTAACTTTATATTCATTACCATCATTATGAAAATTAAGATATAGACCAGCTCTCTCTACAGTTACATGAACTTCTTTTATTATCCTATCTAATAAATCAGATATATTTAGAGTAGTGAAATTATATTGCATTCTTCCCTGCTCTATACGAGAAATATTTAAATAATCTTCTACAATCATGACGAGATCATTTGTAGAACGAGATATCTTGTCTATAGCATCTTCAACTTCAGGGTTATTTACTTTACCAAAAGTTCCATCGAGTATCATAGATGAATACCCTCTCATGGCTGTAAGTGGTGCACGAAGTTGATGAGTAGCGAGAGACATAAACTCTGATTTCTTTTGGTCGAGTTCTTTGAGTTTAATATTGGTCTTTTCGAGTTTTAAAGCTAAGGTCTGTAATTTATTTCTGACTTTAACTTCTTCATTAACACTCTTTATTAAGAAATATGAAAAGAATGATATTAATCCTAATGTAAATAAATTTAACAATTGATCTTTCAACGCCTCAGATCTTAGGAAATTAAATAATGCAATTAGTATAATTGCTATAGAGAATATTTGAGCTGAAATAACTTTAGTGTTAAGGAGTTTATATTTCAAAACACCATATGCCATGAATACTATAAAGAATATTACAAAATAATTTCCATATGGAAATGAATTAAACATGTATGGAAAGAAATTGAAAGCTCCACCTATATAACCAAACAATGATGAGATCATAATATTTCTAATCTGCCCTCTTAATGTCTTATTACTCCAGTTTTTTATCAATTGATACACCAAAACCCAAATAGAGACAATAGCATATAGTCCGTAATAAGCTATAAACAGATAATAATAGTCACCAGGAACTATCCAATAAAAACCATTTTGTATACTTAGACCAGTCTTAAAGTATGAGGTAAAACTAAATATAGAAAATACCAAAGATACAAAAACTATCATTGGTATCCAAAATTTATTTTTAAAATCAAAGAATTTAATTAAAAAAAGTAAAAAAGTTGAAGGAATCCAAACCGCAAATAAATCAAGCATATATTGGAAATATAGAGCTGTATTATACTCTGTATAATAAGTCACCCCGAATAATCCCCAAGACCAAAAAGAAAAACACCACGCAAACATTACCCAGTATTTCATAAGTGGATTATCTTTATTAGATGAATAAATAATCAATCCAAAGAAGAGACTACTAAGACTCAATATAATGCTTGATATACTGAATAGATTCATTATTATTTAAGTATATTATAGGATAATTATTATGTCGAGACCATCTCTTCATTTCTTTGTTAGGATTAGCAATAATCGCGTTTTTAAAATATTTTATCAATGCAATATCTGATATATGATCTGTCAATATAACCACATCTTTTTCATCAATCTTATTATTTTCCAAATATCTTTTAATGTTTTCTAATTTATTAGAGCCATAATTTTGTTTATCTATGATACCACCAGTAAAGATACCTTCTGAATTAAAATCCAATCTAGTAGATACATATTCTTTAATATTTAAATCTTCACAAATTTTTTTCACCAAAGGCTCTATAACAGCGGATAAAACTATTATTCTATTACCCGAATCCTGTATGAGTTTTATTATTTCTTTCGTGTATTTATAGTAATATTTTCTAAGTCTGTATTCAAAAAAATAATCCACATATTTATATATATTCTCTTCTTTTTCTCCTTTGAAATTCCTTAAAGAATACTCCAAAAGCTGAGCTGCGTTCTTGTATAGAGATAATTTATATAAAAGAAATCCAGCTATTATATTGAAATACCTAAAAAAAGAGATCGTTTTAATCTCTCTTAAATAATCTATGAGATATTTTTGGCTTTGACCTTGTATAAGGGTTTCATCTAAATCTATTACAAAAATTTTATTCTTCATCATGTTGGTGTTTATAATGATTATACTTTTTTCCTGATAATTTTTCAATTTTTTTCATTATTTTTTCTGTAACAAATTCACATGTTTGTGTATCTTCATGACACTCCCAGTGTCCTGATAGATCTATAGGCTTACCTATATGTATCTCAGCGCATCTTTTGAATGACATCTTGCCTCCATCTTTGGGTAATATTTCATGCATACCGCGTAGCCCCACAGGTATAACATGTACTTTATGCTTTAGAGCATATTTTGCCACACCAGTAAATGCGGGCAACATCTCATCTGGACTTGGTGATCTAGTGCCTTCCGGAAATATTCCAAGCAATCTCCCTTTCTCTAAATGAATTCTTACCTGTTCATGAACCTCGCTTTTATCTTGAGCGTTTCTATCTACTTTTATTTGACCTGTTAATATCATTAATGGTCGCCATAGTTTATGATTGAAAAATTTTTCAGCTGCTAAGAAATGAATGTTTCTTGGTGATATTGCTGTGAATAATAAGAAATCAAAGAAACTTTGATGATTGAAGGCAAATATATAGGCACCTTTTCTAGGAATATTCTCTATCCCCTTTATATCCCTAATCCACAGAATCTTAAAAATCGGTTTAACTATTTTTTTTAAAATATAGTGAGTTATTGCGGTGCGTTTTTGATGGGATTTCATGATAAATATTATACAATATACTTTAACTTATTGCAAATATTGTTGTAATATAAGGCTAATTTTACTTGATTTTTCCATACATATATGCTATAATATATACATATCGTAAAACCTCGGTAGGTATACGATGAACCCTTACAACTACCTGATTCCGTGAAAACAAATAATTCTGTATTCGTTCCCGGCCTTTGGTTCAACCCAAATGGCCGGCTGGCTCAAACTGTGAGTGAACACTCATCTCTGTTGCGAGTCCTCGGACTCAACACCATCGATGAGCGGGTTGATACCCTGATTCATTTTCTGGAAGAAAATCCGGTCACTGAGACCATCGTTGGTCACAGTGCAGGAGCTCTGGTTGTGGCACATGCAATCAACCGTGGGCTTATTCCGAATCGAATTCAGAACATCGTGTTGATGAACTCGGCGCCGTTCCCGGGAGTAATGTTTGGTCCCACTCAACTAGTGACGAGAACTTCCGTGAAGTATCTCCCAAAACTCACTATGCTTGCCTTGGCTAATGACAGCTTCATGATGTCTGATGAGGACAACAGGAGGTTGCTCGGTATTGGTCGTGAAGACCTGGGTGATGTGGTCCCGGACTCGGCGCGATTCGTGCTGAGTGCGATTCGCAATCAATTCCGCTTCCAGTGGAGATATCCATTTACCCCAGCCGCCAACCTTATGATCGTAAATGCGTCGCAAGACGACATGGTCGGTCGTGACATGGCCAAGCGACTGGATAAATGGTTCTTTTACAAGGATCGTGATGCCAGGATTATCGGAGGACACATGGACTCCGTCATCAACTACAGTGAGACCTTGAAAATTCTTGGCCTCCTGTGAACAATCTCCCTCGTGGTGCACGATATGTGCGCTGCGAGGTGTTTTTATTTATATATCTCCCTAATCTTCCCTACCGTATCATCTAACTGTCCTTCAAATAACAGATACTTATTTAAGTCTTCAAATTTAACCCATTTAAATTTCCTAACTTCATTATTAGGAAGCATAATTTTATCACCTAAAAATTTGAATCCAAAGAAGTATTTTTCTGAACCAATATATTCTTTACCATCTCTGGATAATTTTATGACTTTAAATGTGAATCTTAAAGGCTCTATACTTTTTCCAACCAATTCTAAATCAGTGTTGTCTATATCCAACTCTTCTTTGATTTCTCTATACAGCGCATCTTCCAGAGATTCTCCTTCATCTAATCCACCTCCTGGTATAGCGAAATATTTCTCTTCAAAAGAATGAAGGTTTACCAAAAGAAATTCATCTTTATTATTTTTTATTAATGCTGATACGCCAATTCTGTACATATTATTTATTCTCCTTAACCATAAAGATTTCATCGCTGAATCGACCTCTTCTCTTTAAACCATTTTTAAATCTACCGTATTCTACAAAACCCTTCTTATTATATAGATGAACCGCTCCTTCATTATCAGAAAATACAGTTAAATTTATATATTTTATATTTTTCAATCTCAACTTAGATTCTTCTAATACCTTATCTGTTAACAAAGACCCTAGTCCACACCCTCTATATTTTTTGTCTATAGACAAACCAAAACCTGCTATATGACTATGTATACCAGATCTAGAGCTAACATCACATATTCCAATTAAATCATTTTTATAAAAAATAAACTTAACAACATTTTTATTTTCTTCTATACCTTTAATTATCTTTTTTAACCATTTTCTCTCGTCTTTTTCGGAAATTATTTCACCCTGAAAAGTAACATAGGTTTTCTCTTTTGATAATCTATTTACATATACTGTGGCTTGTTTTATATCTGATATTTTAGGATTTCTTATTTCTAATAATTCTTTATTTATTTTCATATATTTTATTTATAATAATTTATCATACACTACCCCAACCTATTCATCACCTTCTCCCTCCCCAACACCTTCATCACCTCATATAGATCAGGGCTCTGTGTTTTACCAGTCAGAGCAAAGCGTATAACCTGTGTAAGTTCTCCAACATGACCTTTAAATGCCTCTTTGTTGGCTTTATATGACTTTATATCGGGTGCTAAACCGTATTTAGGACATAAACTCTTCAAAGTATTTAACCATGTCTCTTTATTATGATTTTCATCATAAATCTTTTTATAATCATTTAATATATTCTTTATTTCTTCTTTAGAAAAATTTGAAGTTAGGTTATCAAAATCAGGTTTAACAAATTTTTCATTATCAAAGAAATCATATAGAGAATAAACTTCAGACCAAACAGCTATATCTTTTCTAACTTGTTCACCAGTTCTTTCTATGTTAAATATCTGCAACCAATAATCTTTATTATTATTTAATACATTGTAAAAATATTGATCATAATCTTTTGCCCAGTTTAAGACATTTTCAAAAACTTGATTATTATTTAATCTTGCAATTTTCTCTTTTGATATATCACGAAGCTTAACTTCATTAAAAAGTGGACCATTACTATTCGCTAGACGTTTTATAGTTAAGTTAAATTCTCTATAATCTTTATCAGGATTCTCTTTTCTCCAATCCTCAAAATCAGAATTAGCTAAGTTTAATAAATACTCTATTGTTACCTCAACAGGAAAACCTTTTTCTTTAAAGAAAAGTATATTGGCTTCTGGATCTTTTCTCTTTGATAATTTTCTTTTATTACCGTTATCAAGTTTATTTATAGGAGAAATATGAGCATATAGAGGTAAAGGAAATCCTAAGGTAGAAAACAATTCATAATGAACAGGTACAGAAGACAGCCATTCATCACCACGAAAAACATGTGTTGTACCCATAAGATAGTCATCAACAACATGGGCTAAATGATATGTTGGTAATCCATCTTGTTTTAATAGGACCATATCAAGATCATTTTCGGGTAAATTTATATCACCTTTCAATAAATCATGATGTGTAAAATGTTTAGTTGAATCACCTTTTGATTTTAATCTTATAACATAAGACAAGCCTTTATTAAGGTTTTCTAAAACCTCATCTTCTTTTTTATCTCTCCATGTTGCCCATTTTCCATATATACCTCTTTTTAGATTTTCTTTTTCTTGTTCTTGAGCTATAGATTTTATCTCACCTTCTGTTAAAAAACATACATAAGCATCACCTTTTTCTAATAAAGATTTTACATAGGCTTGATATATTTCTCTTCTTTCTGATTGTATATATGGTTTTTCATCAGGATTAATATGATATTCATTCAATGAATCTATAATAATTTTCTGTGCGCCTTCAACCTCTCTTTTTTTATCAGTATCTTCTATACGTAGAAAATATACCCCACCTGTTTGATGAGCAAATCTTTCACATATTAAACCCATGTATATACCTCCGAGATGCATAAAACCTGTTGGAGATGGACCTATACGAGTCACCATAGCACCTTCAGGAAGATTTCTCTTTATATGCAAAGATTCTATTTCTTCAGGAGTTTTTAGAGTATTAGGAAATATTTTATTGATTATTTCTGGGGTCATTTATTTTATTTTTATAAAATTAATTTTTCCTTTTTGTATAACTGAACCTTTGTCAACTTGTGTGTCAAGAGATTCGGCTATATTGCCATTTATCTTTATACCTTTTTGATCAATCACTCTTCTGGCTTCACTCTTTGATTCAACTAATTTTGATTCTAATAATATAGTCATCAAATCATGAGCTGATGGAGTGAATTCCTCTATCTCATCTGGAATTTCTTTTTTAGTAAATGTATTTATAAAATACTGTTCCGCTTTATCAGCATCTTCTTTTGAATGATATATTTCAACTATAGCTTTAGCTAATTGTATTTTGATGTCACGTGGATTTGTACCGGATTTTAGTTGATCTTCATATTCTTTTATTTTTTGTAAATCAACGCGAGTCAAATATGTAAAATATTTTATAATAAATTCATCATTAACAGACATTAATTTACCAAACATATCATTTGCTGTATCAAAAAGATTCACAGTGTTTCCATAACTAGAACTCATCTTTCTACCATCTAAACCTTCTATAATAGGTCCCATGATTATATCCTGTGCTTCTTGATTATAGTGTCTTTGTAGATCACGACCTGCGAGTAAGTTAAATTTTTGATCTGTTCCACCTATTTCAACATCAGCTTTTATCTCAACTGAATCATAACCTTGCATAAGTGGATACAATATTTCACGGAGAGAAACTCTTTTACCTTGTTCTAATCTTTTTGCTATATTTTCACGAGATATGAATTGATTTATAGAAAATAAATCAGCTTGCTCACATATATCAAGATAATTCAGTTTTGATAACCATGTATTGTTATATACTATCTCTACTTTTGATATGTCTAATATCTTTGAGGCTTGATCTATATATGTCTTTAAGTTTGCTTGAACAGTTTCTTTTGTAAGCATAGGTCTTTCACTATCTTTGTCTGATGTATCACCTATAAGGGCTGTAAAATCACCTATAAGTAGAACTATCTGATGTCCTGCATCTTGAAAATCTTTCAATTTAAGTAAAGGAATAGAGCGACCAAGATGTATATTTGGACTTGTTGGGTCTATACCAAGTTTTACACGAAGTTTTTTACCAGAATTAAGTTTTTTAGTTAAACTTTCTTTATCTATTATTTCGGCAACACCTCTGTTTAAGATTTGTTCTATCATATTTGACCATTATAGCATAATATTGCATTAATTTTAAATACATATATAATATCTCGGTCGAACCTAACACAACCCGAAAATACATCACCATGAGTCATCACGTTGTACGAAATATTCACGCACCTCATTTTCAAGTGTGCCTGAACCCGTTCAAAAGTTCAGAAGAGACTTTCATAAGAAAGTGCAAAGAATGTTGCCCTGAATTGTTGGAAAATTTTAACACCGAACTACTATATGTCGGGTCTTGGTCGCCACGCAAAGTATTGTTCATCAAGGCATCCCTTGTTCTTGGTCAATTTCGTGCCAGTTTTGAGTCAGAGATCAGATCAATGGTCAAGCCAGACAAGTATACCGTACCACAAGGTATTGACCGAGAAGGTTTAGGTGCAGTAAGTCTGAATGTAATTGCCAGACTTTCCTTTATTCAAAACCTTATTGGAGACGTCGATGGCGATTTGACTTCTATCAAACAAGGTAGATTCATACTCCCCACAAAAAACAGGCATGTCATTCTATTCGAATTTGACCGAGATGGTAGATTGACTCCATCAGTCAAACCGTTAGCAGACAATGAAAATGTCAACCCTAGAGAGTTGCTTGTTCTCGAGGACGATCTGTTTGTTGTACATTGATTTACCCCCCAAGTCCACCCCTAACCCGGGTGGCAATTTTTTTTATTTTATATATACTTATTTTTTGTAAGAACAACCCCAAACACGCATGAATCCAGAAAAAGAAAATATTGGCAAGTTTCGACACTTTAAATTTCCTCAATTCTTTGCAACCATTCCTCAAACAGGGGCTTCCACAGCACTTTTGAATAGACGCATCAGGGAATTTTCAAGTGGAACAATCGCACCAATATCTCCTATACCTGATACCGATAAGGAACGGGTTAGGATCAAGATACAAGAGTATAGATATCTATCAACAAGAAATAAGTCTCTGCATCCCTGCAGGTTTATTACATTAGTAAGATTTCTGATGCTCAAAAATCTAGACGAAATGCCCGAGACTATAACAGATCAAGAATATTTATTAGCCTGGATGGGTAACCAGATATTTTGTGAAATTTCAATCACCGATAAATCCATCAGGACCCCAGCCTATATACACAGTGTGCCGCCGGGGGCGATGATCGTCGTTGAATCAGACCCAATCTAACCCTCCAACTTCCCCAGCTACTTTTGACGAGGTAGCTCGCGGGAATTTTATTTTATAAAACTAAAGACTTTAACTTCTCCACTCTATCCTCAACGGCAGGATGAGTCATAAATAAACCTCCTATATTTTTTATATTACCGAAAGGATTTACTATATACATATGGGCTGTAGCTTCATCTGCATGGATCATTGGTTCTATATTGTTTTCATGTATTTTTTGCAAAGCAGATATCAAACCATTTGGATTACCGACTATGTGTGCCGCTGTAGCATCAGCTTGAAATTCACGACTACGAGATATGGCCATCTGTATCAAGAGACCGGCAAAAGGTGCCAATAACATTGCCAATATGCCAACTATACCACTTGAATTCTTATTATCAGATCTAGTTGTACTAAAAATATAAATCATATGAGTGATAATTCCGGCCATAATGGCAACCACAGATGATATCAATATATCTTTATTACCTATATGAGCCAATTCATGAGCTATAACACCCTCCAATTCTTCATCATTAAGTTTATTCATTAAACCTCTTGTAACCGCAACTTTTGCATTTGCCTGATTTCTACCTGTAGCAAAAGCATTCATATTATTATCTTCTAT
>CAYZIG010000015.1:0-4491 GCA_964478465.1 uncultured Candidatus Saccharibacteria bacterium | reverse complement strand
GCCATCAACAGGAATGTTTTAAAATTGTTTTCAAATTGATTTTGAAATAATTTTTGTGTATTCATGAGGGTATTATAACATATATATCAAAGGTCTTTATTGACACATCTACATATAAATGTTAATTTTTATCTATCCTAAAGAAAGGAAAACATGGAACACAACGCAATAAGAATCATATCAACACCTCCAGGACGACTTGCTCCTGAGGAAATCAGAAGACAGTGGATTGGCACAGTGATCCCGCTAGCAGAACCCACACAAGGAGGGTTTCGTGTTGGACACGAAAACGGAGATGGGCACCACGTTAACCCACGTCAAGCGATTGACGCACTGAGAATCATCTCTCCAGAGGCGGCAGATTGGTGGGAAGACAACATCCCTATCGATGCGGCCTCAGATTTCATTTTCCACAGAGATGTTTGCGAGCTGGTAACCATCAACTGAAGCAGTACATCTCTAAAAACACAGCGCAAGCCACTGGATTTTATGTCCGGTGGTATTTTTTATTTGCGGAGAGAGGGAGATTCGAACTCCCGGTAGAGTTTCCCCTACGCCACCTTTCCAAGGTGGTACATTAAACCGCTCTGCCATCTCTCCTTTTGTTTCTTGGATTATATCATAATGATTATTGATTTTATATATAAAGTATATATACTTGATTAAGTCATGAACTCAACCATACTTGCAGTCATCACAGGCATTCTTTCTAGCTCCAGAACACCCAATGTCAAAGTCGGTCACCTTGCCAAAGAATTTGGCATTAAAGACGGTGACATTATGGCTGACATGCTTGCAGCCGACCCTGAAATACTGACTCATTTGCCGGATCAAGAGGAGCTCACCATCGGAAAACTCAGGCAAATAACATTGATAGCCATTGTTCGCCACCAGGAAAAATCACCTGAGGTGAATAATGCGATCGCATACATTATCAGCGCCTATGAAAAAATGTTGGATCGAGGAAATGAAGGCTTACACCCAAGCCAACAAATCAGGATCTATGATCATTACATGATCCAAACCCTCCTCTGGCTGACTGGCAACGATGAACCGACCCGTGCCTGCCCACAATGCCCGGTAAGGAGAAAGTAACCACCATCGAACCAAACTCAAAACGCGAGCCCTTAATTGGTGCTCGCGAGTTTTTATTACCACTTTATAGTTTGGATTATAATATAATATGGTTGATTTTTAAGGTTTTGTGATTATACTTAAGGTGGCAAGAACCCCAACCAACACATAACCATGAAATTCACATTCAAAAGTATCGAAAAAATGCCGGAATTCGCAAAGTTGCAGATGATCGGCAAAACCACAACTGCTGAAGATTACATCAAATTTTTCAAAGCACTTTCTCGAGGACTCGGCTTACCGGCCGTTATTCACGAACGCGATTATGGGCAATGTTCATCATCGGCGACAATCCTTTTACTCAAATTCACCGAAGAAGACAAGGACATCAGTAGGGGTCAGATCCTGATCGCGCTTATGAGGCTCATGATCGAGCTCTATACCGATCCGAAGTCAATCAAGCTCGATTTCGCTGGAAAAATCCTCGATATCATCGAGCACTGGATGTCCAAAGAAGACAAGATTCAACCAATCGAGTTTCTCCTTTTAGATCATGTTCAGCGGCAAGTACTGGATTTGATCTGTTGCGAGTCTGCTGACAGTTTCGGACCCAGCAAAAGACCTCAGGACAAATCCGTTGAAAGGGCTACCATAGATCAAATTATCATCGATGCGGTGGCTTCATCAGAATCAATAAACCTACATGAGATTTCCAAAAATCACCCCGAATTCACTCTCGATGACATGCAAAACCGTGCATGGTATCTTGTAGCAAATAATACGATCGAGCTTGATAATCAGTGGTTGTTGACTAAAGGTGCTAGATGGGTTGATCCAAATCAACCTGTTCGTCTGGCCGTCATTGGTTATGGAGACCCTGAATACATCGAAGCCAATAGACACCTATAACCCCCACCCTCCCCCACAACAAAACCGCCCGGACCCAAAAGGTTCGTGGCGGCTGTTTTATTTATTTAATCAACTTAATTCCCAACTCTTTCAATTGTTCTTCTGGCATCGCTGCTGGAGCATTTGTCATCAGATCTCTTGCTTCACCTGTTTTTGGAAAGGCTATAACCTCTCTTATATTCGGTTCATCTTGTAATAACATAACCACACGATCTACACCAGGAGCAAATCCACCATGTGGAGGACATCCAAAGGTGAAAGCTTCAAGCATGTGTCCGAATTTAGCCTGTATTTGTTCTTCTGATAAGCCAAGTAATTGAAATACTTTATTTTGTACTTCTTTTTTATGTATTCTAATACTTCCTGAAGAAAGCTCATAACCATTCAACACAAGGTCATATGAGTTGGCTCTGATTTTCAATAAATCTTCTGATCCAGGAGCTGCATTCATAAATAATTCTTCATCATCTGGATGTGTTGAACAGAAAGGATGATGCGCTGCTGCTATAGAACCATCTTTCATTTTTTCAAACATTGGAAAATCAACTATCCAACAAAAAGCCAATTCGTTTGGATCAGTTTTATCAACACGAAGATCAGGTTTATCTGAACCATATTTCTCCATAGCCTCATTATATGTAAGTCTTGTAAATGGATTAGTTGAAAGTTTTTTATTTGGATATAATTTTCTAACTAATTCAATAAACATTTTCTCTGTATATTGAAGTATGGTCTCTTGATCTATAAATGACATCTCAAAATCAAGTTGAGTGAATTCAGGTTGCCTATCTCCTCTTTGATCTTCATCACGCATACATCTAGCTATTTGAAAATATCTTTCAAAGCCTGAAACCATTAACAATTGCTTAAATTGTTGTGGTGATTGAGGTAAAGCGTAAAAATTACCATTATGTAATCTTGATGGAACCAAAAATTCTCTTGAACCTTCTGGTGTACCTTTCATAAGTATAGGTGTCTCTATTTCTATAAAACCATTCTCATGCATATAATCTCTAAAGAAAGAGATTACTTTATCACGCATTATTATATTGTCATGAAGTCTTTTACCTCTTAGATCTAGATATCTATATTTTAATCTTACTTCTTCATTAACTTCTTTTGAATCATGAATATTATATGGTAAAGTCTCTGATTCATTTATTATCTCTATTTCATTTACTTCAAGTTCTATATCACCATTAAATACATCAGCTTGTACATTCCTGTCAGGTCTCTTATTTACAATACCTTTAATCTTAACCACGAATTCATCACGAATCTTTTTTGCAACTTCAAGAGCCTCTGTTTTATTTGGTAAGACAACAGCTTGTATCAAACCGTCTTTATCTCTTATCTCTAAGAAAATCATTTTACCTTGATCACGACGAACATGTATCCAGCCAAAGATCTCAACTTCTTGACCTATATGCATTGATAATGAACTAGTGAAAACTCTATTTGTATATAAACTTTCTTGTGACATATTTTATTATTTGTTTATTGTGTAATTTCTATATTATTTATATTTGAATTTTGTGTTACCTTACCTCTGAAAATCTCTTTAAACTTATTTAAAGGATTATCATTTAGTCTTTCAACTTCAGCCTTATTTGTTCTATAAGTTTCTAAGATTTTTGGTAATGACAAGAAATACCATAGCATAAATACCATAAAAGTTAAAATAAAAGCTACTAAGAATGAATAGACTTTTTTATGAGTATCTGATTTTTGACGCATATTATGTATATGTGCTCTAGCATGTTTATGTATTCTATGATGCAATGCTTCTTTTCTATATGAAATAGTACTCATATTATTTTTATTAATTTAATTTATTATGACTTTATTATATACAATTTTTGATCTAAATTCTCTAATTCTTTCTTCTTTATCGTAAGTTTGTCTTGTATATCTGTTTTGGGATCGGCACCTATTTCTTTTATAAACTCTTGTATGCTTTTATCTTTAACATCTTTGAAGCCCATAGGAACAACCGCCTTACAATCTATATCATTCAAAAATGCAGCTGCATCTTTCGGAGAAAAACGACCGTCACCTGTTATAGGTATAAAAACCATATCTATATCACCATCTATATTTATCTTCTTATCACTTTTAGCTATAGAACCTAGAAATAATATTCTAATACCATCTAATTCAAATACATAATAAGTAGTACCTGCAGAATGATCCATACCATCATAATTGCTATAAGTCTCATGACCTTTTATAAATATATTTTTGATCTCATATTCACCTGGTCCTTTGATTATATATGGAACTTTATTTCCATAAAATAAATCAGCCCCTGCTGACATGTCTTCATGTAAAGTTGATTGTAAGACAACATCTGCACCGAATTTTACACCCTTAAATGGGTCCAGAGCTACCACCGTGTCACCCACTTGTAATTTTGTAAATTGATTGCCGTAAAAGTTTATTATCATGTGGATAGTATAGCATTTTGTAGGGGTTGGTGGAAGTAGATTTTTTTAGAATTTCTTTATG
>CAYZIG010000014.1:0-14760 GCA_964478465.1 uncultured Candidatus Saccharibacteria bacterium | reverse complement strand
CGACCTCGATAATAGTCATCCATAGAAAATATCATCGCATCATCACCGAACATATCTTTAAGTTTTTGACTTACAGCTGAAGTTTTTCCAGATGCAGAACCTCCCGCTATTTCAACTATTATAGGAGTATCTTTTTCAGATGTTTTTTCCTTTACCATTTCACCCAATTTTTCCAATCCTTTTTCTAAATCGTAAACATCTTCTGTAGTATTTTCTTTATGTGCAAGATTTCTATTTTTATATTCTGGATTTGAAGTTACGTCTTGATCAAACCATTCAGGTGCAACGAATTCTTTAGCCTCATCTTCAGTACCGAATTCAACTTCTGCAATAACAAGTCCTTCGTTATTTCCCTTATAAATATCAACCTCGATAATATATTTATCATAAGGTATATAATATCTAGTTTTTTCCAATCTCTTATTTTGTGTAAGAGGCCACATAAGATCAAATTTTTCTTTATCTATTTCTTGTTCAGTTTCTTTACGTGATAAATCAGATCCTTGTTTAAAGGTTGTATAATATTTATCACTTTTCTGTCTCAATCTAAATTCTCTTCCATCTTCACCTGTATATACATAACCTTGTTTTATTTCATCATGATGGTATTGATCAAGATTTTCTGGTAAATGTTTAATTTTAAACTTTCTTTCTATTTCTAATTTATTGTCTTTGTTTTCTATTTGTGAATTTTCTTGTGGGTTTGTGTTTGGATTCATGGGTTTATTATAGCAAATGATTAAATTTTAGTCTTTTTGTATCAAAGTATCTAATATTATATTCATTAGGTTTTATAGATAAATCTACCCTACCTCTAACTTTTATCCCGAAACTCTCTATATTTCTTATTTTATCTGGATTATTAGTTATTAAGTCTATCTCTTTTATTTTAAAATCTTTGATTATTTTATCCACCCACTCATAAGTTCTTGCATCAGGTTTATGACCCAAAGCAACATTTGCCTCATATGTATCGTAACCTTGATCTTGTAATTTATAAGTTTTCATTTTCTCAAATAAACCTATGCCTCTACCTTCTTGTCTTAAATATATAAGCATTCCATTTTTACTTTGTTGTATTTGTTCTAATGATCTATCTAATTGTTCACCACAATCACATCTAGAACTATGAAATATATCTCCTGTTAAACACTCACTGTGTATTCTCAACAATACCGGCTTATTTGTATTTAAACCTGTGGTATATAAAACTGTGGTTTCTCTATTAAGTTCATCTTTATAGACTCTTATTATAAAGTTACCTTTTTTAGTTTGTAATAATGTCTCTATATATTCTTGATTCATATTTTTGTTTTTATATATTATTAATAATAAATTTTACTCGGTTGTTAATGGTACTTTTTTTTACTTTTATAATCTCAAAACCATAATTATGGTATTCTTGTATTATTTTTTTGTTAATATTTTTAGACAAGGTATAACTTTCCTCACGATTATTTGGATAATATTTTTTATTTAAATTATCCAAGACAAAAACTTTGTTATAATAACCTGATTCGCAAATTACTTTTTTTGCTACAGGTTTACAGTTATTTAACTTATTATATACATTTATATCTATCAAACCCTGATCGAGAAAAAAGATACCTGATTCTTTTTTAATCATGTCTTCTAAATACAGCTGATTAAGTTCTATTTTTTTCTGTCTATATCCAGAAGGTTTAATTTTGTACATGCTGATTACTATATTTGCAGATTCTGGAATAATTCTATAACCTAACGACTTTAATTTATTTACAACTGAAGTTTTACCACTACCAGGTCCACCGGTTATAACGACTTTTAGTAATTTATTATTCATTGTTTATTTTATCAATTATCATTTTTAATGATTCGTTTATATTATTTTTGCCTGTATCTATAAACAATATATTCTTCTTATCCTTAAATAAATCTATATATCTTTTATGTATTTTTTTTAGATTTTTAAGATTTTCATGTTTTTTTCTATCACCTCGATCTTCTAGTCTACTATCTATTATTTGCCAATCAGCATATAAATAAATAACCAGATTCTCTTTAGGAAGATCTGGTATTTTTCCACCTTTTCTCAAGACCTCATGATGATATACTCTCGTCGAATAATGATATCTGTCTAAGCATACTGATTTATATTTAGATGTATCTCGTGCCAAGATTCCTGCTGCTGAATTACCAAATACATAGTGATGGAAAGTTATATCATCATTCGCATCACCAATAAGTTTTCGCGTCTTCGCTATACTGTCAGGAGGACTTTTTATATACCGACCTTTAAGTTTTTTTGTTAATAATTTTGATAATGTCGTTTTTCCACTTCCATCGACACCCTCAAAACATATAATTGGATATTTTTTATTTTTCATATTTTTTATCTTACAGACCAACGATCATTCATTGGTCTGATTAGATGGAGGTGATACTTGACAACACCTCCTTTAAAAATTATTCACACAGAGATCTTGCTATCTTAATTATGTTTAGATCCCCGTAGGCTAACTCTACAGCTCTGCAAAGTCTTATTACATAGCATTTGTATTTATTTGCCTTCTCATCATCCATCCAGGTTCCATCAAGTAAATTTGAAACCTTGTCGTACAGTTTAAGAAGTTTAATGAACACATTCATATCCCAAATCATTTTCATTTCATCAGCAGACGATTCAAAGGTCATATCTTTAACTGATTGGATAACATCTTCAGAAACAATGCCGTTTAGATCATCAATATCAGTATCTTCTAATATATCGTGCAATATCAGAATCTGATAACCTTTATTTCTAATGTTCTCAGGTAGATTAGTTTCTGTTAATAATGTCATGGCACACCATATTGGATGTATAGCATATAGGGTTTTTCTATCCCATTTTCTAAATGCTTTAGATGATTTTAAAGGTCTATCGGTATGAGAATCTATGCAGAAGTTTAATAGCTGTTTTAATTGTTCTTTTTTCATATTGCTTTCTATAACAACAGTATAGTCAAAATACATAACAATACTTGAATATATATGTCAATATGTAACTTTTTTTACCCATATTTGAAATTAACTTACAAAATAAACACATTAACTTTTTTAAAACGTAACAAAAAGTTACAGTATTTCGAATATTGTTTATGGTGATACCATAACAATTATTTAAAACAAGAGTATAAATTATTACAAATACTCATCTAAAAAATAATAAATATATCTATAAAGCATATACTCATAAAGGTGATAAAGCGTCACCACACGAACCAACAACAACATAAAGACAATGAAACCGATATTCCCGACCTGGACTAAAGTAACACTTGGTAATCAATATAAAACCTTGGAGGATTTTGACAAGGCGACCAAACATTGGTCATACAGAGATATAAATATTGATTGTACAGAACCTATGTTCTCATCCCCTCTATACATCCCCGAGCCAGAAAATAGAGAAGTCTCTATAGCAATAGTCACGCCTAGAGACCTAAACTTTAAAGGTGGATGGGTTGAGTATGAAGATCTGAAAATATTTTTTCAACGTGCCTTAGAGTGTGGATTAAAACTTTGCCCACCAGAAACAGGTCCTCAGATCTTCGTACAGGTGCAGAGTTTACCTAGCTGGTTAACAATAGCGATGGATCCTATAAAAATAAAATACTGGTCAGGAAAACGCCAAGCTATCTTTACAATCACAAATAGACCGCCACAAAGAGAAAGTTACCACGGTTGGAGCAGAGACGAAAAACCTTTAGATGAAGGACCGATAATTCATCCGGGAGGACCTTTGTTGACCATAGAAACACATCATGAGGTTTTTGAAAAAGGAATGAAGAATGGAACCACAGCGATTCACCCGTTTGCATTTATTAAAGAGACATAGTCTCAATCACCCAGCATCACGACACCCTGTGATGCTGCTTTAAATTTTCAACCTGTAACTTTTTATTACATGTTTCTAAAACAACTTTAACCTTTATGTATAAAGGTATTTTCTAGTTTGTATATTTTTTGTTACATATTGACATATATGTATAAGTATTATTTTGTAAAATCCTTAATATATAAATCGTATGAACACCGCACAACACACCACCTCCCGATTCGCCGCCATC
The DNA here is from genome assembly GCA_964478465.1 of uncultured Candidatus Saccharibacteria bacterium. Taxonomy (GTDB): domain Bacteria; phylum Patescibacteriota; class Minisyncoccia; order Phycocordibacterales; family CAIZLB01; genus CAIZLB01. Next base: position 10,672 of record CAYZIG010000014.1, on the reverse strand, counting down.
ATCAACTTCGAGGTTAAATATCCAGCTGTGACAATCACTAAAACAAGATTTCGGATCTTACTCATGGACCAGAGGACAATAGTTCTGATGGATTACACATGTGAAGAATTCGAAGGTCGATACAAAACCGAACAGGTCGTCATAGCAAAGGATAAAGATGCTCTCTGGGCAACCGAGAGTGTTAATATCTACGACAACCCAATCGTATTGCCATCAATCGTCGATCAATTCCTCTGCTCTTGTGATCTTATGAGAAGACCAGAGCTGGTGGGTTTAAAAACCCATCAAAACGAGGGCTCGGAAATAGAGTGGTTCGCTCTTAAAAAAGAGAATGAACTGTACCTATCAGAGCACCTGATCGAACCAGGCACATGGTGGTAAATCCACCAGGTTACGGGTCAACCTTAAAACCCCTATCTGTCCGAGAGTGTGCGCTCTCGCTGATGAGTCCAAAAGGACGAAACAGGAAAACACCAACAAAAAACATAACGACATGAAAATCATTGCAAAAATTTACATAGAAAGACATCATGAAGTTGACAAATATTACATCATCGACTTAGAAAATGGTAAGATTATAACAATCAGAGTGATGGACGATTATGAGAGTGGTCGAGGATTGATTGATCGAGCGGATGTGGTAGAAACAGAAACACCAGAAGACGCTAAAGCCCCAGAGATTGTCAAACTGCTGGCTGCAAGATTCTTAGAAGATGATAAAAATACATATCTCAAACTTGAAAAACCTAAAAGAATTGAGAATATCAAAAACACCCCAAAGGAAGAATGGAAGACCGGAGCTGACGACATCGGGGGAATATATGATGCGAAGTGGTATTAAAGCACTACCCCTGGCACCACTAACCATGGTGCCAACTTTTATTTACAAAAACAAAAACACAAATATGATATAATCAAAAATATGAATCAAGCAAAACTTTTAGAAAAAATTGGTTTAAATAAAAATGAAAGTATTATTTACCTGGCTTTACTCGATCTTGGACCGTCAAACATTACAACAATATCAGAAAAAACCGGTATACACAGACCACTTGTATACAAAGCATTGCCCGGGCTTTTAGAAAATAAACTTATCAGTCAAACACAAAAAGATAAAACCATCATGTATGTTGCTGAGGCTCCGAACAGACTTGAATCAATCTTTGATGACTTAAAATATCAATTCTTCGAACTATTACCTGATCTTGAAGATAGTTACGCAACAAATAATAAAAAACCAAAAATAAAATTCATGGAAGGTAAAGATGGTACAAAGAGAGTTTTCGATGATGTTGTGAGAAGTTTAAAACACGGAGAGACTTTTTATAGATATAGTTCAAACGTGGATGGTAATGAAAAAAGAGATAAATATTTACCAAGAACATATAAACAAATACGTGATCGTAAAAAACTTGAGAGATTAGTTATAACCAATGAACAAACCTTCAAAAATAAAGAGAAGAAAATAGACAGATTTATAAAAATAATGCCAGAAGATTTTGGAAAATTTGAATACAATATTACACAAATAATATATGGTGATAGAGTTGCTTTTATAGATTATAATTCAGAGACTGCTTTAGTTATAGAAAGTAAAACAATAGCTGATTTTCAAGAACATATATTTAAAATGTTGTATAAAAAGTTAGGAGATAATTAAAGTCTGTAACTTTTTATTACATTTTTAAAAAATAAAAACGCCTTATTTTACAAAGGTTTTTTTATTTTTTATGATTTTTATTACACATTGACATATATAAATAAGTATTATTTTATAAAAAGTATATTATGTATACCGAACGCACACTAACAACCAAAACAACTATGCACATACACACCGAACTAGAAATCATGGACTATCTCCTTGCCAATAAGGACCCTAAGGACTGTCACAACACAATGATCATTGGGGACACACCGGAAGAAGATTATGAAGGTGAACTCTACAATCTCGGCTATGCAATGTCTGCAATTGATAGATTCATCAAAGGAGTTAATGAACTCCAGGTCAACCCTTTGCCACACCTTAGGAGACGCTTCAAGGATTTCACCTGGGAATCCGCTGAGTTTGACACCAATGAATTCTTAGATGCTGACTACATCTGGCGATTCCACGGTAAGCCTGGAGCTCTCATCGTGGCAAAAGAGAAAAACTCCAGTGAAAGGAGAAAGGTTTGCTACAACGAAAAGGGTGAGCTAGATTGGCACCGTCCCACTCTAGAAGCGGCAGGAGTAAGAATAATCCGTCCTATGGACCATGATGATTGGGACCAAGAGGTTACCATAATCCAAGACGGAAAGGAGGTTGAGGTATAAACCTCCCTCCCCACAAGGACCCGAAAGGGTCCGATTTTCTTTTACTCCAACACTGCCTTTATTCTCCTCACACCCTGACTCACTGCTTCTTCTTTTGTTATTTTAAACTTGATTTTTAACCCTTAAGTAATTTATAGTCAACTTTGCAGCTCTTGTCTCAAACTCATTCATTGAACCACCAACTAGATCTATAATCTTACCCAATAAATCATAAGCATCTTTTTTTGATAATACCTCCCTATCTTTTGAATATGCATTTCCATATTCTTCTATCATTTTTATTAAATCAAAATCTCTGCCTATTTGTGCCTTTGTACTTGTTTTCTTTTTGAAAATATCAATTTGCATTTCAATAAATGTTTTTAATTTTTCAATATTTTCTTTACCTTCAGAAAAGATAAGTTTACTTAGAGGAGAATACCTTACTGCTGATAAGACTAATTCGATCATCTGTACATGGTAACTTCCATTTTCATTTGCAAATATGGAATCTATGATACTAGACAGCTCTTTTATATTTATTCTTTTAATTATATCAGGATCACCATATTGTATAATTTTCTCGAGATTAGATAATCTTTCCGATAACCTTATATCAAGTTCTTGATTGTTTTTACCTTTTTCTCTGATTCTTGTTTCTATGTCAGGCAATCTAAATCTTTTTAATTTTTCCTTTTCTTCATCGGTAACACCACCTGGTGTGCCATCAATCTCGATTAATTCAATCTCACCACTTTTAGTGGGCCATGGTATAACACATAAACCATGAGCATCCGCCAAGGTTGCCTTATTCCCATTTTGCAAAAAACCTGTTGATACACCAGAAGGGATACTGGCAGATCTAAATATCAAAGCTGTTAGGTTAGCAAAATCTGCACAAACACCGGCAAAAAGTTTACCTGATAACTGTCCAGCTAGCTCCTTCTTTTTCTTTTTGATATCTTCCATTCTAAATTGCATAATGGTGAATAATTCCACAGGTGATCTACCAAATTTATCTTTATTAACCTCACCATTATCAAAATCATAATAAGACACTTCTCTTACATATTTCTCAATCTCTTTTACTTTATCTATCGGTGATAAATCTTTTATACTTTCTAGAAAGAGATTTACTTCAGCAGGTAATGTTATTTTACTCTCTAAAACTTTTTCGGAATTAGATTTTAAAGTCTCAGATAGATTTTCTTTGAATTGTTCAAACTCTTCACTAGATATATCAGCATCTATTAGAGAGCTTGTTGTTTTATATTTATATTTTAAGGATTCAATATCCCCAGATTTACCAAGATTAACAAGTATTGTCCCATCAATATTTTCTTGTATATTTATATCAATAATAGGTGCCCCGTTTCTATCAAAGGCTTCAATAGAAGATATATCAACATTCGATAATAATGGTTTCAAAATAACAATCTTACCTTGAACACCCCTTAGTTCGGCAATTTTAACTTCAATATCATTACCTATAATAATATCATTATCATTTATCTTTAAAGGTATTTTACCCCAATTACCACCCATGCGATCTAATGATAAAAAACACTCAGAGGCTTGAAATGTAAAGACATCCTCTGAAGTACTTATAACTTCAACTTTTGATAATTCTGACTCAGCATATCTGGGGTCACCTCCCCACATAAGTGTAGAAGAGTTTTCTTGCAAATAATTATTCTTTCTTGAACTGCCAGGAGATTTTAAATAATCAAGTTTATAATTTTTACCAAACAGTTGATCAAAAAATCCACTGAGTCCACGACCATTGTCCTCAATTTTTTGTTTATTGTTTAAAATATTTGGAAACAATCTTATCAACAACAAATTCATCTTCTTAGGACTTGTCTCGTCAGTTTTAGCAACTATGTTACCAAATAAAGTTTTAGGTGATTCTGTAATCATCTTTTTCAAAAAATAAGAAAGAGTTTTACCGCCATCTTTGTTTAATCCACGCTTTGACTGTTCTGCATTCCACTTATTTAAATCTTCTTGAGTGGGATTGTTTACAATTCGATACATATCTATATATGATTGCTCTGACTCTCCTATGTTCAATTCTTTCTTTTCTTTATTTTGAATTTTATTTATTGCATTCAAACATTCGTCTGCCAAAGCCAAATAATCATCCTTATCTTTTAAGATATAGAATATTTTCTTCAACATATCAATATCTTCCATTATTCCTGCAAACCTAATAACGGTTTTGGTACTATAGTTACCTCCATCTATATCTTTAGATAAACCGTCCAGCAACCAATATTTACATATTAGCATATATATATCTTTAGATTTATGCATATTATCTTTATTCAGACCTTCTTTGTCTAAAAAATATTTAAGCGATGACATATAGCCATTATTCTGGTAAACCCTTAAAATAATCTCTATTATATTTGGATCATAGTGGCAATCATCTAATATGTTTTTAGTTAAGTATTCTAAAGAATTGGTGTGATTACTCTTAACAACACTATTTAGAACCTCTTCAAAATACTTATAATCTTTTAATACAGCAGAGAGTATGAATTCATTGAAAATACTATAATATCTATTATAGCCATGACTTTGATAGTTAGCGGTATTAAGTAATTCTCTTTGTAATACAGGATCTTTTAAAGCAACAGCTATCTTAACAGATATATCAGTTCCTTTTGTCTTAGATAAAAATAGTACAACATCTTTCATTAATTCCTTTAAATTATTAGGTAAATCATCTGTTATTTTGTCTTTTATGAAGGATTCTGAAAAATAACTAAACTTAGATATCCTATCATCAATGAGATTGAGTTCTTTGATATTGATATTTTTAAAATCTTCACCACCTATTTTATCAATACCATAATCTGCAGTTGCTATAGTGTCCCAGTGTATATCAGAACTTTGAAGATAATCTAACTCACCTTTAATTATATCAAATACTTCATCATAATCTTTATTCAATAAATAATAATCCACAGTAACCAATCTGGTATTTTCCTTTTCAAAAAATAATAATAATTTATCTATAGAATCTTTAAATAAGATATGATCTATTAATAGTTTATCAAAAAAATATTGTACATTATCTTTAGATTCTATTAAAAAATCTACCATATCTGGCACCATCTTATGAATCTTTATAAGGTTTTCTTTTCTTATAGCACCTATAAAAGTTTTATATTTTTTATCTCCTTTATCTTTAATCTTTTCAACTAGATTACTAATAGCTTTATTATCATCTGAATTTTGTATGAAATAATTTATCGAACTTAGAGAATTTGAATCTAAATTTAATTCCAATTCTATCAGATGATCCAGGATAGATTTGTCATATTTGATAAGGGTATCCAATATCTTATTATCTAAAAAAATAGCTTGATCTTTTTTTTGTTTTAATGTTTCAATAAATATCTCAAAAAATATTTTAGGGTTTTGAGAATTTTCAATATTTTCAATAATTTCCTTAATCTTTGAACTATAAATATTTTCTTTTAATATTTTTAATTCGATTAATTCCCTAAATTTCTCCACATTGTTTTCTGCAACAGAAGTAATTACAGCATCAGAAGTGGGATCTTTAGAGCCTTTTTGACTAAGTGCATCTATAAACCTCCCCACATCTTCTTTACTTAAATCTCTTTCTTTTCTCATAATTTCTAATATCTTCATTGGTTTAATACTAGAAAATCTATCACCTTGATTTGTCGAATCTAAAAAAACATAAAATACCTCTTCTAATTTATTAAAATAATCATATTTATCATATAAATCTAGAGATAGAATAAAAGCATATTCAAATTTTACCGGTGACTTAGATAATACTTCATCAATTTTTTTTGACTCTAATTTTATATATTTTTCGATAAAATCTTGTGTTTCAATCTCAAATTGTACATCATTATTTTTACCATCCTCATCTACTTCCATTTTTTGTTTTGATTCAACACATAGCTCACCCTTTTCATTTTCTAAAATATCAACACGACCCCTTCCGTATTTAAGTTCTAGTTTTTGAGACAATTCATCACATATCTCTCTTTTAGTAGCATCCTTAACTGCATAATAAAACTCTGAATATGGTTTTTTTCTGGTTGACTCGAGAGCTTTTTTATCTATACCTAACTTAGATGATAATACCTCTATATCCTCTGTAGACAAAAACTGTTCAGAAAAAATATTTTCTATAATCTTCTTACTTACTTTTTTTTGTTTTAATAAATCCGCCAACCTGTCCTTATCTATGGAAAATATATCCATAATCTTATACTGAACATCCCTTGTATAGAAAAACTTTTTTGTAGCAAACTGGAACTGTCTCATAAAAATATCAAACATAATTTTACTAGGTTCTTCCCCTCTAATTATATTTTCCTCAGGGTTAAGACTTTTTATAAAATTCAAATAATAATTATCAATCAAATCGATGAAAGGTTTAGATCTTGCGGACACTTTATATTTTCTTATATTTATAATTTTCTCACTAAACTCATCAAATTTATCATCATCATTCAACACCTCACCTAAATCCATAATCTTATCAAGATTTTCATAGTCACTAGGTGTCACAAAACTAGAATACATCGACAACTGATGTCTCAGACTTTTCATCAGCTTTCTATGTTTTTCTACAAAATTAGGACTTGTTATTACGTCGACAATCTCAGATCCTGATAGATTCAATTTATCAGCCAACATAAATCCATCATCAGCAGAATACTCGAACACCCTTAATAACACAGTCCTTCTGTCGTATTCATCTAGATTCAAAAAATTATCAACAATATGTTCAAATAGCTTATCTTTATGAGGAATAATATTTTCAACATTCTCTCTTGATAATGCTTGGGATGATTCAGATTCTTTCATTATCCCTATATTTTACCACCATAGAGTGAACTATTCTAGCACCGCCTTAATCCTTCTCACACCCTGACTCACCGCTTCTTCTTTTACAATCTTAAAATGACCTAACTCTGAAGTATTTTCAACATGTGGACCACCACAAAATTCTTTTGAAAATGCATCATTCAATGAATCACCTATATAATAAACATTTACCATATCACCATATTTATCAGCAAAGAAATGAAGAGCCCCTGATTCTATAGCTTTTTCTTTTGGTAAAATCTCCATCTTTACAGGTAAAGCGGCTTGTATTTTTTCATTTACAATATCTTCTACTTTTTGTTTTTCATCATCAGTAAGTTTTCTATCATATGAAAAATCAAAGCGCATTCTTTCTGTTGTTATATTTGAGCCTTTTTGACCAACTGTCTCACCCAATACTTGTCTTAAAGCCTGATGAAGTAAATGTGTAGCTGTATGATAACGAGTTTCTATCACACCATCACCCGAAAGCCCTCCTTTAAACTTCTTTTCTGCTCCAGCACGAGAGTTTTCTTGATGTATAGCGAACAGTTGATCAAATTCTGTTCTATTTATAGATAATTTATTTTCTTTGGCCAATTCTTCAATCATCTCAATAGGAAAACCATATGATTCAAAAAGTGTAAAAACTTTTTGTGAGTCTATCATTTCTATATTACCTTCTTTGTTTGATTCTATTATTTTATTAAATTCTTTTATACCTTGTATAAGTGCTTTTCTAAACTTTTTTTCTTCTGCATTTATCGCTACTTTTATAGTCTCTTTTTGACGAGCAATGTTTTCATAAATATCTTTATAATAATCTGTAAAAGTATCAGCTATCATATATAGAGAATTTTCAGGAAGTTTTAATACATCAGCATGACGAAGTGCACGACGTATCAAACGTCGAAGTATATATCCTCTATCTGTATTTGAAAATTCTACACCATCAGCCAACATAATAACCGCTGTTCTAACATGATCAACTATAATACGAGTTGATTTTACTTGTTCAAATTCTGCTATATTAATATCTTCTGATTTCAAAGATTGAACTTTATCTATAGCGGGTTTAAATATATCAGTTTCAAAAACAGAATTTACACCTTGTACCATCATGACTATTCTTTCAAAACCTGAACCTGTATCTACGTTTTTATTTTTAAGTTTATCAACAATCTTCCCATCTTTTTTTAAATATTCCATAAACACATCATTCCAAACCTCGACAACTTCTCCTCTGTCATCTTTCTCTATATATTCATCGAATGACAAACCTTCTGTATATTTACCTGTTGTATCATAAAACATCTCAGTATCTGGTCCACAAGGTCCATTATCTCCCGCACTCCACCAATTATTTTTCTTTGGCAAGAAATATATACGATTTTTTGATATGCCATTTTTCTCAAATATATTTTTCCATATCTCTGCTGATTCTTCATCTTTTGGAGCATCTTCATCACCTTCAAAACAGGTTACATATAGACGATTTGCATCTAAACCAAAACCATATTCTTTATTTGTTAATAAATCAAAACTCCATTCTATAGCTTCTTTTTTAAAATAATCACCTAAAGACCAGTTTCCCATCATTTCAAAGAAAGTAAGATGTCTGTTGTCACCCACATCTTCAATATCTATAGTTCTTATACATTTTTGTATAGAACAAAGTCTTTTACCTTGTGGGTGTTCTTGACCCAATAGATAAGGTACTAAGGGTTGCATACCGGCTATATTAAAAAGCACTGATGAATCGTTTTCGGGGATAATCGGTGCTGAATTTAATATATGATGATTTTGATTTTTGAAAAAATCTAGGAATTTTTGTCTTATTTCATGGGACGACATAGTTTCTTTCATAGATTTATGATTATACATGATTTTATGAGCTATGTCGACAGGTTTTAAGGTTTGTATTGATGTTTCGTAATAGTTCTTGGTTAGACTTGACTTTATCTGTAGTTGTGATATTATATAACACATGGCCAAGAGCCACAATAACAAACATTGACTGACCCCGCCGCCGCCGCGGGTCCGACTCCAAAATGAACCGTTAGGTATACCGCCAACGGAACAATTCACAAAAGAGTGGCCGTAAGGACCCAAAAACCCCAGTTCTCGAATATGCATTCCAAGCATGACCTCGAGACCTGGGGACTTTTTTATTTATTGCTTTACATTTGACAAGTATATTGAATTTGATATAATACTTATATCACTATGAAAAAGACCTTTATATGGATACGTCCATATCGAGGGCTTTTTTCTTTTTACATGTCAGTTGAACAAAATTTATGATACAGTTGATCTAAAAATGTTATTTCTACATCTTTATTTCTTATTAATATAGAGCATTTATTTTCATCTGGGGCTATAACTAATTTTAATGAATTATTATTTTTCATAAATTCAACAAGACAACCAAAATCACCATCACCTGTAATCAAAATACATTTGTCAAAAGCCTTTTCATAAAAGTCTGATGTTGCTTTCAATACCATTTCTGCATCACAGTTACCTTTTACAACCTCACCTACAGATATAGTTTGCTTAAAGATTAAGATGAAGCCACATTCTTGTAAATACTCATAATATTTAACTCTACTTGGAACCAGACCGATGAATAAATATACATTATTAGTATTATATTTTTGTCTTAACCAGTTCCTAAAGTTTTTATAATTTATAGAGAAACCTCTTTCTTTAGCAGATCTGTATAAATTATTTCCATCTATATAGATATTTATTTTTTCTATTTTAATATTTTAACATGTGTATCAAATCATATCTAAAACAACTTCTCCACCTCACTCAAATCCTTCTCTATTTTTTTCAAACCTTTCAAAAAGAAATCTGGTTTTGTCGTATCTATACCGATGCTCTTAAATATGTCTTCAGGTGACATAGATCCACCAGCGCTCAAAAACTTTTTAATTTTCTCTACAAAATTTTTATCTTTTTTATATTCTTCATATAATGCATTTGATATAAGTTGTCCGTATGCATATGTATATACATAGAAAAATGATCGAAAATGTGAGATGTATACATAAGCATATCCATCCAAGGTGTTTACATCCACAGCATCACCAACATAAGAGCGACGGCAATCAGCAAACATCTCAGCCAATTCTTCATGCGATACATAACCTCTTTTATTTATTGCTTCATGTATTTTTTCTTCATATTTAAAATATGCTATTTGAGCAAATATTGAAAACACATTGTCTTGTATCTTTGTAATCATCAAATCTCTTTTTTCTTCAGGCTTGGCTATTTCTAATAAATTATCAAATAATACATTTTCAAAAAAAGTCGATGCTACTTCAGCTACTGATATAGAATATTCTTGATAAACAGGATCTTGAGTTTTTGATAAATCAGAATGTATGGCATGACCCATCTCATGAGCAAGTGTGGCTACATCATTCAGCTTGTCTGTATGATTCAACATCACATATGTAGGCACGCCTGTCATAGGTGAACAAAAGGCGCCACTACTCTTACC
>CAYZIG010000013.1:0-15057 GCA_964478465.1 uncultured Candidatus Saccharibacteria bacterium | reverse complement strand
CACTCGTTCGCCTTGGTCTACTCGACCTGATCACCTGTGTCGGTTTGCGGTACGGTTTTTGTACAGATAAACTTAGAAGATTTTCTTGGAAGCGTGCTTTATAAACTTACGTCAAGTTACTTGGTATCGATATTAAAATCAGTAGCCCGGATTTGCCTAAGCTTCTACCTTATAACCCAAACTGGAATTCAATAACCAGCATTATATACTACACTCCGTCACTCCATCATTCTGCACAAAAGTCATGGAATATTAACCATGTGTCCATCGGATTCGGTTCTCACCATCTCCTTAGGCCCGACTAACCCTCAGTCGACAATCGTAGCTGAGGAAACCTTGATCTTTCGGCGTCGATGTTTTTCACATCGATTGTGGTTACTTGTGCCAACATTCTTACTTTGCAATGCTCCAGAGTGGGTCACCCCTTCTCCTTCAACGCGATGCAAACACTCTCCTACCGCTCATATGTTCCGAAGAACATACAAACCCCAAGTTTCGGTACTATGCTTGAGCCCCGATTATTTGTGGCGCAAAATCTCTTGATGAGTGAGCTGTTACGCTATCTTTAAAGGATTGCTGCTTCTAAGCAAACCTCCTCATTGTCAAAGAAATCTTACATCCTTACTTGCACTGAGCATAGATTTAGGGACCTTAAATATGGATCTGGGCTGTTTCCCTTTTGACCAGTGAAGCTTCGCCCCCACGGTCTAACTGCCACGCTATTAACTCTTAGTATTCGGAGTTTGATAGAGTTCGCGAGATTGCTCCCTGTCGAACTCTTCCAGTGCTCTACCCCTAAGAGGAACACGTGACGCTAACCCAAAAGCTATTTCGGAGAGAACCAGCTATTACCAAGCTCGATTAGCTTTTCACTTCTTACCACAGGTCATCCCAATGAGTTGAACGACATACGGGTTCGGGCCTCCCTTTATCTTTCGATAAAGTTCACCCTGCCCATGGTAAGCTCGCATTGGCTTCGGGTCTGATATATAAGACAAACGCACTATTAGTACTCGGTTTCCCTGCGGCTCCAACCTTTTCGGTCTTAGCCAGGCCATATATATCAACTCGTTGGCTCATTCTTCAATAGGCACGCCATGACGGAACATCTATAAATAGAGTCCGCTCTGACTCCTTGTAGGTGTGACGGTTTCAGTATTATTTCATCGTCCTTCCGGACTAATTTTCACCTTTCCCTCACGGTACTAGTTCACTATCGATCACAACATGTATTTAGCCTTAGCAGTTAGTACTGCTGGATTCCCCCAAGCTATTCGTGTCCTGGGGTACTCAGGAACAGTAGTAAGAGATATAATTTTTTCGCATAAAGGACTATCACCTGCTAGGGTCAAGCTTTCCAGCTTATTCTGCTAAAATTATACTTTGTAACTCTTTGAATAATAAATATTCTTCTACTGCCCTACAACACCAAGCTACCCAATGCATTACGCTATCGATCGAAATCAATAAACGTTATGCATCGGAAAGCTACGGTTTGGGCTGCTTCCTTTTCGCTCGCCGCTACTTAGGAAATGGTGCGCATACGCGCTTGTTTTCTTTTCCTTCAGGTACTGAAATGTTTTACTTCCCTGAGTGTGCGAATCAGCTTAACGCTGAAACATGAGAATCAAGTTCTCATAGGTTTCCCTATTCGGAAATCCCCGGATTAGCGATTGCTAGGCATCTCCCCGAGGCTTATCGTTGCCGTGCTACGTCCTTCATCGCCATGTTGTGTCTAGGCATCCACCGTCCACCCTTGTATTTCTATTAGGAAATACATATACCACAATCGTGAAAATGTGTGTTAATTAACCCATCTATATTTACCTATATTTTTCAAAGAAGGGCTTTCCTGAGAAATCTTCTTTGCCAAAATGTTTACTCAACATTTTGCTTTAATACGATGGTTTGTAATTTTCAAATTTCATGGAAAATCCGCTTTCAGTTAAAAGCGGACATTAAACTTGTGAACTTTTGTTCTAGGTTTTATATCCGCTTTTTTGGCTTTTCTATTGTCATACTGTATGGTCGTCTATTATACTCGAAATGAAAATAAAGTCAAGCATCTAACTTAACTTCATTTATGTGGGTAATTTGTGGATTATTTAGAGATGTCTTTTGTGGCTTTTTTAGCCTTGGTTTGAGCCCTATACTCCTCTATCTTTTTATGGTCACCAGACAATAATATTTTTGGTACTTTATATTTTTTTCCTTTATACACAAGGATTTCCGGTCTTGTATACATCTCATCTGAGGATATTCTGGTTTCTTCCAAACTTTCTATCTTACCTAACACACCGTCTATTTGACGACTTATGACATCTATCATAATCAATGCAGGCAATTCCCCTCCGGTTGTTACCCATGGACCAACAGAAACATCAATCATCTTAAAGATCTTTTTTATCCTAGAATCAATACCTTCATATCGGCCACAGATTATTATTATATCTTTGTATTTTTTTGAAATATTTTTAGCTAAATTTGTATCGAATTGATTACCTTGAGGAGAAAGAAAAACTATTAATGTTTTATTTTTTTCTACTTTCTTTTTGTTTAAAATTTTCTCCAGAATTTTAGCAATCGGCTCGGCACGTATAACCATGCCAGGTCCACCACCATAAGGCCTATCATCAACTCTGTATTTTGAATCCGTATAATCTTTTGGATTATAAAAATTTATACTAATTATTCTATTTTCAATAGCTTTACCTATTATTGATTTATCTATATATGAATCAAAAGACTCTGGAAAAAGAGAGATTATATGAAAACTCAAAACCGTATTTTTTTTACTTTTACTTTTAGTATTCACACCCATGGTCGACTAGCCTAATGCGAGCTCCAAACGAAATGTAATTGTGAGTGCAGTGGCTAGTCGACTATGTTAATGAATACTTATATATTATAAACATATTTTGTTTTAAAAGTAAAAAAACCCCAGCCTAAGCTAGAGATTTCTTTACATTTCGTTTGGAATTCAAGATGGTCTTGTCGATTACTCGACTCCTCCACCTCAACTCACAATTACTATATTAGCATAGCTGACTTATAAAGTCAAGCTTTTTCTATTGATACGGATTATTTTTTATGTGTTAATTCCTCAGCTGCTTTATTCAAAATTCTTGAAGCCATATCTTTACCACCTAAACCAAATGCTATACCCGCAGCCAATGAAGTCGCAACGACTAAACCTATAAACATAGTATTTATAAGTGTAACAGCTATACCTAGTTGAACCATAGCTGACAATACAGCGAATACCATTATTGCACTTTTTGTAAGTGTACCTAACATCTTAGCTGAAGCAAGATGAGCATTTGCAGCTGCTGTTGTAACAACTTTTTTCAATAAATCACCTAATAAGAAAGCAACCAATAATATTAATATCGATATAACTATCTTTGGTAGATATAAGGCTATCATTGAACCAATAATTAATGATACTTCACTCAATCCAAGCATTTGAAGTATAGCTAGAAACATGACAGCTATTATTGTCCATTTTATTAGACCTCCAAAGAATATACCTGTATTTAAATTTAATCCACCTTTATGTAAAATATCTTGAACCCCTGCTTGTCTCAATGCTGAATCCAATTTTATTTTATCAAATATTTTTTTCACTAATTTCCCTATATAATCTGCAGCAACCCAAGTAACAACAAAAACTATTGTTGCTAATACTATCAATAAACCATATCCAAGCAATGCTTCTTTAACACTAAAATATGAATCTGATACAGCATTACCTACTAACCCTGAACTTATTATTTGTGTCGGCATATATTTATTTTCTTTTGTTTATATATTTATTTATAATTAATTAATAATTTACACTATTAATTATAACATATAATTATTTAAAGAAAGATAACTTATCCATAGCTACAATGTGGTCGAAATCCAATACATCTCTTATTAACTTATCACCTATAGAATGTCTGTATCTGAAATCATTTTGATCTAAGGCACAATAACTTAATTCTTTACCTATATTAAACTCTAATTCGGATATGATTCTATCTATATTATCTGGAATTTTCTCAAAAACTAATAATAGATCTATGTTTGAATTTGATGATGAAAAACTGTTTCTATTTTTACCCAATGGTGTTGTAAAGAAACCTGATAATAAAACAGTTTTAAGTTTTGATAAAGGATTAAGTCTTTCAAGTATCTTATCGGTCGACCTTGGAACAACAGATAGAACCATTTCTGTTATTTCGTTTATTAAAGGAAAATTAATATTCGTCTTATATAATATAATATGATCTTTTTTACCAGCCTTAATAATACCCAGTCTCATCATATCTCTCAATTCTAATATTAAAGCATCTTTTTTAATTCTGGTTAATTTTATTAAATCTTTCAAAGTAAAATCTCTAGAAGTGTTTAATAGAAAAACTTTCCATAATTTAACCTTGTTCTGATTTCCTAAAAAATTTTCTAATAATTCTGAACCTGTAATAGGTTTTGAATCTACTATAACTTCCTTTGGTATAACTTTGATTAAAGTCTTGACTGGTTTTTTTATAACTTTTTTCTTAGTATTCTTTTTGATAGTTTTTTTTACTGTCTTTTTTACTGATTTCTTCTTAGGCATATAATAAATATATCATTTTTTAAGGCAAAATAAAAAACCCTATATAAATTAGGGTTTTTTATAGAGGAAATTAGTATTATTTTAATTCTACTGAACCACCTGCTTCTTCTATTTGTTTTTTCAAAGCATCTGCATCTTCTTTTTTCATACCAGCTTTTAACACTGATGGAGCCGCATCTACTAGATCTTTAGCCTCTTTTAGACCTAGACCTAGAACTTCTTTAACTACTTTGATAACCGCTATTTTATTAGCACCGCCATCTGTTAGATTAACATCAAATGATGTTTTTTCTTCAGCTGCTGCACCACCTGCTGCGGGAGCTGCTACGGCCACCGCTGATGCTGATACACCAAATTTCTTTTCTAGGAATTTTACTAATTCATGTAATTCTAGAACAGTCATTTTTTCTATAGCATCAACTACTGTTTTGAATTGAGCTGGAGTTTCAACAATTTCTTCTGTTGAAACTACATTTGTATTTTCTTCTGACATAATTTTATTTATTTAATTATCTTATTAATAATAGAGTATTAGTTTTTCTTAT
The DNA here is from genome assembly GCA_964478465.1 of uncultured Candidatus Saccharibacteria bacterium. Classification (GTDB taxonomy): domain Bacteria; phylum Patescibacteriota; class Minisyncoccia; order Phycocordibacterales; family CAIZLB01; genus CAIZLB01. Next base: position 9,906 of record CAYZIG010000013.1, on the reverse strand, counting down.
CTGCAATTGCATTAAGAGCCAATACAAAACGTTGTATAGGTGAATTGATAAGTTGAACGAATTGAGCTTGCAATGTTTTGAAATCTGGAATAGAAGCGATAGATATCATTTCCTCCTGTGATTTATATTCATTGTCAAATACACCACCGATTATTGAAAGTTTAGTTTTAAACTTTTTAGTGAATTCTAAGATTTCACGTGCTGGTGCTAATAGATCTGTTCCGTATACTATTGCGACTTCACCATCCAAAGATGGCATATCACCTTTTATACCTAGATCAGATAAAGCTCTTTTGATCAAAGTTTTCTTAGCAACTCTATAGCCTATGCCAAATTTTCTAAGTTCATTACGAACCTCTGTTGTTTCAGCAACATTTAATTTATGAAAATTCATAAATACTAATGTTTTTGAATCTTTAGCAAGATTAGCTACATTTTCTACAACTTCAACTTTTTTGTTTTTTGAAATTGCCATATGTAATTTATGTTAAGTTACTATTTTTTAATTTAGGCCAAGTATCTACATAGGATTTATATACTTTCGCATTACCCATGGTATTCGAGACCATGTGAGACACTTTAACATTATTTTATAGTTTTAGCAACAAAGAATTAAGGTATATATACCCTTCTCTAAGTCTTGAATACCTAGCTTTTAAACTGTCACTGTAGGCAAAACTATTTATAGAGGTGATTGCATTTTTAATCATATTTTTAGTTTCTTGTAGATAATTCTGATCGTTATCTTCTTTATACTTCTGAAGTCTTTTTATATATTTATCTTTTAACACCTGATCTATATTTGATTGTTTTATATATCGTAAAGTATCTCCTACAGATGTTGTTGAAGACAGATTTTTGTCTTTATATATTATAGATTGCCCTGTTTCTGGTAAATAAGCTTTCAATGTGTTATCGCTTTCATTTATTGAGAAATCAATATTTATACCCTGAAAGAGTTGGACATTTTCAAATTCCAAAGGTCTTGAACCTCTTTCTAATACAGAAATATCTATTTCATCATCTTTCTTTGAATTAATTTTAAAATTATCAAAATCTGTATCATACAAATAATTTATGCCATTATCATAGAACTCAAATCTGTTATTACTTTTTATCGACTCTATAATCTCAGCATATGCTGTCAATTTATTTATATTATTTACATTTATTTTATCTAAGTATAACTGATTCTTATTAAAGAGAAGTTCATAATTATAATCATTATTATGATTAGTTAATTGTATTAATTTATAATTATTATTTTTTATAATTTTATTATAGTCTAATCCCGTATACAGATTTTTACTTCTACTTTTTAAAATATTATTAATATTAAATATGACATCATTATTATTCATAATATTAAAATGTTTATACGAAGTATTCTTCAAATCTATATATGTACTTGTACCGGACCTCAAACTGGCTAAATCCTGAACTGTACCATCCCCATCTTTATTATATACTGGCAAAATCTTGCCTTCTTCATATTCATATATATCAGAAACCGTGTTTAAACCCGTTCCTAATATTTGATATATATTTATATTTTTTGGATAAATTATATTGTCTATTTCATTATGAAATGTCTTCGATTGTTCGAATAAAAGTTTATTAAACTTAATATCCTTATTTAAAATTTTATTTATTTTATCCTGACTTAAATAAGTTAATTCAAAATATTTATTTGAAGGTAATAAATTATAGGCGGTAAACATGTTTACACCCAGTTCACGAGCGGTGGATGATTTTAATATAAGACCATTTAATATAGACTGATTGTGACCAAACAATAAAGCTGTTATGGCTTGAGGTGTGCCATATTCGGGCATAGCGACAAATATAACATTGTCTATAAGATCTTCTAAACCCTGATCTTTCAATGTTTGTATGATTTTCTTTGCCACAAGCCCTCCGTTACTGTGAGTAATTATTGTTACTTTATTTGTTTTAGATGTTTTTTGTAAATCCTTTATTGCATCTATTATATTTATACTATTATTTTGAATAATATAATCTGGTGACATTCTCCAATCATAAGGCATAGTTCTATATTCATTTATATTTTTATCTTTCTTCATCTTATCTAGATAAGCAAGAAAATTATTATAAATATTTTGATCTATATATTTATTTTGACCAAATAAATTTGTCACACCTATAACACCTTTAACATATACATTATATATACTCTGCCCGAAATTATTAAGAAATAATTTTTTGACATCAGCATTTCTATTTGGTTCCCAAAGTTGATTTTGAGATATAAAAGAATCAACATATAAACGACTAGACATCATTCCTGGTATAAATATTATATTTGAACAACATATATTATATGTATTTCTGTTATATGAATATCTCTTTACTGTATATTCAGATCTTATATTTAATTGATTACCCGAAAAATAATTATTATCTATATTAACCTTCGATAAAGGGGTATATGTAAAATTTGTAATAATAGATTCATCATTATTTTCAAAATCGTTATAATTTACATAAAATGATCTGACTGAGTTTGCGTATATAGATCTTTTATTATTTCTAAAAAGAGTTTTATAAATATTTATATTTCCAGCACCAAATAAAAATAAAGCATCACTCGTATAGCCTTCTATGTGTGAATCACCCATAGTAAAATTTCCACCATTTACTATGTAAAACAGCTCCGTTGATTTATTATCTACGGCATTTAAACCCTTTATATCTACGTAACTGCGATCTAAAAAGATATTATAATCTATATCTAATTCAACATTTTTAAATAAAAGATTCGAATTAGAGAAATGTAATATCTTATTTTCAAATCTATTATATGTCCCTTTTATAGTTGAATTATATACTCTAAAAGTCCCTTGTATTGAACTTATACAACCATTATAAAAAATAATCTCTGCATCATTAACTGTTAAAGTTGAATTAGACAAAGTAATACAACCCTTAATAATATATGGACTTCCTGCCCTATTCCAATTAATAGACTGATTTTGAATAACCTGACTATTTATAAAAGTCTCCGCTTTTGCATTTATTGATAATGTTAATAATATAATAATAATTATTTTTTTCATGAGTAATATTGTACTCATGAGGGTTAAAATAATTTAAAAGAAATTCTAAAGTTTTAATGAAGATATTATAAAAAACAAAAACCCCTGATATGGGGTTTTTGTCTATAAAATACAAAGATTATATTTTATAGACAAGTTGATGAGGCACTTATGAGGTTAGCTGCGGTATTGTTTGTGGTACTTGAGATTGATGCACCAGTACTATCCGCACAAGCTGTGCCACCTGATTTTAATGCAGCTGCCGCAGCCCATGATGTTCCACCCGCAGAACATGAAGTGTTAGCACCTGAACCAGCCTTATCAACTAGACCTTTTCTAAGTGCATTCAAACCACCAACTGTTGATGTACCGAAGATTGTTCCAGCTACTGCAATATTAGTACTATCATCACATGCAGATTTGGTTGCAGATGTATATGTAGAATTGTTTGAATAATACAACTCAGCCTGTGCTCTCATGTTAGATAGTGTTGTCTTTATAGCCGCATCTTCACCCTTACTTCTCGCTGAAGACAGTGAGGCCAACACTATACTTGAAAGTATACCGATGATCGCGATCACAACCAACAACTCGATAAGTGTAAAACCTTTTTGTAAATTTTTCATAATATTAAATTGATTTTATTTTTTGTTAATTAATAAACAAATTAGCTAATTTATCTCTTTTATTAATTTGTTGAAATAAAAGATACTTATATTATACATTAAATAAAAAACAATGTGCAAATTTTTATTCACAAAATCCTAAAATCTCTCCCCTCTTATAATATTTAAAGCTAAACCACCCAACTCTCTAGCTAGAACCCTCATATAAGTTCCACTCTTACATTTAATATTTAAATTCAAGACAAGAAAATTTATTTGATTATTTTTATCAAAGAAATCATTCCAATTTCTTTTTATTTTTTCTAATCTAAAATCTCCTTCCATATTGCATTGATCTAATTTTTCAAAAATTTTCTCTCTTAAATCAACATTATTTATCAGCTTCATATTCAAAATATCTATACTATATATATAACCATTTTGTTTTTTATATTCAAAACTATTTCCCTTTAAAACATCTTTTATATGAGGTGAAGAGTATTTAGGATAATTATATTCAAACGGGCCAATAAATTTATCTAAGATATTCTTATCAAAATCTTCTATAACAAACACATTTTCAATCAAACCTAAAACATCATCTGTATCTGTTTTAATACCCAACAAAACTTCAACACTATATTGCTTATCAAGATTCATCAGATTATTCTTCTCTTCAGTATCACCGCTCCATAGTATATGTATATAACCTTCAGCCATTGGATCCAAACGGCTGGCAAAAGTAGCCTTTGATCTTTCTTCTTCATTTAAATATTTTTTAATCTCATTCAAAACTTGTACAGGAGTAAAACCTATTCTTTTATATGTCAAAATACAGGTCTCTGTAACAGGCCTGTATTCTTTGTAAGTATGACCCGTCTCGGGTATTTGATTATTTTTCTGATGCTTCAATCTCTTTTACCGCCTCCATATCTATATCCTCTGGAGTATTATCTAATAAATCATTATCTGGAGCAGCTTTGTCTGGTCTAACCATTTGCATTTTTAGACGTTTGTTAATCTCTTTAACAGCCTTATCTCTGATGTAATATAGTTTTGCTCTTCTGACTTTTGATCTCTTAACTAATTCTATCTTATCTACCATAGGTGAATATAATGGAAAAATCTTTTCAACACCATAACCATTTGCAGATCTTCTAACTGTTATAGTAGCACCAGCCTCTGTACCATGTTTTCTTGCAAGAATCATACCTTCAAAAATCTGTATACGAGTTTTGTTTTTTTCTTGTATTTTTTGATGAACTTTTACTGTATCACCTGTTCTTAAATCAAGATTTTTTCTTGAATTTTTATCTAATGTCGATAATGTTATAGCCATAATAGACTAATTATTAACATATTTGTCTTATTAAATCAAGTATATCTAACCTTATAGGGGCTTCAAATTCTTGGGTTTTACCCTTAATATCCTTGAATACTATCTTAAAGGCGTGTAGAGCTTGATATTTAAGGTCAAAACCTGGGTTATTGGGCATATATAGCCTATCAGCCACTATGCCATGATGTATATGCTTCATATGAACTCTAATCTGATGAGTACGACCTGTTTTTGGAAATACACTTATATATGAGATCTTTTCTTTTTTAACATCCCCTTGACCTAAAACTTCATAATATGTCTCAGCTGGACGTAATTCTCCTCTAGCATGTCTACCGCATACATATTTTCTAAAATCACTTTTACTTCTACCTATAGGATCTTTTATACAACCTTTATCGACTTTAAAATGACCATAGACCAAAGCTCTATACTCTTTTTGAACCTCATGATTTTGAAATTGTATTTTTAAAAAATCATAGAACTTTTGGGTACGTGCAACAATCATTACCCCGGATGTATCAGTATCAAGTCTATGTATTATCCCAGATCTCTCATATCTATCATCTTGCTCACCTATTCCCTTTATATCAGGATAAATATTTATAATCTGTGCCGCCACAGAATCTTTATCTTTATTATTATCTTTACCATCGTTATGGGTTATAAGTCCAGCAGGTTTGTTGATAATAATAAAATCTTTGTCTTCATGAATGATTGCTATCTTCAACATGTTTCTAATATAACACAAAAACAAAAATAGGCCTCATGGACCTATTTTTATTTTCTAAACTATATCTCACAAGTACCGCCTGCACATGCCAACTCTTTCTTAACTTCTGTCTCATCTGTTTTTTCATAAGACATAATCTTTGAGAAATCTAAGTCGCCTAACTTCTTCTTCATCTCTTCATATTTTTCTTTTGTTATTTCTTCATAAGGAGCAAGTTTGTAAACATGATTTGATCTCGGCAAGAATGATAGACCGCCTACCAAATCCCAGTTTTCAAATACCCAGTTAGCAACACCTATCCATTCATCTTCACCTACTGATATAGTCACCGACGGATTATGTTCTGTAAAATGTTTTTTGACTTTTTTCCAATGCTCTAATTGATCTATAGCTGTTAAATCTTTATTACAGATAGCGCCGTTTGGAGATTTTACCGGGAATTCTAGAACTACTGTTGTTGCATTTTCATATGTTTGACCAACTTCTGGATAATAAGGAACTCCTTGATCTTTTAACATTTTAAATAATGCATCATTGGCTGATATTCTTATGCGTCTTATATAGTAAGGAGCATAACGAGTATGCATACCTGAGGCACAATCAACTGTCTGTGATACTGTGCCTGATGGTTTTACACAAGTCACACATGTTGACGCATTGACCCCAAACTTTTTAGCATATTTTTTATTCATCTCTATAGCATAATCACGTAATCTTTCTAGAACTTTTTCATCACGAGCAACCTTTGAATCCCATTGACCTGTTATAGAAACACCTAGAAGTCTTTCTTGTTCACAATTTTTCTTCCATTCTTTTGAAAGATATGGAAAATATGTAAGTGTTGATTGATATGTACCAAGTATTGCAGCTATTCTAATTTTTTTCATCAAAGTCTCTTCTGTGTCTTCTGCACGAGCTACAACTTCTGATAGGTTACAAAATTGTTTTGACTGTAGAATTATTTCTCCACAAGGATTTGTTCCCCATTGAGGATATATACCACCTTTGAATTGATCTAATCTTCTTTTTGGTAATGTTTTTGCAAGACCACCTCTGTTAAATATACCTCTTTCGCCTGATCCACTTTTTACAAGAGCAACCCATTCATCCATGAACTCTGTAACTGTTGGTTTTTCATGATATACCGCTGAGTTATTTGCCAACATTCTTTGCCCTTCATTTATATAGAATGCACCCTTCTTAGAATCACGTATAGCTTCATCATTAAGATCTGATAAAGATATCATGGCTGAACGACGCACACCTCCAGCAACCACACATTCGCCAATCTTACAGATAATATCGTGAGCATCTAGGTTTGTAAGATGTTTGCCTTGTTTTGAAAGAATCTTTTCTCTTGTAAATGTAAGAAGTGATATAAGTGGTTCTGGACCTGAAGCTTTACCACCCATAGTCTTTAGGCGTGATCCTGCTGGACGTATTTGTGAATAATCAAACTCTATATCATTACCTTCAAACCAAGTCTTCATACCAAGTGACAATGCATCTGCCCAACCTTCCTTACTATCTGGTACAACATGTTTTATAGGTTTTTTACCTATCTGCTTTTGTATTTGTGGCAGAGCTTGTATGTTCTCACTCTCTACTGCCCAACCCACACCAGTACCACACATAGATATATACATAATCTCGGCAAAATCTTGGAAGTTTTTAGGTGCTATGAATGAACAATTGTAGGCACATACATTTGTTTTTCTGGCTGCCTTACCGGCGAATTGTAACAACCTCATAGAAGGCATAGCCTCTTGTTTTAAAATCGCCTCTTTTATCTCACCATATTCAGCATTTGTTAATTTACCATTTACATTATCTTTCATAAAATCAATATAACGATCCACAGTCTCTACCCATGTCTCGCGACGACCTTCCTCTGGTATCCATTTGGCATAAGTACGATAATATACAAACTCGGCTAATGGATTTCTAAAATACTGCTTAGATTCTGCTACCAAATCTTTTAATTCTTTAGGAACAAGACCAACCCTCTCTCTAACTTGAGCTCTCTCATTTCTATACAAGATATAAGATTTAGCAGTCTTAATAAAACCAGCCTTAATAAGCTCACTCTCAACAACATCTTGTATCATCTCAACTGTAGGTATAAAAACCTTTGATTTTCCAAGGTTTTTTATGGACACGAGAGCATCCACAACACCATGCATAACCTCTTCAGCTTCTTTGTCAGCACCCTCATTTGTCTGTTGTAAGGCTCTAAAAACAGCTCTTACAATTCTTTTTTCATCAAAAGGTACCAATGTACCATCTCTCTTTTTGATTTGCTGCAATGATGCATTTTTTTTGTTCTTTGACATGTTGTTTCTGTTTTATTTTTTTTGTATATTAATTCTTTATAATTTTTTGATAAAAATTTTATAAAATCTTTATCTCTTTAGGTCTAATAAGTATACAAAGAAAAATATTTATCGGGCAATTTTTACAACATGTAGACCATAACTTTTAAACTTGTAAATTTTATCTCAAAATTAGCTTTCTATTTTAATAAATTTTAAAAGTAAAGATGTAAAAAAATTTACAAAACGAAAAATCATTTTCACAAAGCACATATGATGAAAAAATTCTTATTTTATTGTGTCAACTCTAATGCAAGCCTTGACATCTTTTCAAAACCTTCAGGTGTCATATTATAAACAAAATTTTCGACCTTAATACCCCCTCTTATGTTTTGACCAGCTGAAAATATTTTATATTTTTTCTTAAATTCTTCAAAAGGTATCAATTGATTATTATCATAAGCAACTTCCACAAAATCTTTAAATGCCTTTATAGCATCACCTCCATTTTGGAGTATCCAATATTCAACACCTATACCACCCAATCCCCCTTGTTGACCGTTATTTCCCAAACCTTTTTTATAACATTCAGCTTCTTTAAGCTTTTTCTTGGCATATCTTATATTTGTAAGCACGTCTAACAACTTTTCTTTACCATAAGTTTTCTCTATTGAGTCATACTTTTCATGAAGACCACTGTGAGCATCAAAGGTTGCAGAATCAGATTTTTTGACGAAGCCAATATCCACTGTCATCTTATGACCATCCATCTCTAATTCTTTAGATCTAAACATTTGCATACCTCTATTTTCATAAGAATCACTCTTTTCAAATATTGATTCAATACCAACCATAAGATTATTCACCTTACCCCAATCCTTATCATCTAATTTAACGGCAAAATCAAAATCAAACTTCTCATCCAGAGCGGATCCTCTTCCGGTTGATCCTGTATCGGTTATAATAGCACCAAGTAAACTATCATCATATTCTCCTTTATGAAATAAAATACCATTTTCTTCTAATAATAATTTTATTTTATCTATTAATTTATCTTTAACTCTAGTAATAGACTCTATATTTTCTTCGGTTTGTTTAGACTCTGATATTTCTGTATGTTTCTTCCATTCATCAGATAAGGTTACAGTTTCTTTTGATTTATGTGTACCAGCAAAAGTCTTCTTATATCTATTAAAATCATCCAAGGTGAATGTAACTTTACCTTCTGCATTGCATATTGGTATATAAAAACCTTTTTGAGCTATAAAATATTTTACATTTTCAAATCCCTCCCCATCTATACATATAGCGTCTATATTGGTAGAACCAAAACCTGTTCTTATTCCATAATGTTTATCATTAATAACTCCAGTTTTAAATATATCTAATTCATCTTTTTCAAATTGTTCTTTCTGCTTTAATATCAAATACATGTCACCATAACCCGTAAAACCCTCTTTCAATGCTTCACTTTCAAATATAGATAAATCAGTGTCAAAAGGGGTTAAATCACTAGATTTTGCAGTTGATTTTGCATTATCGGTTTCAGCACCAATGAACTCAGGAGAATAAACACCTTTATCCAGATAAGTATCTATAAAATTAGAAGAGATACCTTTAATCATATCACCCTGTTTTATTTTTATAACACCTTTACTTGAATTTAATATATTTCTTTGATGAGATTGAAGAGATTAGGGGTGGTGGGCAAAGCATTCCTCTTCAACAAAAAGCTTTTCCGATGGGAGCTTCGGGTAGAAAAGAAACAGAGCAGGGCAAAAAAAGTTTAGAGTTTGTTGTTGAAAAACATCGCTTAATTGTAACTGACTCCGATTTTGTTCAGGCTAAGAGTTATTATGAG
>CAYZIG010000012.1:0-15495 GCA_964478465.1 uncultured Candidatus Saccharibacteria bacterium | reverse complement strand
CTGTCTTTTCTTGACTTGGAGATAACCAATAATTACCTTTTCCATCTCTCCATGGTGTACCGTCCGCTTTCTTGGATGCGAGGTCTAGATTTTGTTTTGTAAAACATTCATCACGAAAAACTGCTATACGCGCTATAACATAAATATTTTTCTTATGATAATAATCAAGCTTTGCCTCTAAATCTTCTTTTGAAATAAGTGGTTGTATACAAGGATGTTGCATACCAAGATCATAAGTTATGATACCTGGAGCATCTTTTATATCTACGACTATTGTATTGATAGTTGTTTCTTCTATCATTTTATCAAGTCTTTCTAAGAATGGTTTGTAAAGAAAACTATTTGCAGAAACATATATACCACGAACATTTTCAGGTGTTTTTATATGAGACATCCTCTTTTCTTCTACAGGAGTCTCAACTTTTTCTTCCGTAGTTGTAGATTCAGCATTAACATTCATTTTTTCCTTAACCTCTTTTACATAAGATAATATATTTTTTGAAGTCACTCTTTGTGTTGCTAAAAAGGCACATATTAAGGCGATAATTACTAATATAATTTTGAAAAATTTTGAGGCATTCATGCTCTTTATAATAACATATAGGATGTTGATTTATCGAGTTAGTCGTATCATTTTTTTATTTCATCATCGCCTTCACCAAACCATCAAACAAAGGATGAGACGTCGTCGGTCTAGACAAAAATTCTGGATGAGATTGTGTTGCCACAAAATATGGATGTTTATCTTTTGCAAGTTCTATCATCTCCATTAATTTTCCGTCTGTAGATTTTCCTGAAAACTTCAAGCCTTTTTTCTCCAATTCTTCTACATATTCATTGTTAACTTCATATCTATGTCTATGTCTCTCAACAACTTCATCTTTATTATATAAACCATGAACTATACTTCCCTTTGTTAACCTACATTTATATGAACCAAGTCTCATAGATCCACCCATCATTTGCTTTGCTAGATTTTCTTTTTGACTTTCCATTATATCTATAATTTTATGGTTTGCATTTTTATCTATCTCTGTAGTATTAGCACCTTTAAGACCTAAAACATTTGTAGCATATTCTATAACTGCAAGTTGCATACCATAACATATACCAAGATACGGTATTTTATTTTTACGAACATATTCTATGGACTTCAATATTCCATCTACACCTGTAGTGCCAAAACCTCCTGGTACTATAAGACCATGACATCTTTTAAATACATCTTTAAGCACAGCTCCATTTTTCTCTATATTTTTAGAATCAACCCACTCTATTTCTACCCCAACTTTAGCTTTCGCAGCCGCAAATTTTAAAGCTTCCATCACAGAAAGATATGAATCCATAAGTGTAAAATCACCAGTATCAAAATATTTACCAATCATAGCAACACGAAAATTTTTATTCTTTTTAAGATGAATATTTTTTACAAAATTATTCCAATCGGACCAAAGCTTCTGTGATTCTTTATTATTTTTTTTATTTTTTAAAGATAATGCCTTAAGTACCGCCTCACCTATTTTATCTTTTTCAAAATTAAGTGGTACATCATATATACTTTTTATATCTGGTGCTGATATAACATTTTCTTTTAACACGTTACATGATACAGCTAACTTTTCTTTTCTTTTATCATCAAGCGGTGTTGATGCTCTGGCTACAATAAAATCAGGATGTAATCCATAACCATTCAATTCTCTGATGGCACTTTGTGTAGGTTTTGATTTCATTTCCCCTAAAGTTCCAGGTGTTGGCATATATGATACAACTATCACCATTACGTCTTTAGGGTTTTTTAATTTCATTGTTTTTGCAGCTTCCATAAACATAGCATTTTGAAAATCTCCAATAGTACCACCTATCTCTACTATAGTTATATCAGCATCTTTAGCTGCGGTTTTATATCTATTAATAATCTCATCTCTTACATGTGGTATGGCTTCAACGCATTTTCCTCCATAACCAAGAGATCTTTCTTTATCAATCACTGTTTTATAAACCATACCCGAAGTCATATAATTTATTTGAGAAATATCTTGATGTAAAAATCTTTCATAATTACCCATATCTTGATCTGTCTCTAAACCGTTCTCCATAACAAAAACTTCACCATGTTCCGTTGGGTTCATGGTGCCTGCATCGACGTTTAAATAAGGGTCAGCTTTTACTAGATTAACTTTATAACCTTTTGTTTTTAAAATTAGTCCGAGTGATGATGTTGCTACACCTTTTCCTACTCCAGACATAACTCCACCAATCACAAAAATAAATTTTGATTTCATAATTTATATTTTAATATTTTTCTGTCTGTGGGAAATCTTGGCTTTTATTGATTTTGGTGTTGAGATATATTAAAATATATATATCCCTGGTGAAGAGCGTGCTCAGAAACCGCGGACGCGTATGTCGGACAAGTCTGACATGCGCACTTTTTTATTGTCATCCCACGATTTGACATACTCATAACCGAGTGGTAATATAAAAACACTGAGTGAGCTGTTCACCCAGCGAACTCTACAACCAGCAAAACCATGAAAACCATACTCGCGGCCATAGCCGTTGTGATGATGTTTATCGTGACAAAATCAATGGCGGCCATTACGGTGGTCACCTTTACCGGCCCCGGCTATGTCAGTCAGGGATTGACGTATAGCTATACGCCTATTACAACAGCACTCAGCGGAAACCAAAAGACTCTGACCATGGAGAATGATCAATTCCGGCTTTCCATCTGTGCTCCGGGTTGGGTAATCAACTCTGTACATACCGGCATCGACTATGAGAGTGGTGTCGATGGGGCCTTGATCAATATCTTCAACGGTCGCAAAACGTTGGGACAAACGACATCGTACTACTTCGAGGTGAAGGAATTCACTCGTTCTGGTGCTTTCAATGAAAACATCGATTCATTGGCGATCGACGGGTTCTTCATCGACCTCGATGGGCAAAGGACTGATTTTGCGGCACGGCAAAACTCTGACATTTCGTTACCGATCATTCCCGAACCGACCATCGCATTCGTAGCACCTCTCGGCCTACTCACTCTCCTGCGCCGTCGCAGGAGTTGATGACTGCCGACACCCCGAAAGCCTCGGGTTCCCTTCCAGGGAGCCCGGGGTCTTTTTAATTGTAATAAATATTAATTGTAATAAATACATTTCTGATACGTTCCATACTTAAGATAGTACAGATGGTTTTTTATTATTAATTAATATTATAAAATATAAAAATATATGAAATTCATCTATATAATTAAAGAGTATATTAAAATGGCTTTTAAAAGTCTAAAATATGTATATTCTTTAGACAAAAAAGGAACTTTTTTCAGACTCAGTATACTTATAATATTCCCCGTATTATCCAACATCATAAACATAATAAACTCTAGACTCACTAATGCTATACAGAAAGATTTTGGAACAGGTATCATGCAATATGTCTTACCTGTATTTGTATTTTTGGTTATATTCACATTATCAGAAGAATTCTTCTCATTTTTAAGCAAGAAACTAGGTTTACTTTGGAGTGGTAAATTAAATAATCTAATATATGTAAATCAATTAGCTGATAAAAGTAAATTTAATATTCCTTTTATAGATTCAAGTGACTATGAAGAATTGAGACAGAGGATAGAGTTTGGTGCCGCAGGTAATGGACGTTATGCTCAGTCAGACTTAACAAGAAGTATACCAGAATTTTTGACAATAATCATAAACTTAGCCTTTGCTATATATATAGCCTATTCATATAACTGGATATTTTCTACACTTATACTTTTATCAACATTACCGGGATTTTATTTCCTATTTGTTAGAGTTTTTGCAGTAAGGAGAAATTTCGAAAGTACCCTGGAACAGAATAAATATTTTGGTATATTCTCTGGATTATTTCAACATTATCAAGGATTAAAAGATGTGAAAAGTTCAAATAACTCCGACAAGTTTTTGAAAATATATAAAGATGGTTATGGAGATTTATTAGATCAACGATTAAGAATACATGATCATTATATAAATATAGGTTTTCTTACTTCACTTCTGACTATGTCGATAATATTCGTCATACAGTTTTTTGTCATCAAAGACGTGGTTGCTGGAAATATACTTATAGGTACGGCCACTCTTATAATGTTACAGATTTCCAGACTTGAGACACAAGTCAACAGACTCTCAACCTTCCTTCCAGATCAATATGAAAATACAGTTGCGGCGAAATATTTATTCTTACAATCAGAAACAGCTGAAAATAAAGACAGATTGATTGGTAAAGATTTCGTAAATGAAAACGATATTATCGAATTTAATAATATAGATTTCAAATATGAAAATATTAGACTCGAATCATTACACAAACTAAATGAAGAAGTAGATACTATTGCCACAAAATATTTTGGTTTAAATAAACCAGAGGTAAAAACAGAGGAAAAAGAATTAAATAATTTTAATTTACATATAGATAATCTAAAAATACATAAAGGTGAAAAGATAGCTGTCGTAGGAAAAAACGGTAATGGCAAAACCACATTCATACAATTACTATTAAACATTTATCAACCTCAATCAGGCGACATAATACTATTTGGAAATAATCTGAAAGATTTATCACAAGAAAATATAATGAGTAATTTTTCAGTATTATATCAAGACTATGCTCAATCCCCTCTTAAGGTTAATCAATATATAGCCTTATCAGAGAAAGGAGAGATAGATATGGATAAAGTAAAATATGCTGCACAGATCGCAACTGCTGATGAATTTATAGAAAAATGGCCAGATCAATATACACAACAAACAGGGGTATACATGAAGGGTGTAAAACCATCAAAAGGACAATATCAGAAAATGGCCTTGGCCAGAGCTATATACAAAGATTCACCCGTGGTAGTACTTGATGAACCAACAGCATCTATAGATGCAATATCAAGTAAAAAAATATTTAAAAACCTAAAAGATGTTTCTAAAGATAGAACAATAATACTTATATCTCATAGTATGCTAGATATCGTTGATTTTGCAGATAGAATATTAGTTTTTGAAGAAGGCCGTATCGTAGGAGATGGTTCACACAAAGACTTGATGAAGACCTGTGATGTATATAGAGAATTATATGAAAGTGAGGTAAAATAATACCCATGCATAAAATATTCCTAGATATAGAAACCCAAAATACTTTTCAAATGGTTGGTAGTAATAACCCCGTAGACTTGGATTTATCAATAATGTGTATATATGATACAAAAACCCAAACTTATGAAAGTTTCAATATAGAAACACTCCCTACTCTTTGGCCAAGGCTTGAAGCCACAGATATTATAGTCACATTCAATGGAGATCATTTTGATTTACCTATAATGAACAAATATTATAATGGTGACTTAACAAAGTTTAGGCATGTTGATTTATTGAAAGAAGTTCAGAAATCCATAGGACGTCGTGTTGGTTTGGACAATATAGCTCAAGCCACCTTAGGTATTGGTAAAACTGGTAATGGTCTTGAGGCTATAACATGGTGGAAAAATGGTGAAGTAGATAAGATTATAGAATATTGTAAAGGAGATGTTAAGGTTACCAAAGAAGTATATGAATATGCTATGAAAGAAAGACAATTATTCTATACAGATGGAACTGAAAAAAGAGTTATACCTATAGAGACAAAAGATTGGGAAAAAAATACTGACAGTGAAGGAATGTTAACTTATTCTCTCCCCTTCTAAATATTTTTAAAAACTGATTTTAAAAAATATTTAGGTCATTAAAATACATTTTAAAAAATAGTCATCCTGGTTGGGGATGATCTATTTTTTTAAAATGTATTTCTTTGCTATAATTCATATATGGAAAATACAACAAATACAACAACTAATGCTAATTCAACAGAGCAGATAGTTTCATCAAATAAAAAAATTGGAAATTATTTAACACCTATATCAATTATAGTAGTTGGTATATTAATCGCTTCTGCTCTGTATTTCAGAGATAATAGTATCGTATCAAATTCTGGTAAAGGTAAAGATTTAGTAAATGACGCTATATCTAAACCAGCAGTCATAGATGTTAAAGACATAAGAGACACGGATCATATTAGAGGCGACAAAAATGCAAAAATAGTCCTTATAGAGTATTCAGATACAGAATGTCCGTTTTGTAAGGTTTATCATCAAACTATGAAGAAGGTATTTACAGAATATGGTCAAGATAAGAAAATAGCTTGGGTTTATAGACATTTCCCAATATCATACGGAGAAAATCCATTGCATAAAAAAGCATCTAAAGAAGCTGAAGCTACAGAATGTGCGGCAGAATTGGGTGGAGCTGATATGTTTTGGAAATATATAGATGAATTATATGCCACAACACCATCAAATGACGGCCTAGATTTAACACAATTACCTATAATAGCCACAAAAGTTGGATTAGATAAAGCTAAATTTCAAACATGTTTAGATAGTGGTAAATACGCATCTAAGATAAAAGAAGAGTATGAAGCTGCATTAAAAGCTGGTGCTAAAGGTACACCGTATACAGTTATAAAGTTTGAAAAAGAATTTATTCCTCTATTGAATAATAACGGTGAAGGTCTCGGAGCGTTGCCATATGATATTTTAAGACAAATAATAGAACAATTATTGAATCAAAAAACAAAATAAAATATAGATATGGAAAAATATTTATCTATAAGGGCTAATACTGCGTTATATATTTCATTATTTTTTGTTTCTCTACATCACGTATTTGTTTATTTGGTAAATTCATCAATGTTGAAATACTTATTTAACCTAAAAACAGGTGAAGTTTTATCTATATATGGTATAGCTTCACTTTTTGGTATTTGTGTATATTTATTTCTATTGAAAAATAATCTAACAAATAATCCTAAAAAAGGTATATATATTGCTACTTTTATCGAAATCATAATATTGATAACCATGTATTATGCTGGTATATATCAAAATATATATTTATTTATAGGATTATTTTTGATACATCACTTAATAACACCATATATATTATTTAATATGGATATATTATTCGAGGCATATACACACATAAGAGATAGGGGTAAAAGTCGAGGAATATATTTAACTGTATGGAATGTACCTTTTGTAATAGTACCTATAATAATGAGTTCATTAAGGGTTGATAGTCTCAACATAGTCTACATTGTCTCCTCTATTTTATTGATACCGTTTATATATTTAATATTCACATATATAACCAATCCAGATAATATAGATAAAAATGATAATTCGCATATACTAGATAGGTTAAAAAATTTCTTCTCAGATAGATTAGACAGAGGTTCTTTCTTTATACAAGCTTTATTACATTTATATTATGGATCGATGGTTATTATGCTGCCTATATATCTACATAGTGTATTCAACTTTGATTGGGATAGAATCGGTTTAATATTAGCAGCCATGACTGCTCCATTCATACTAATACAAATACCTTTTGGTAATATGGAAGATAAGAAACATAATGAGAAAGCGATGTTGCATCTTGGATATATAACAACTATATTATTCACAATACTACTATTTTTTATAAAACCAGATTTTAATCCTGATATATCTTTTATATTATTTGTTATATTCTTATTTGTCTCACATGTAGGATGCAGTCTTATAGAGATATCAATTGAAGGTATGTTTTATAAACATGTAACCGCAAGAGATAATTCAGCTTTGTTAATACTGAGAACCGCCAGAATATTACCTTATAGTCTAGGTATATTAGCTTTATTATTTATATAAATAATAAATATTAAATTTTATTTATACAGTTATTATATTCAATAATAGTTTTATTGAAAGAGTCTATTATCTGTCTTAGATTATTCAATCTTTGATTATAATTATTGACCCTCTCATTATATTTATCCAAATAATTCTTCTCTAAATCTTCTGATTTAGTTGTTTCTATAACACCAGCCATCTTTTGCAATTCTCTCTCCTCATCCTCTAAAGACATTTTCTCTGTATTAATATTATTTTGAACAACTTCATCTATAACACCACAGATAGGCATAGGCTTAGCAAAATGTTGTACTGCCATCCATTGTTTTTGTCCTTTATATTCTCCAATACCGACAGCAACCCCTATTTCTGTATACTTAGGATTTAATATATTTGCCCTATGAGTAGGACTATTCATCCAAGCTTGAACTAAGGCCTTATCAGTATCGAATACACCTAAGGCTAGATTTTCACCTACTATTTGAAACTTATAATTACTTGACTTAACCAAATCTGCAGCAGTTTTTCCATCCGGTGATGTATGTTCGAAATATTGATTTGCGAACATGTCATCAATCTTCTTTCCCGCGGTAGTATTTAGAGTAATATTTTTAACAAGAGGAGTTAATCCGGCTTTATTTCTCTCTATATTTGTATAATATATTATACCGTCTATACTTATACGAGAATTAGATATATTTATCGATTGTTTATTATCTTCCTTATATGATTTTACAGTAGTAGAATTTGTACTAGTACTAGATAGTGAGCCTACAAAATCTTGACTATTTATCTCATTGAAAATCTTATCAGGTGATCCTTTAGGAGCACTCTTAATACTTGCAAAGAAATCTTTAGAATTGGAAATGACCTTATCTAAACCCAATCTTACATTTACATCATATCTATCTAACCAGAATAAACACAACATAATCATTATAAATAGTATTATATATCGTATTATTCTGAACATGATATAAATATATGCTTTTTTTAACTATTTGGCAATATTTATTAATTCTAAACACATAAACATAGGTATTTCTTTCCTAGCATTATCCTCCGCCTCTTTTTTTATACCTTTTTCACTCTTTTTATGAGAAATCCATTCCTCTATTCTCTTTATAGCAAGATTATTTTTATCAAATATTTTAGAAAAATATTGTAAAGGATGATGAAATGATATAGTTTGTTGTTCTTTACCCAATGTCTCTTTTTGTCCAGGATGCATATCTATAATATACTTTTTATCACTCATATAGTTATACACCACTCTACCCTGTCTTTTAAATGTATTATCAAAATACCAATCACTTTCTTTAGGGATACGAAAACTCGGATGATTAATAACAAAAAAACATTTTCCATCTTTTTTCAAAACTCGAGATGATTCTGATATCACTTTATCTAGGTCTTTCATATTTTGTAATGCCAAAACAGAATATATTATATCTATAGTATCTGATTTTATGTTCGATAAATCTGAAGCATCGGTATTGTAAAATACAACATCATCATTTGTAATATTTTTTTTAGCAATATTCAATAACTCAGTTGAAACATCTACTCCAAAAAAATCAATCTTATATTTAGAATCATTAATTATTTTATCAATAAAAAATCCCTGTCCACAGCCTAAGTCCAGAATACTTAGATTGTTTTCTTTTATATTTAACAATCTGAAAAGATTTGGAAATATCACTTTATTTTGATAATTATCTTCATCTTGTAGATAATTATCATACCAATCAGATACCTTACCCCAAGAAGTCTTATTTTGCTGAGACTGATTTCTTAATGGCTTTCTTTGCGGTCTTTCCTGATTGTAATAAGTTTGTCTTTTTTGCTTCATTTTTAATTTTTTTCCAATTAGCTTTTAATTCTTTAGTCAATTCACCTACTTCCTCAACAGTCATACCTTTTATTTTTTGATATTTGGTAGTTAATTCATCAACAATCTTATGATAAGTTTCTTCATCTACATCTTTAACTTTTTCTATTTTTTCTAATAATTCACCTTTCATTTTAAATGCCCAACTTTTTACATGTTTTAAACTCTTCTTACCTTTCTCTGTATTAAATAGAAAGTGTGCTCCTAAAAGTGCTGATGCAAATAGACCTGTAATACCAGCTGCTACTGCAATATTTTTATTTGTTGTATTTTTGTCGATTTTTTTCATACTTATAATTCTAACATATATATGTACTATAAAAAAATAAAGTCATTCAAGGAAATAATGATTTATTTTCTTTTTTTCTTTTTATTATTAAATAAGAACGTTAATATTGGCAGTATTATAGGTAAACTAGTGGCCAATATCTTATTGTCTTTATTTTTTTCTAAAATAGACTCGCCTTCCTCTATAAGTTTTTGTATGAAGTTTTTTATCTTTATTATTAAATAAAGTAACACGAGGGCAATTATAATCAAAATAGCTACAAATATAGTTGTTACAAAGAAGAAGATATTAGCATTATCGTTGATGAAATTCATATGTTAATTATATATTATCTTCATCTAACATCAAAACCTCCTTTTGTGACACCTCTTCACCTTCTAAAAGTGGACTATCAGTCACTTTATTCAATTTCTTCTCTATATTTCTATTCTTACTTAAAGCTGTTTCTATGGTATTACCCGCTTCCTGTATTTTCTTATGTGTTTTCTCAAGTAACAACCCGAAATTACCAAATTCTTTTTTAACCACACCTAATATCTCCCAAACTTCTGATGATCTTTTTTGTATTGAAAGAGTTTTGAATCCCATCTGTAAACTATTCAATATAGCCTGGGTGGTAGTTGGACCTGTCACTATTACTTTATATTCGCGTCTTATAAATTCAAATAACCCTGGTATACGCAATATTTCGGCATATAAACTTTCTATAGGAAGAAAAAGTATACCGAAATCAGTTGTGTAAGGGACGTCTATATATTTGGTTTTTATGTCTTTAGCTTCTGATTTTATTCTATTTTCAAGATTTTTATACATTACAGCCACATCTTCATTACCAAGATCTCTGGCTTCCACCAATCTTTGATAATCTTCAAGTGGAAATTTAGCATCTATGGGTAACCATATATTTTTTATATCATCATTACCTGGAAGTTTGATAGCATATTCAACATTGTCAGCAGACCCTTTTTTAGTTCTAACATTTTTCTCATATTGATCCGGTGTGAATATTTCTTCTATAAGATTACCAAGTTGAACTTCACCCCATGTACCACGAGTCTTAACATTTGATAATATCTTCTTAAGATCCCCTACTCCAGTAGCTATACTCTGCATTTCTCCCAATCCTTTATGAACCAATTCTAATCTATCAGATACAAGTTTAAATGATTCACCAAATCTTCTCTCAAGAGTGGCATGTAACTTTTCATCAACGGTCTCACGCATCTTTTCCAATTTATCAGAATTATCTTTTTGTAAAAGACCTAATCTTCCTTCAACAACTTGAGTTATGTTTTGAAAATTATTATTCAATGTATTACTTAATTCTTCTCTAATCTCTTTCTGTCCTGAACTGTTTTCCATACGTGAACGGGAAATCTCATCTTTTATAAGTTTTTCTAAATCTATAGTCTTTTCATCATTTTTTTTAGTTAAAATAGTAACTATTAAAGCGATAATAAGTACTGTTTGTATTATTAATATTGTTGTTATCATATTATAAATCTTGGCTATGTGTTGTTACTTGATTAATGTGTGTAGATATACCTGTTTCTTTTGATAAATCATATTGTCCTCTCAAGGCCAAAGTATTCATTTCTAATCTATCAATAAAGATCTTTTGCATATTTAATATATCTGTAGCATTTTCAGAAAAAGCTTTTAAAACTGGGTCTTGTAGGGCTCTAGAATATGAATAAGTCATTGGAAAATTATATGGACCTGCTTTTATTATATTATTTAAATTCAATGTCGATTCTGTAGGTGTTTGTCCTCCTGACAAAAATACTACACCACCTATATTACCCGGGACTTTATTTTTTAATATATCTGATGTTTCTTTTGATATTTCTTCTGTTGTCGATTTGTTTACAGAATTTTTACCTGCCAAAACCATAGCGGTTTTTAATATTACATATTTTATATCTACACCTTGTAACTCTAATTCTTTAAATAATAAATCAAAGACATGTGACATTTTTTCTTTACATTGTTCTATTGTATGTTCACCGTCATATAGAACTTCTGGCTCTATTATGGGTACAACACCTATATCTGTAGCTATCTTGGCATATATTGCTAGATTTTTTATATTTATATTCAAAATATCTTCACTTGTATTTATTACATCTATAACAGCACGCCATTTACAAAAACGTGCTCCAAGATCAAAATAAGACCGCAGTCTGTTCCCTAGAGTTTCTATACCTAAAGTGATCTTATATTCTGATAAACCTTCATCAACCTTTATGCCGGGCACTATACCATTCTCTTCACAGTATTGAACAAAAGTTTTACCAATCTCTATCTCTTGTTTAAATGTCTCATCATAAAATATTACACCACTTATATATTTATTCAGATTTGTAGTCTCTATTAATATTTTTCTAAAAGCTAAATGATTTTCTACAGTTTGGTCTATGTTTAAGATTTCAAATCTCTTGTTAATCGATTTGCCAGATTCATCAGCGGCTAATATGCCTTTATCTTTAGTAAATATTTTTTGTATAGTTTCTTGTAATATTTCAGATTTCATAAGGATATTATGACATATTTGTGGGGTTTTTACGATTTCGAGATTTTATTAAGAAAATTAGACCCAGAAATTAAAGACATTTGAGAAATAGCTATTTCATTAAGTTTTATCAATCTATCTTTTTGAGATACGCCAGATTTTATAAACTCAGAATTTAAAACTTCTATATTAGATAAACAAATCAATTGATTAATATCAGCATAATCACGAATATTGCCGATTTTATCTGGATTTTCTTTTCTCCATACCGATGCTGTTTTATTAAATAAAGCCATATTTAAAATATCAGCTTCATTGGCATATAGCATATTTGATTCTTGAGTGGTCAATTTTCTAGGTATAACAATGTTTTCTTTTATAGCATTTGTGTGTATCTTATAATTAATTTTAGTCAACAATCTCTTAACATTCCACTCTAAACTATTATCTTTATTCTTTAATCTCTGAAACTCTTTTATTAAATAAAGCTTAAATTCTGGTGATAACCAGCTGGCAAATTCAAAAGCTATATCTTTATGAGCAAATATACCACCACCATATCTACCTGATTTCTTGATAATTCCTATAGCATTTACACCTTCTATCCATTTTTGAGGGGTTAAAGAAAATCCATTTGACCCAGACTGTTCTTTAAAGGCATCGAATTCGATGCCTTTAAAATTTTTATTATTAATTCGTTCCCAGATTCCTAAAAATTCTATAGTATATTTAATCCTCATCCAATTTTGGATTATATAATTAGTTCTATCAACATCCTTAAACCTCGCCATATCGGTTAAAGATATATAATCATTGTTGGTAATTTTTATTATTTTATTATCAACTTGTATTTTTTTCATTCAAAGATGATAACAAAATATGGTTAAAATTCTGATAAAGAAAATATAAATTTTTGCTTAAGATTTTATAAAGTATTTATATTTGACATAATCACCGTAAAGTAGTATAATAATAAGGTATGAAAACTTCCCGAAACTTCCTGATGGCGATTTCGGTCGCCCTCCTCCCTTCTTGTTTGCCGATGCCTGGACCCATGATTGGACCCGGCGGTCCACCACCAATGATGATAGGTCCTGGACCTGGGTTCGCAGGACCCCAATATGGCCCAGGATTCAATGGTGGGGGCCCCACTTGGGCTCCGGCTCAGTACCGAGACCAGACCAACACCCATGTGGTGTGGAGTGCACCTCCTGGGGGATATGACCCCTGTCACCACTACGGCTTCTAAACCGCAAGTGACACAAAACCCAAAACCGCAGAGCTCCAGAGAGCCTGCGGTTATTTAATTATCAAAATCGAATAAAATAAAAAGTTATCCTTTCCTTGGATAACCTTTTTATTTTATGAGATTTACACCTTTAAGTATTTCTTAATCGCAAAGAAAGCTGATACTGATCCAAGTGCAGATCCGGCAACAAGTAAGTAGAATATTATCAGACCTAGATGATCTCTATAATATGTAAATAAATTTATACCTGTGCCTAACTTCTCAGTCCAACTGCCAGCATAATGAGTTATAGGTAATAATATAATTGTCGTCACAATTGCTGATACAACACCATATAATATACCCACTGTGACGAAAGGTGCACGTATATATATTTCACTAGCACCTACTAAACGCATAACAGATATCTCTTCACGGAATATATAGATAGCAAGTCTAATAGTGTTAAATGTTATCAATATAGAAACTATGGCAAAAAATATAGCAACTAATACACCTAATTTATTAGAGGCTGTTATGATTCTATTCAAAGAAGATATTGCCTGTTGATTTTTCTCCGTATAATTAATCTTGTCTATAATACCATTATCTCCAAGATTCTTTTGCTTTTCTTTCAAGAAAGAAACTATTGAATCGTATTTGTTAGGATCTTTAGCTTTTATATTTATACTTGCAGGTAGTGGATTGTCACCTATTTCATCAAGAGCTTGTATTGTCGACTCTTCATCTTTATGTCTTTCTCTAAAAGTTTGATAAGCTTGATCTTTAGATATGTATTTAACTTCTAATATATCCTGATTCTTCTTTATGTCATTTGCAAAAGCTAGTATAGATTCTTCAGTGGCTCCATTTGTAAAATATATATCTATATCAACTTTGTTTTTAATAGTCTCAAGTGTTGAAGATAAAACCACTCCTGAGAATAAAACCATTGAGATAACAGTAAGAGTAACTGTTAATATAAGCACTGACGCAAGCGATACTGAACCATTGCGCCAAAAACTTATAGCCCCTGATTTCATTGTTCTTTTTAATTTAGTAAGTATCATTTTTTTATTTATATTATTTATAGTTTAATTGTAAGTTTAATTATAATACATATTTACCTTCATGACTGTCTAAAGCAACTTGACCATCTTTCATAGTAATCACACGTCTTGATAGATTATCTATAACACCGACATTGTGTGTGGTTAATATTATTGTTGTTCCTAAATCATTTATCTTCTTTAATAATTGTATTATTTCATATGTATTAACAGGATCAAGATTACCTGTTGGTTCATCAGCGATAATCATATCAGGTTGATTTACAATAGCACGAGCTATAGCAACTCTTTGTTTTTCACCTCCAGAAAGTTCATCAGGAAAATTATGCATTTTATGTTTAAGACCTACAAGATCTAAAGCATGAGGCACATCATTGGCTATCTCTTCATCAGTTCTACCTGCAGCTTCCATGGCAAAAGCTACGTTTTCATACGCAGTTTTATCTGGTAATAATCTGAAGTCCTGGAATACAGTTCCTACCCTTCTTCTATAATGATTTATATGATTCTTTCTAAGTGTGTGAACATCTACTTCTTCAAAAGTAACAGAACCGTAGGTTGGTTGCTCTTCACCCAATATTAGTTTAAGTAGAGTTGTTTTACCGGCTCCAGAATGTCCAACTATAGACACAAACTCTTTGGGTTTTATATGAATATTAATATCTTTCAAAGCTGTATCACCTGTATGATAAAGTTTTGTTACATCTTTAAATTTAAGCATATTATCTATTATACAATAATATTAAAAAAATATCTTATTTATATTT
>CAYZIG010000011.1:0-15541 GCA_964478465.1 uncultured Candidatus Saccharibacteria bacterium | reverse complement strand
GAAAATTTTGAAGGTCCTCTTGATATACTCTTGTCATTGATTGAAAAGAGAAAGCTTTTAATTAATCAAATTTCTTTGGCGGTTATAACTGAAGATTTTATAAATTTTATTAAAAATTTAAATTCCGAAGATGAATATTATTTGAGACATAAAACCCAATTTGTTTCTATAGCTTCTATATTGCTTTTAATAAAATCAAAGTCACTATTACCAAATCTTGAAACTACTCAAGAAGAAGATGTTCAGATAGAAGATTTGGAAAGAAGATTGCAGATTTTGAAATTGATGAGAGAATATGGTCAAAAGATAAATAATATTTTTGGTAAAAAAACTCTTTATTTTCAAGGTAATTTCAAGAAAGATATAGTGATTTTCACCGCAACTGAAGATATAAATTTTCAAAATATTAAAGAATCAGTAAATAATATCTTATCTAAATTACCAAAAATAGAGAAAGAGATAGATAAAGTTAAAATACAAAAGACGGTTAGTATAGAAGATATGATGAGTCGCTTAAGTGATAGATTGACTTCCGCAATGAATTTTAAATTCACTAATTTTTCAGGAAAATTGAGAAAGGATTATAAAGATGAGGAAGAGTTTAAAGAGCATAAAAAACACATAGTAGTTAGTTTTTTGGCTTTATTGGAACTTATTAAACAAAATATGATATTAGCTAAACAAGATGATTTATTTGAAGAAATAGATTTAACAAAATATAATAATATATAGAAAAAACATGAATACAAATTTACATAAAATAGCACAAAAAATAGAGGCTTATCTTTTTTGGAAAGGAGAGCCTGTTACCATGAAAACTATTTCTAAAATTTTAGATATAGATTTTGAGACTATAGAAAAAGCTATAGATATATTGAAAGAAAAAGAGAAAACTGATACAGGGATAGTGTTAATACATTATGATGATATGTTAACTCTAGGTACTCATATAGATGTAAATGATTTTATAGAGGGAATGATTAAGGAAGATTTACAAAAAGAGCTAGGTAAATCAGCATTAGAAACTTTGGCGATTATATTATATCAAGGTCCAATAAAAAGATCGGATATAGATTATATTAGAGGGGTGAATTCTCAGTTCATATTGAGGAATCTACTGATAAGAGGTTTGATAACTCGTGTTGATGATCCAAAAGATGAAAGAACTTTTTTGTATAAACCTTCTTTAGAGCTTTTAGCATTTCTTGGAATAACTGATATAAAACAATTACCTGATTTTGAGGAGGTGATAAATAAATTATCTAATTTTAAATCTGAAGGTAAAGAGTAAAACCATGACACTTATAAATAGTGTTAAAATATCTCTATTTTATATATTTATATTTTTTGTTTTAGTTTTTTTATCTATATATATAAATCACGAAAGAGAGAGGCGTTTTTTTAAACAAAGTTATGAATTTTTAAATAAACAAAAGACTATAGATGATTTACAAAATATTATAAATAATACTACTGCAGAAGGTGTTATAGTTTATGATCTAAAAAATGATAGAATCTTAGGAGAAAAGAATGTAGATAAGACATATTCATTGGCTTCAATAACTAAGATAATGACAGCTTATCTTGTGTATGAAAAAGATACAAATAGTCTTAATCGTATAAGGGAGATGTTGAAAACTTCCAATAATCAAGAAGCAGAAAAATTAACAGATATTTTTTCAGCATCAACATCAGATAAAATGGATTATATTAATCAAAGGGTTGCTAAGTATAATCTTTTTTTTAGAAACTCTAGTGGTTTAGATATAGAGAAAGATCTCAATAAAATGCCGGGTGGTGAGGGAAAACCAAAAGATGTCATTAGATTTATTAGAGATTATTATATTAAATATCCGGAAGTATTTGATCAGACTATTATCGAAGATAATAATACAAATATTATAGTTAAGGACTTAAAATTTTTATCCGGTGGTAAGACAGGCTTTACAGCTTTATCTGGTGGAAACCTTTTTGTCTCTATACAAAAAGGTTTGGGTAGAGAAATTTTTGTTTTGGTTTTAAATTCAACAGAGAAAAATCGTTTTGTCGATGTTCAAAATATAGTCAATTTCTTGATACAATCAAATATATGATACTATCTGCTTTAAAAATACTAATACCTACTTTATTGTCATTCATAGTCGGTATAATAATCACCCCTTATTTTACTAGTATAATGTATAAACATAAGATGTGGAAAAAGAAGTCTAGAAGTTCAGAAAATACAGAGGCCATGTCTGAAGAATTTAAAAAAATTCACAATCATAATGATGAAGTTAATACACCGAGAGTGGGTGGTATAATAGTTTGGGTATCAATATTATTAACGATAATAATTACTTTTTTATTTCAATTTATAGTCAGAGGTTATATAAGCTATGATCATGTTATAGCTCATGATATTCTAGATAAGATTAATTTTCTGTCTAGAAATCAAACCGCATTATTGGTGGCTGCTTTGATAGCTGGTTCAGTCTTTGGTTTAATAGATGACTTATTACAAATATATGGGCGTGATCTCAGATTGGGTGATGGTATATCTAGAAAGACTAGAATATTTTTTGTTCTATTGATTTCTTGTATAGGTGCCTATTGGTTTTATGTTAAATTAGGTATGAATTCTGTATATATACCTTTTTGGGGTGATTTGTATTTAGGTTTTGGTTTTGTCTTTCTGTTCTTATTAGTCTCTCTGGCTATATTTTCTGGCGGAATTATAGATGGTATTGATGGATTAGCAGCAGGGGTTTTGATTCCAGCCTTTATGGCCTATACCTTGATAGCTTTTGCGGGTGATCAATATGATTTAGCAGCATTGGGTGGTGCCATAGTGGGAGGTTTACTTGCTTTTTTGTGGTTTAATATTCCACCAGCTAGATTCTATCTAGGAGAGACTGGTATGTTAGGCTTAACTATTGTATTGTCCATGTTTGCTTTTTTGACCGGTGAGGTTATTGTATTGGCCATTATAGGTTTACCTTTATTGGTAACATCAGCTTCATCTTCTATACAGATGTTTTCTAAAAAATATTTTAAGAAAAAGGTGTTTCGTATAGCTCCATTACATCATCATTTTCAAGCCATAGGATGGTCATCGGCTAGAGTTACTATGAGATATTGGATCATATCAATTATCTGTTCAGTTACTGGAGTTATTATAGCTCTCCTTAGTTAATAAAATTATGTGTTAAAATAATAAAAATGAACCTATTTAATAAAAACAAAAGTCGTAAATCAAAGACATTAGCAAAGATAGAGTCTGGTATTGATAAACCTTTTTTGATCATAACATTTACATTGGTATTAGTAGGTTTGATGGTTTTCTCGTCAGCAATCATTATGTTGATTGGAACAGCAAAATATGATGCGGTTAGATTTAATCAATATGGTCTAGGATTGGCAGGTGGATTATTGTTGATGTATATATGCTATAAGATACCGATATCTTTTTGGAGGAAATCATCTTTTTATATTTATATAGCAACAGTTATATTGATGATAATGGTTTTTGTGCCAGGTATAGGGGTTTATCATGGCGGTGCGAGACGTTGGGTTGAGATATTTGGATTTAGTTTTCAGCCAGCAGAATTTTATAAAATAGGGGTTGTGTTGTATATGGCCTTGTGGTTTATGAGAGACTTTGGAAAAAAGTTGGATATAGAGAGAAATTTTTTTGTTAGAACTTTACCGCTGATAATTATATTGGGGATAAGTTGTATATTATTTTTATTACAACCTGATACTGATATTTTAGGGGTGATATGTTTATCTTTAACAATAATGTATTTATTATCCGGTGGTAATTATAAAGATATTTTTATACTTGGAGTAATAGGTATTGTATCTTTAGGTATAATAATTTTTTCAAGACCGTATGTTATGAAAAGAGTGCAGACTTTTTTAAACCCAAGTTCAGATCCGACAGGTGCAGGATATCAATTCCAACAATCATTAATAGCCATAGGTTCAGGCGGTATATTTGGTAGAGGTTATGGACAAAGTCTGCAAAAATTTAAATATTTACCAGAACCGATAGGTGATTCTATATTTGCAGTCGCCGCTGAGGATTTTGGTTTTATTGGTTCTGTATTACTTATATTTCTATATATATTATTCTTAATAAGAGGTTTTAAATTGGCAGTAAAATCATCATCTTATGGTTCTTTGGTGATAGTGGGATTATTATGTTTGATTGTCATACAATCATTTATAAATATGAGTGCTATGATGGGTATGTTGCCATTATCTGGCACCCCTCTGATTTTTGTGAGCCATGGAGGAACATCTTTATTGATATCTCTTATGTCTATAGGAATAATACTTTCGGCTTCTCGTGAGAAAAAGATTGGAGTAAAATAGTCTAAAATGATATAATCAAAATATTATGAAAATAGTTATAACTGGAGGTGGAACAGGAGGACATTTTTATCCCTTATTAGCGGTAGTAGATGCTCTTAAACAAGAATGTATAGAACAAAAGATATTGGATCCTAAGATTTATTATACAGGACCAAATCCATATAATGCTAAAGAATTATTTGATAGAGATATAAGATTTGTTCGTATTCCAGCAGGTAAGAGAAGAGTAAATGCGAAGGGTATAGCTGCTTTAAATAATTTTATAGATATATTTATAATGGGTTTTGGGGTTATGATTGGTCTATTTAAAATTTTTACTATATTCCCTGATGTTGTTTTTGCCAAAGGTGGATACACTAGTTTTCCGACACTGTTTGCAGCTAAATTTTTTGGTATACCAGTTGTGATACATGAATCAGATTCTGCTCCGGGTCGTGTAAATATGTGGGCGTCAAAATTTGCTACAAAAATAGCGGTTTCTTTTAAAGAATCAGCTGAGAATTTTAATAAAGAAAAAGTAGCTCACACAGGTCAACCTGTAAGATCCGAATTATTAACACCAATAAAGGTTGGTGCCTATGAATATCTAAATCTTGATCCAAATTTAAAGACAATTTCTGTTTTAGGTGGCTCTCAAGGTGCTAAGAAAATAAATGATATAATAATAAAAGTTTTACCTGAATTAGTTAAAAAATATCAAGTGGTTCATCAAACAGGGAAAGCTAATTTTGAAATAGTTAAAGGTATGGCTAAGATTTCTCTGGAAGGTGCTACAAATCCAGAAAGATATAAGCCGGTTGATTATTTAAATATGATGTCTATGAGAATGATCGGCGGAATATCAGATATAATAATTTCAAGATCAGGATCAGGTTTATTTGAAATAGCTGCTTGGGGAGTTCCTTCAATACTTATTCCTATTACAGATTCAAACGGCGACCATCAAAGAAAGAATGCATATAATTATGCTAGAAGTGGAGCCTGTGAAGTAATAGAAGAAGCTAATCTTTCAGGTCAAATACTTATAAATGAGATAGAGAGAATATTAAATAATCCAGACTATAAAGAAAAGATGTCTCAAAATGCAAAGAATTTTTCAACCCCAAATGCTGCTAAAACTATAGCCCATGAGGTTTTAAATATTGCATTGAGTCATGAGGTTTAAAGTATTGTGTTTATTTTTTTATCGTGGTATAAATAAATACGTTAGCCCTTTGAAGTGGCCGATTCTGGCTGGATCGGTTTTTAATTTGGAGGGTTAGACACATGGCTGAAAAAAAGTAGAAAACACAAAATCATGGCTAATATTGCCCTTGCAACACTGGATCCGATGTCAATCACAAAACTCGGAAAACGCACCCTGGAACAAGTTGTCATGCTCGGCGACGGATTCGTCGGATTCATCATGAGGACATTGGAGGATGGGGAAACCCAGATCTCTAACCCACACTTTCAGTCCACTGTCCACGATATCGTGGCAGAGCTGAAAGAACATGACCTCAAGATTATTCCTCGTGAATCGCTTGATCTCGTGATCGAGAAGATGCGGGCTCACAAGGTCCGAATTGTCGACATGGTAATTCCATTCCGGATTCCACCCGACCGTGGTAATTATCTCAAATACAACCCTCATCGTGAGTATTATGACAAGAAACCGCTCGTCATCGATCGGCTCAATGTTGAAGGTGAATACTTTATGGTCATTGCCATGGATCCCGCATGGGAGCCCGGCGAAAACTGACCCACCACCCCAACCCCAACCAACTCTGGTCGGCGCGGTTCATTCCGCGTCGGCCTTTTACTTTAGATATCCACACCCTAAGGTGTGGTTTTTTATTTGCAAATGTTTGCAAGTGGTATATAATGGTATGTAGTGGGATAAAGTGTTATAAATAAAATTATTAAAAATTATGTTCATAGGCGAATTTACACATACATTGGATGACAAAAAACGCTTATCACTTCCATCTAAATTCAGAAAAGAACTTGGAAAGAAAGTGATAATAACTCACGGTCTCGACAACTGTCTGTTTATGTTTACATTGCCACAATGGAATAAAATGGCCGAACAACTTGGAAGTATGTCATTTGCTAATGCTGACTCTCGTGGTTTTAACAGAATCATGTTAGGAGGTGCAGTGGAGATAGAGATTGATACAGCCGGAAGAATTCTCATACCAGATTTTTTAAGAGAATATGCAGGTGTAAAAACATCAGATGACAAAAAAACAAATAATAAATTAGTTTTCACCGGAGTTCATACACGTGTTGAGATTTGGGAAGAGAAGAGATGGAAAGAATATAAAGAAAAAATATTGAAACAAGCGGATAGTCTGGCATCAAAATTAAGTTCTATAGGAGCAATATAAAAAGATGATTAGACATATACCAGTATTAGCAAAAGAAATTTATCAGCACCTTGTCATTAATAATACAGATGAATCAGAAAATTATTATCATTTAGATTGTAATTTTGGTGATGGTGGTCATGTAGAATATTTCATTGAAAATTTATTAGATTCAAAAAAATATAAAGAAATATTTATCTATGCCCTTGATCTCGATCAAGATGCTATAAAAAGAGGTAAAGATTTTCTTAAAAAATATGAGAAAAATAAAAATGTTCACATAAATATAATACAAGGAAATTTTGCCAACATTATAGATTTAATAAAAGATATAAGATTTAATTCTATTTTATTTGATCTCGGATTAAGTACTTATCAATTAAGTGGAGCTGGTAGAGGGTTTTCATTTAAATATGATGAAAGATTAGATATGAGATTTTCAACACTTAATCCTAAAGATGATGAATTAACTGCATACGATATAGTAAATAATTGGTCAATAGATAATATCACTTTAATACTTAGACAATATGCGGATGAAAAATCAGCCTGGAGAATAGCCAATAAAATAGCTGAAGTTAGAGAAAAGAAAAAAATAGAAACTTCAGGAGAATTAGCCGATATTATACAAAATCAAGTCTTTGATGGTAAAAAATTTAAGATTCATCCAGCTACAAAAACTTTTCAAGCCTTAAGGATTGCAGTTAATAATGAATTACAGTCTTTAGAGAAAGGTTTAAAGGGCACATATCAAGTTTTAAAAGAAAATGGTTTAATCGCAGTTATAAGTTATCATAGCTTGGAGGATATTATTGTAAAACAATATTTTAGAGAATGGGAAAATGATGATATGGGAAGACGTGTAAATAAAAAAATTATTATTCCTTCAGATCAAGAAATAAAAGATAATCCTAAGTCTAGGAGTGCAAAATTAAGAATTTTTATAAAAAATAATAATCAATAACAATGAAAAATATCAAAATAACAAGAAATTCATATACATTAGGAATAGTCACAATGACTTTAATACTAGTATTGACCTATATAGTGTGTATTTATCAAACTGTTGTTTTGGCCTCTTCTGTTGAATTGAATAATAAAAATATACAAAATTTGTCAACTGATATAAATCAGAAAGAGTTTAATTATATAAGAGATATTTCTGAAATAAATTTAGATAAGGCAATAAGTTTGGGTTATAAAAAGAATACAGAGGATATAATAGCTTATGTAAATATAAATGATAATATCGAATTTGCTAGAAGATAAATCTAATGAATACTTTTACAAAAAGAATCAGACTATTAACTATAATTTTTATATCAATAGCTTTATTATTAATTATTAAATTATATATAGTTCAAGTTATAAATCATGATGATTATATAACATTAGGTGATAGGCAATATATAAAAAAGAATTCTAATATATCAGATAGGGGTGATATATTTTTTACAAAAAAAGATGGTACATATATCATGGCGGCGACAATGAAAGATGATTATACTTTGTATTTGAATCCAAAGTCTTTTTATACTTTTATAAATTCTGAAAAAAATAAAGATAGACAGACAGAAGAACAATTAATGAATTTATCTAAAGATAAGATAATAGAGATATTAAAATTGGACGATGAAAAGAAACAGGTATTGAATGAAAAATTTTCAAAGATACAATCAAAGAGAAATGATGTGTATTTAGAATTATTGAAAGGTTTAAATGAAGATGAGCAAAAATCTATTAGAGATTTGAAACTTGAGTTTTTGGGTATAGGAAAAGAGAAAAAGAGATATTATCCCGGAAATGAATTAGCTTCAAATGTTATAGGTACTATTGGTTTTAAA
Source organism: uncultured Candidatus Saccharibacteria bacterium (assembly GCA_964478465.1). GTDB lineage: Bacteria > Patescibacteriota > Minisyncoccia > Phycocordibacterales > CAIZLB01 > CAIZLB01. Next base: position 6,990 of record CAYZIG010000011.1, on the reverse strand, counting down.
GGTGATGAATTGGCCGGCCGTTATGGTTTAGAAAAACAATATGAAAGCGTACTTGGTCGTTCAGGAAAAGCATACAGTAATTTTTTCGTAGATATGTTTGTTGGTGCTAAAAAAGTAGTTGCAGATAAAGATTCTCTGGAGGGGGATATATATACGACAATAGAACCAGTTGTTCAAAAAGAATTGGAAAATAAAATATTGGCAATAAACAGTAAACAGAATTCAGATTTGACTGGAGCTATCGTGATGAATCCTAATACTGGAGAAATTATTGCTATGGCTAAAGTGCCTACATTTTCTCATAATGATAGTAAAAAATATGATATAGAAAATTATAAAAATGATATGGTTGAATCTTCATACGAGATGGGATCCATAATCAAATCCTTAACTATGTCTACAGCCATAGATACAGGCAAAGCACACGCTGATACAAAATATAATGACGAAGGTTTTATAAAAGTAAAAGATAGAACAATATATAACTTTGATAAAAAAGGTAGAGGTTATATAGATATGCAAACAGCTTTATCACAATCTCTTAATACCGGTTTTGTTTATATTTCTAGATTAGTTGGTAATGATTTGATGACAAAATATTTCTATAGTTTTGGTATGAATAAGAAGACAAATATAGATTTGCCAAATGAATCTGCACCGTTAACATCTAATCTCGAAAAAGGTGATGTGGAGCACGCTACTGTCTCTTTCGGTCAAGGTATAGCCATGAGTCCTGTGGGCACTATAAGGGCTTTATCTGTGATGGCTAATGGTGGTTATGTTATTAATCCTCATGTCGTTAATAAAATCAAATATAAAATCGGAACAGTAAAAGAAATAAAACCAGAAAGCTTAGACAAGCAAACACCGGTCTTAAAACCTGAAACTATAGATGAAATCAGAAGAATGCTTGTTTATAATGTGGATCATTCTTTATTAAATGGTACACGTAAAAATCCTAGATATTCTATAGCAGCTAAAACAGGTACAGCACAGGTTGCATCACCTACCGGTGGATATATAGATGGTAAAAATATACATACATTTATTGGATTTTTCCCTGCTTATAATCCTCAATTTATAGTTTTTATCTATACTGTTGACCCTAAGAATTCACGCTATGCGTCAGAGTCTTTAGCAAATCCATTTCTTGACTTATCTGATTTTATTATTTCATATTATGGAATTCCAGCAGATAGATAAAGCAAAAATTTCTAAAATATGTTAGTATTTCTAGATAATTACAAATTAATAGAAAAATAATAAAGAAAAAATAAAAATATGCATCTTGGTAAAAAAACAAAAATCGTATGTACAATTGGTCCTAAAACAGAATCTCCACAACAAATGGAAAGACTATTAAAAGCTGGTATGAATGTTATTCGTATGAACTTCTCTCATGGTGATTTTGCTGAACATCAAGGAAAAATAGATTCATATAAAAAAGCATCAGCTAAGACAGGTTTGAAAGCCGCATTACTTCAAGACCTTTCAGGTCCTAAGTTTAGAATAGGTGACTTTGAAACTCCTACAGTTACGTTGAAGGCTGGTGAATATATAACACTTACTTGTGATAAGCTTGAAAAAGGTACAAAAGAAAGGGTTTCTATGAACTATCCAACATTACATGAAGAGTTGGTTGTAGGTAATATAGTTTTGGTTGATGATGGTAAAAAGAAATTTGAAGTAGTAGAAATAAAAGGTAAAGAGATAAAATGTAAAATCCTTGTTGGTGGAGAAACAAAAGGAAGAAGATCAGTAAACCTACCAGGTGCAAATCTAAAAATAAGAGCCCTAACAGATAAAGATAAAAAAGATATAGCTTTTGGTATAAAAAATAAAGTTGATATAGTCGCTTTCTCTTTTGTTAAAAAAGCATCAGAAGTACAAGAGCTTAGAGATATTTTGAACAAAGCAAAATCAAGAGCCATGATAATGTCTAAGATTGAAACACCAGAAGCTATAGAAAATATAGATGAGATCATAGAAGCATCAGATGCTATTATGATTGGTCGCGGTGACTTGGCAGTTGAGGTTGGCTATGAAGCAGTTCCGGGTTATCAAAAAATGATTATAGAAAAATGTAATCACGCAGGTAAACCAGTTATAACAGCGACACAGATGTTAGAGAGTATGATTAAAAATCCAGTTCCAACTCGTGCTGAGATATCAGATATAGCAAATGCTATATATGATGGTACAGATGCTATTATGTTGTCAGAGGAAACAACATTAGGAGATTATGCTGTTGAAGCTGTAGAGATGATGACTAAGGTTGCCACAAAAGTAGAGAATGAACTTAGACAAAAAAATGTAATGTTCAATGTTGGTGTGAATGAGCACAGTACAGGTCAATCAATATGTGAATCAGCGGTATTTACAGCTGACAACATAGATTCAAAGTTTATAGTTGCTATAAGTGAATTTGGTTATGCTGTAAGAATGCTTGCTCGTTATAAAGGTCAAAAGCCTCTTATATTGATGACACCAGATCAAACAACCGCAAATCAAGCTAATCTTTTTTATGGTACATATGCAAAGATTACTCCAAAATATACAAATTTTGAAGATGCATGGAAAAATGCAAAAGCTTCTTTGTTGAAAGATAAATTGGTTAAAAAAGGTGATAAAGTAGTTGTTGTTTCAGGTTCACCTTTTAAAAAGACCACTGAATCAAATGTCTTAGTGGTAGAGACTATATAATTAATACAGTCAATTTTTATGAAAACACAGGTATGCTATAATACACCTGTGTCAACAAAAATCTCAAAATCAAAATCAAATAATAAACTTATAAAATCACCGTATGCCAAAGTGGAAAACGGTGATTTGGTATTTATAGATAAAGGTATTATATATGAAAACAAAGAATCAAAATCTTATATTTTGAAAGTTAAAGACTTGCCAACACAAGATCAACCTAGGGAAAAGTTGATGGAGTTTGGTCCTCAATCTCTAAATTTATCAGAATTATTATCTGTGATACTTATGACTGGTACAAAAAAAGAAGATGTATTATCTATGTCTTCTCGAGTTCTGAAGGAGTATGGTAAAAGTATATTTTCAAATACCAGTTCTGATATAAAAAAAATATCTAGAGATTTAGATATACCACTTGTTAAAACTTGTCAGATCATTGCTTGTGGTGAATTAGGTAAAAGATTGTTTGATAAAAATATAAATGGCTTGAAGACTATAAGAACAGCTGATGATGTTTATGACTATACAAAAGATATGCATTCTTTATCCAAAGAGCATCTAAGGGGGTTATATCTGGATACACATAATAAAGTTATACATGATGAAGTTTTATCAATAGGTACTATAAATAGTAGCATAGTACATCCTCGTGAAGTATTTAAACCAGCTATAGAATACGGTGCGGCAGCATTTATCCTGGTTCATAATCATCCGTCTGGAGTATCAACCCCGAGTGAATCAGATAAGTTCATAACCAAACAGATTGTAGAGGCCGGTAAGGTTTTAGGTATATCTTTACTTGATCATGTTATTGTTACCAGAGATGGATTTACTAGTATAGATATAGAATATTAGATATAAAAAATATGAAAGGAAAATTATATATAGTTGCAACACCAATAGGCAATAAAGACGATATAACTATTCGCGCCATTTCAACCTTAAAAGAGATTGATATCATAGCAGCTGAAGACACCAGGGTGGCATCTAAACTTTTGACTATATTAAATATTCCTAAAAAGACTCTCATAGCTATAAATGAGTTTGCCACAGATAAAAATATACAATATTGTGTTGATCTTATAAAAGAAGGAAAGAATATTGCTTATATATCTGACGCAGGAACTCCAGGTATATCAGATCCTGGTGCAGTCTTAGTTAAAGCCTGCAGAGATGAAGATAATATAGAGATAATACCTATACCAGGTGTATCAGCTATAACTACATTGATGTCTGTAGCTGGTATAAGAGAAACACCGTTTATTTTTTATGGTTTTCTTCCACATAAAAAAGGACGTAAAAAAATATTAGATGAATTATACTCATACAAAAAAAATATAATTTTATATGAATCTGTTCATCGTATAATAAAATTATTAGAAGAAATATACGAAATAAATCCAAATCAAGAATTGGTAATCGGTAGAGAATTGACAAAGATGTATGAGGATATAAAAGATGATACAGTTGATAATATACTGAATTTTTATAGAGATAATATTTCTAAAATTAAAGGTGAATTTGTTATAATTATTAAAAGATGATATCAGCATATATAGATATAATAATCGCGTATTTAAATACACATTCAGTGTTTCTAATAGATTTTTTGCCTATATTAGTTTTTTTATCGGCATTACTTGAATCTTCTCCTGGTCTAGGAACCATAACTCCAGGAACTTTATTTTTATTGTTTTTTGGATTTTTATCCGCTAATCTAAATATGAATGTATCTATAATGATATTATCAGCAACTTTAGGTTCTGTGACGGGTGATATATTAGGGTATTTTTTAGGAAAATATGGAACATATTTTTTATTAAAACATAAAAAGATATTGAAACATTCTCATATAGAGGAGGGTCACAGATTCTTTTCCAATCATGGATTCAAGAGTATATTTATAGGTCGTTTTATTGGTCCTATTAGACCAATAATACCTTTGATTGCTGGTAGTATAAAAATGAGAATATCTAAATTTTTATTTTATGATATTGCATCTGCTTTTGCTTGGTCATTTTTGTATATTATAGTTGGTTATTATTTTGGTAATCATTTTAGAGAGATAGAGAAATTTGTGTCCAGTGTCAGTATTCTAACGACTTTGATAATCGTGATTTTTGTGGCATTATATTATTTTAAATTTAAAAATAATAAAAATGACAAAAAGTAAAAAATTTAAATTAGTTTCAAACTATAAACCTCAAGGAGATCAGCCAGAAGCTATAAAACATCTGGTATCTGGAATCAAAAAAGGTTTAAAGCATCAGACTTTACTTGGGGCCACAGGTACAGGTAAGACTTTTACTATTGCCAATGTAATACAAGAGGTTCAAAAACCAACTTTAGTTATTGCGCATAACAAGACCTTAGCTGCTCAGCTTGCTCAAGAGTTTAAAGAATTTTTCCCTGAGAATGCAGTGCATTATTTTGTATCATATTATGATTATTATCAACCTGAAGCTTATATTTCTCATAGTGATACTTATATAGAAAAAGAAGCTCAGATAAATGAAGAGATAGATAGACTTCGTCATGCTACCACTCAAGCGCTATTAACCAGAAATGATGTAATAATAGTTGCATCAGTATCTTGTATATATGGTTTAGGTTCTCCTAAAGATTATTTAGATACAAATTTTTTAATAAAGAAAGGGGAAAAATATGACAGAAATGAAATTGCTAAGAAATTAATACAAATGCAATTTTCTAGAACCCTAGCTGATCTAGGTCAAGGACAATTTAGAATGACAGGTAATAATATAGAGATAATGCCTATACATGAAAGAGTTGTTTATAGACTTATATTTGATATGGATGTGTTAGAAAGAATAGAGCAAATAGATCATATCACAAGAGTTATACAAGACGATGATATGGAATCAGTATTTATATTTCCAGCAAAACATTTCATGACATCTGATGAAGCTAAGAAAAAAGCTGTAGAAGAAATAGCAAAGGAGCTTGATAAGAGATTGAAAGAATTAGAAAAAGATAATAAACAAATAGAGTATCAAAGACTAAAGAGAAGAACATCTTATGATTTATCTTTGATAAGAGAAGTTGGATATTGTAATGGTATAGAAAATTATTCTAGACATTTTTCTGGTAAAAAAGTTGGTGAAGCACCCGATACTTTGTTATCATATTTTCCTGAGGGGTTTTTAACAGTTATAGATGAATCACATGTTACCGTTCCGCAAATAGGTGGTATGTATGCCGGTGATCAATCAAGAAAGAAAAATCTTATAGATTTTGGATTTAGATTACCATCAGCGGCGGATAATAGACCCTTGAGATTTGAAGAATTTGAAAATAAAATAGATCAAACTATATATGTTTCTGCTACACCTGGTAAATATGAATATGAGCATTGTGATAAAAAAGATATCGTAGAACAAATAATAAGACCTACAGGGCTTATAGATCCAGAGCTTGTAGTTAAACCTGTTACAGCTGATAAAGTATATATTGGTCAAATATATGATTTTATAGAAGAAGTTGATAAAGTTGTTAAAAGAGGAGAAAGAGCCTTAGCTACAACTTTGACAAAAAAGATGGCGGAGGATTTATCAGAATTTTTGAAAGAGAAGAAAATAAAAACTAGATATTTACATAGTGATGTGGAAACACTTGAAAGAATACAGATTTTAACAGAATTGAGAAAAGGAGAGTTTGATGTTTTGGTTGGTGTTAACTTACTTCGTGAAGGTCTTGATTTACCAGAAGTTTCTCTTATAGGTATACTTGATGCTGATAAAGAAGGTTTTCTTCGTTCTCGTACAGCCTTAATACAGACTATAGGTCGTGCTGCTAGAAACTTAAATGGTAGAGTTATATTGTATGCTGATAATATGACTGATTCTCTGCAATATGCTATAGACGAGACAAATAGAAGAAGAAAAATACAACAAGATTATAATAAGAAACATAATATAACTCCAACATCTATAAAGAAAAATATACATGATATAACCGCCTCTATAGAATCTAATCATGAAAAAGCTGTTAAGAAAATGTTATCCATTGACATTAATCTTGACAATATAAAATCTCTGAAGAAAAAAGATGTTAAAGTTATTTTAAAGAAGAAAGAAAATGAGATGAATAATGCTGTGAAGGAGTTAGATTTTGAATCTGCAGCAATACTTAGAGATGAGATTAAAGCTATAGGTAGGATACTGGAGGATTTGAAATAAACTATTGACCCATGTCGTTTTTTCAGGTATGATATTTTTTATGCGTGGGTCGTATACCACGTTGTACCCTAAATCAAAACCAACACCCAAA
>CAYZIG010000010.1:0-15857 GCA_964478465.1 uncultured Candidatus Saccharibacteria bacterium | reverse complement strand
TTAATCATCATTCAATTATATCACTGAGGTCAAGATAGGTTCGAACATCCTCCCATACGCGGAGCATGTGAAAATAACTCTAGTTATATAGGTTATTTTTTGTTTTACATATTCATAATATTTGACTTTTATATTTAAACATGTCACACTTAATAAGTAAGAATCACCACATATGAAATTAAACCGAATTTTATTGTTGACATTAATCCTAGTTATGATCTTTGAATATGTATTCATATATCTCGCCTTTCGACAGGATGTACCAAGATTTATATCTGGGATCGGGGTCTTCTTCTGCGCATTGTTTATATGGATATTGAGTCTTATTATCATCAACAACATCAATAAATTTCTCAAGCTATTATCAACAAATCACGATGTTAAATAAAGCGTTGCCTACGTTCTGTATACTGAATGTAGGAAATAGAGCTTATGGTTTATACCATAGCTCTTTTTTTACAAAAAATTATGTTTGTGATTTTTTTTTAGAATGATATAATTGAGAAATGGAAAACCCTACTGATAAAACCCAAAAAAATGAGCAATCATTTCAACCTGAAGTTATAGACCATGAAAAAAAAGAAATTGAGCCGAGTACAGCAGAATTTTTAGGCACTATTGGATTATTAGCAGTCGGAGCTTTTGCTGTAAAAAAGGTTTGGGATTCAAATATAGGAAACGTACAAGAGAAAACACATTCTGCGGCAAGTGAACTCATTGACAGTGCCATTATAACCGCAAAGAACAAATTATCTACCTCATTTAGACTTGAAGGGAGTAATAATACCCAAACAAAAACCAGAAATGATGTTGTTACAGACACACTGGTACGGAATAATCCAGAGACTAAATCATTGATTAATGATGTTAAGAGTATACACAATGGTGATATAAGTATACAGGATGCTGAGAATGTTCTTGGGGATACTTTTATTAACTCATTAGAAAAAAAAGAAAATCGCTTTAGTTCAATTGCAGACATTGACCCTAATTTTGCAGCAAAAATGCAAGAATTATCAGATGAATCTGATGAAAAAATAATGTCATTTATTAGACAACAAAATCCAACAACTAGAGGTATCATATCTGCAGCCTTTCTATCTACAGAATTTGGTTCTGAAAAAGAAATTACACATGATGACTTAATTGCAAAACATACAGAGCTTCTAAAAGATGAGGTTTATATGAAAATTTTTATTGAGAATATAAATATAAAAGCAAAAAACAAAGGAGTGAATTTTTTTGATATATCCCCAGAAGATCAACAAATAGTTATGCAAGAATCTATTGATAGATATAATATAAACAAGTCTCCAAAAAAACCAAAAAATGATCTTGAAATAATGAAGCAAGAATATGAAAGAATGTTGAGAGAGAGGAATAAAGTACAAGAAAAGTTACTGAAATTATTAGGACTAATTGTAAAATAAAAAAATAAATTTATGGACACACTCGAAATAAAATTAAAAAAAGAAAAAGTAAAGGAAATGGCAAAAAATTCAATACTATTTTCATCATCTGAAGAAGCATTAGAAACTTTGATTAAGGGTGTAGATATGATTACAGAAGATGAGCAAGGTAATAATGAATTAGACGAATTAATTCAAAAGTTTAAGACTGAAAAAGAAAGCGTCATAAATAGTGTTCAAAGTTTTTTACAAATATAATTTAAATTACATAAAAAATTCCGAACATCCTCCCATACGCGGAGCATGTGAAAATACCCTAATTGTATGGATTATTTTTTATTTACCTTGTTATGAATTAAAGCATGTGATATATTTTTTTAATGAAATTATATTTAATCCGTCATGGAGAGACCGATGCAAACCGAATCCTTAATCATGGAGTAACAGGACCTATGCACAATGAGCCTGTAACTTTTAATGAGGGGGACGATACTGATATATCATTAAATATCTACGGACGTACTCATGCAACAGATGCTGCAAAAACACTACCAGACCATATAGATAAGTTATATTCTTCACCGCTTCTTCGTGCAAAAGAAACCGCTGAAATTATAGCCAGAGCAAAAGGATTAGACACTTTATCAATTCTACTTCGTCCTGAACTAGTCGAATACAATGCAGGTACACTAGAGGGATTATCATTAGAAAAGAAAATTGAAGTTGCGGGAGGTAGAACATGGGGCTCAGGCCTTCTTTGTGATTATGATTACACTAAATGGGGTGGTGATTCATGGAAAACCATATACAACAGATTAGATTCTTTTTTCACAGAATTAAAGGATTTAAATAATGATGATAAAGTCGTTGTGTGTGTAACAAGTAGTGGGATAATTCGGATGGCGTATAAATTATTACTTTCAGACAAAGCACCTGACCTAACTCAACATCTTAAAATTGAAAATGGTTCAGTGCATAAGTTTATCATTTAGTCTTTCTTCCCTCTCTCAATATAACCCCAAACATCCTCTCACGCGCGGAGCATTTGAAAATAACCCTATTTGTATGGGTTATTTTTAATTTATATTGATGTTGTATTTGACTTTTATATATAATTATGTTAATATGTATAAGTCGCAATGCAACGAGTGCTATTGCACAAGAAACTTAAAAATATATCCAGAATGGACAAACAAGAAGTCATCGAGCTGATGAAAAGCAGCCGGTCTGAAGACGAATGGAATACCAACTGCGATGCAGTCAAGAAAGCCTGTGGCGGCTACCCAGAGTTTTGGCACGAAGCCATCGTTGCTTCGGGCTTGGCTCAGGAAACCGCAGCCAGCTTCGGTGGCTCTGCCGACATTAACGTGAGTGCATTTAGCACGCGCGACATCAAGAGTTGGGATTTTCCCTCCTCCGACGGCCGGCCGACAGGAATGCCTGGACTCCAACCGGGTGAGCAACTTGTCGGCGTCTGGGATCAAGGACTCGGAGAAAAGGAAACGGTTTGCACCACCCTTGCAGAAATGCAATCTCTTTACGACTCCTACGCCAGTGGAATGGCACTTAGCCTCAGATGGTGTGCGAAATCTCAGACAAGAACCGTGATTTCTGCACCAGCGGCAGCACAATAAATTACTAGCCTTCACGAGGCTAGGGTAAATAATTCGTGAGAGTGGTGGAGCATTTCACCGAACGGAATCTAGACGTACTTTCCAAAGTTGCTAGGTTCTTTTTTATTTTATACAGGTTCGAACATCCTCCCAGGCGCGGAGCATTTCAAAAAATACTCTTATTTTGCAGGGGTGTTTTTTGTTTTATATATAATTAATTAACACAAAATATTTGACATATAAACTTATATGTTATAATATATTTAAGGATAAATACCAAAAGCGAATGCTTCGGTAAAAAAGTCCACACAACAAAAAAACAAACGAAAGGAAAAAATTGTGAAAACACAAGAAACCTTGCATGGCGGAACAGCGGCATTTATCGCGGCCATAGCCAACGCATTAAGCCGCAATATTACCGTAGAGCGAATGCACGAGCTGGCAAGTCGCCCGACCGATCTGAAGCGACTTCTACTTCCGCTCGTTGATGACGAGTGGGTCAACGTGTGTCCCTTATTGAATTACCCTAGCAAGTACGGTGGCTTGGTTGGCCTAAACGGATTTGATGACATTCATCCCGATAGTAGTAACAACGGAAAACCTTATGATATTCGGGATATCATCAAGTCCGCACGGAGACACTGTCTCGGATTTATAAACGAAGGACGCGCTGAGCATCTCGCCCAAATGGTTTGTAGCGAAAACGAAGCCGCGTCAACCAAACATATGACCGGGAGAATACACGACGTCTACTTCCCCTTTGCGTGCGATACCCAAATATTTGCCTGGAGAGCCCCTTGTGGAAATAACAGTATTCCAGATGTGATCAAGACCCCTCCCGGTCTCTTGTTCGATGATTCACGGGTCCACCGGGTTTGGTATTTCCATCTCGGCTATGAATGCCATATGGAAAAGTACTTTACCTAAACGACGTCCACTATTTCAAAAGGGAAAACCTCCCGTCGCGAGATAGTGGGTTTTTCTTTTACCTCAAACAATTCCGAACATCCTCCCATGCGCGGAGCATGTGAAAATAACCCTGATCATATGGGTTATTTTTATTTACCTCCCCAACAACAACATCACCAAACCAATAATCTGATCCTTATCTTTTGGATCACTTTCAGCTACCAATAGAGTCAAAGCTGTTAAAGCTTCAGGAGTAATTCTACTCATATTCAAAATCTTAGCCTTTCTCAAAAACCACACAAAAGCAAAGGCTCCACTTCTTTTATTTCCATCAGAGAAAGGGTGATTCTTTACAATAAAATACAAAAGATGAGCCGCTTTTTCCTCTACACTTTCATATACACTTTTACCACCAAGAGATTGAAAGATATTTCCTATTATTCCTTCTATACTATTAACACTTCTTTCATTAGCAAATAAATCTGTTGCTTCATTTTTATTAATTAACTCTATTTTTAATTCTGAAATAGCATTCATTAACTCTTCTCCATTTAATTTAACTTGTTTTTTAGTTAATTTATTTTTAGTAAATGAAGATTTATCATAAGCATCAAGTGATAACCAGGTATTGGCAAAAAGTTTAACAAGCTCAAGAGTATCTTTACCTGTAACACTATCACTTTCAGGTAAAAGTTTTTTAACTTTTTCTACTGCGGTCAAAAAAGCATCGTAGTTCTTATGAATACGATTTGGATTTATGGTGTAACCATCTAATACATGAGATTTCAAAGTTTTTGTGGCCCATTGGCGGAACTTTGTGGCTTGTTTTGAGTTTACTCGGTAACCTATGGAAATAATTGCATCTAGATTATAATATTGAACCTTATAAGTCTTATTATCATCGGCAGTATGTTCCAAAATGGAACATACTGCTTTCTCATTAAGTTCTTTCGTTTCAAAGATGTTTTTAAGGTGTTTTGTAATAGCAGGACGTTGCACATCAAACAATATGGCAATATCCGCCTGTGTGGCCCACAAAGTCTCTTTGTCTGAATCAACACGAAAATCAATATTACCCTTTGAATCTTTATAAATTAGTATTTCCTTATTCTTTTTTGGAGTTTTATATTTAACCATTATTCAATTATATCATCGAGGTCAAGGCAAGTTCGAACATCCTCCCATGCGCGGAGCAATTCATAATAACACATGATATAATCAGAATCATGAATGACCAAAATGTTTATTACACAGGTTTTTTTATAGATGACCCACAAAAACTATTTTCCATGTTTAAACCCAAACATAATAATTTATACGGACATCATTCAACAAACAAATACAAACCCAGATCATTAGACGGAGTTAGTGTTGGAAAAAAAGTATTATTAAAAATAATTGGTAGAGCTTATGATGACAAAGGTGATGCTTTACTAATTGAAAACGATTGGTCTGAAAATGAATATCCTCATATAACACTTTCTTGCGCAGACGGAACAACGCCACAATATTCGAATGAGTTACTTAAAAATAGTGTTATCGATGGAAGTATAGAAATGTTTAAAGAACCTAAATATATAGAAGCAACAGAGGGTTATGTTATAAAAGAAGAAAGAGTTATTTTGTCATAGTTTTTCTTAAATACACTCCCCAACCCCAAAAGTTCAGTAAAAAGGTAACTCGGGGAGCATGTGAAAAATAACCCAATTTATATGGGTTATTTTTTGTTACCTTATGACGAGTTCGAACCTGTGATATCATTTACATATGAATATATATTCACTCATTATAATATTATGTTATCTATCAATAGCGATATTCTGGACAATCACAGGATTTAATACCAAAAAGATAAAACAAAGATCAGATGGTTGGACTTTGAGAATAGTAGCGATAATTACAATATCTTTATTCATCTATATCCAAAATAATATACAATTGTTTCAAAAAGATATATTTCCGAATAATAGCGCATTAAAAATAATAGCTGACCTGATAATAATAATTGGAGTATATATAATGATATGGGCCAGAATATCCCTTGGTAAAAACTGGAGTGCAAATATAGTTATAAAAGAAGATCATAAATTAATCACCACAGGACCATACTCATTCACAAGACACCCTATTTACACTGGCTTGATTTTAGTAGTACTCGGAACCTCTCTATATGTAAATAGTATCTTATTTTTCATATTTACGATAATCTTCTTTTTTGGAGCGTATTATAAGGGAATGAAAGAGGAAAAAATATTGATAAAACATTTTGATAATGAATATTTGACATATAAGAAAAAAGTTAAGGCGTTAATTCCTTTTTTGTTTTAAATATTTTTTACCAAAACTTGACTATATTCAAAAAATATTCTATTATAACGGATAGTAAAAAGCAACTTCAACAACAAAAATCATGTCCAAAAAACATATTCTGATTGTGATTTTCACCCTTATCGCACTTTTTTTTGTGGCATTTACCCATCGTAACAAAGAAACATGGGTCCAGAACAAACCCTCACCTGTCGTGACCTGTACAAGGTCCGATCTAGAGATTCGTACTTTCTGGGATACGGAAGTAAATGATGTTGTTAAATCGATAATCAAATCCGAGTCACCTTACCCCGAAGTGAACAAACATTTTCAAGAGTATCTTACTCGTATCATCGAGAAGACGGGTAAAAGTTTGACCGTAAACCTGTCTACGAAATACCACAAAGCAAGTGATTTAGTTGAGGCTTCTGGTGGTTATGACGAAAAAGGTAATTCTGCGATAATGGAATTTTACGTTCCGTCCATAATGGATAATTTCGAGGCAAATCAAAAACTCAATCGTCCTCATTGGCGAGAAGCTTTTAAAACTCATGTATTGATAATATTCATGCATGAGATGGAGCACATAATCAAACCTTCTCCATCACAGAAATCAATCAATATGGAGGAAGAATCACGAGCCTGGTATGATACTTGCACATACACCGTTGCTCCATTAATGCAAAAGTATCGTATTCCTGTGAGTGGTGACACGTGGGTACTTTATCAAGCCTGGCTTGATAGTAATGGCCAGAGGTTTTCACCTGTGTGGCAAGATGCCATACGCAATCTCTACTCCAAGGTGATAGAGTGATCTAACAATGCACGGACTGCCTCTTCAGGCAGCACCGGCATTTTTTATTTAAAATGTTTTTAAAAAAAATATGATAAAATAGAAAATAACATGAATAAAACCATCGACACAGCTAAATCAAACCTTATACAAATATATGAAAAATATAAAAATTTTAAAAGCAATTAAAGAAGATGCTAATGGTATTCAAAATTTAACAACTAAATCATCTGAAGGAATGTATAGACTTTGCGGTTGGTCTGAAGATGAAATAAAAAAACATTTTAATTCTAAAAAACTTAAAGAAGCTGTTGTTAGGCTCGAGAATGCCATATCTAATTTTACAGAAAATGATATTTTGTTTGTTGCAAAAAATGAAACTAATCAAATAGTTGGGTGTTGTTTTGCAGATATAGGTAAAGATATAAATAGAATAGAAGCATTATATTTATTAGATGAATATCAAGGTTTAGGATTAGCCCAAAGACTTTATAATGAAGCTTTGGTTTTATTAAATCCAATAAATGATACTTATTTAGATGTTTTTTCTTTGAACACAAAAGCTATAAATTTTTATAAAAAAATGGGTTTTTGCGAAACCGGGAAGAAATTTTTTGATGATAGGTTTATTGATACATCAGGTAAGTCACTTGAAATAACTGAAATGAGATTAAAAAAAACTTAGTTATTAAGTTATAAGTGTCCTGAGTCTTATTTTACCTCAAATAATTCAGAACACCCTCCCCACTCACAACCAAGTTAAAATAGAGTCATTCTAATTTTTTTCTAATATTATTTTTTGATAATATTTTTTAAATTTTTCTGCTAATTCTTGTGTATCTTCAAAAACATTTATTCTTTCTGGTTTATGTTTTAAAATATTAAAACCTTTTTCATCATATCTAGGAATCAAATGCCAATGAACCCAATTAACCTCATCTAAATACATTAAATAGACTTTTTCTAGATTATAAAACTCTCTAAGAGAGTCTCTTGTTACATCTACAACATCCATAAGATATTCATAATCTTCAATACTTAGCTTACAAATATCTTCTTCGCCAGTCTTCCAAATAACAACACAATGACCTTTTGTAATCGGCTCATACGCCAATGCGATCATAACCCTATTATCTTCGAAAATAATAGAATTTTTAGGTGTATTCTCTAATAGATTCATAAATACATTATACAATAATTGATTCTGAAATCGTAATCTCTTTAATCATTACTTATTAAAATCCTTATAAGATATATTAACCCGTGATATAATAATTCAATGACAATAGGAATATTTGACTCTGGTCTCGGAGGGCTTCTAATAACAAAATCTTTAATCAAGAAACTTCCCCAATATAATTATATTTATTTAGGTGATACAAAAAGAGTTCCTTATGGTAATAGATCACCTGAAACTATTTATGAATTTCTAAAAGAATCTGTAGAATATTTATTTAAACAAAAATGTAAACTTATTATAGTTGCTTGTAATACGGCGTCGGCACAAGCCTTAAGAAAGATTCAACAAGAATTTTTACCCAATAATTATCCTGATAGAAAAGTCTTAGGGGTAATTATTCCTACCTGTGAAGTAGCTGTTAATGATAAAGTAAAAAATATTGGAGTATTAGCAACTAATGCTACAGTTAATTCAAACGCATTTTTAATTGAATTAAAGAAAATAAGATCAGATATAAAAATCATTCAAAAACCTGCCCCATTACTTGTTCCATTTATCGAAAATGATGAATTACAATTGATAGAACCCATTTTAGATAAATATTTAAAACCTTTTAAAAAAAATAAAGTTGATACATTAATACTTGGATGTACGCATTATCCCCTACTTCATAATCGTATTAAAAAGATACTTGGTAAAAAAGTAAAGATTATCTCGCAAGATAAATTAATACCGGATAAATTAAAAGATTATTTATTTATACATTCAGAAATAGACAAATATTTAGCAAAAAAGAACAAATATCAATTTCACCTTACAGATTTAACCGATACTATGAAGAAAACCATTAAAAAATGGTTTGATAAGGAAATTGATTTATATAAGGTTGATCTGTAAATATGATCAATTATTCAATTTTCAAAATATTATAGATAATATTACTAGCATTTTTTATTTACATATGATATACTTAGTCTATCTAACTATTAGATTATATAAGTATATGATAAAAACCAATGAAAAAACTACGGTAGAACTTTTATTAGAATTCCGTAGAAAAATGAATGAAAAAACCAAAAAATTAACTTTTGGCAAAGATTTAACATTATCACAATTAGAAACTTTGATATTTATCGGCATCGACGACAAGAAAACTATGGAAAGTATATCCAAACATCTAAATATAACCCCTCCTTCAACTACTTCATTTATAGATAAACTTCAAAAACAAAAACTTATCACAAGAAAACCAGACAAATACGACAGAAGGCTTACATATATAGAATTAACACCTAAAACAAAAAAAGAGTTGTCTAAGATGAAATCAGAAAAAGAAAAAATATTCAACTCACTATTATCAAAATTAACAGAAACTGAAAGAAAATTATTAAAAGAATTAATAATAAAACTCATAGATTAATAAAGAAACATATGAAAAAACATTTAAAAACATTTATAAATAAACCATTATTAGTAACTAATATATCATTATTTATAGCTATCATAATAGGTACTTATGCATATATATCAATAAACCCAACAACAAAATACAAATTTATTAATGCGACACCAGGTTCTATAATAAACAACACAACTCATGTGTCCTTAGGTTTTTTATCTAGTGGTAGAATAAAAACTCTAAATGTAAAGACTGGTGATACGGTCGTGAAAGGTCAATTATTAGCCACATTGGATGATGAAAGTTCATTGGGCGCCATAACCCAAGCTAAAGCTGCATATGATATTGCATTAGCAAACTATCAGAAAGTTCAAAACGGCGCAACAAATGCTACTATAGATGTGGCTAATAATAGTATAAAAACAGCAGAACAAAATTTAGAACATTTAATGCAAAATACTTATACTCAGGTTGATGGTCTAATAAGAACAAATGTAGATAATTTATACTCATACCCAAATTCAGATAATCCCGAGTTTAAATTGAGTATTTTTGATCAAACAACAAATACAGTTGTTACTATGGGACCCATAGATTCAGTAACAAGATTAGATTTAAGAAACTCTCGATTAAATATGAGATCGATATTAAATAATTGGAAAAGTGATGATATTCAGATTATATTACAAAATCTAAAAACAACACAGAGATTTTTAGATGATATTTCTAATACATTGAACGCATTAACTTATGATGCAAAATATCAATCAAATATAGATAAATCGAAATCAAATATAGCTTCAGCGCGTATAACTATAAATACAATTATTGATAATATACAAAATGCACAATTGGCAATAAAAACCGCAAAATCAAACGCTAACGCTATTACCACATCAGCTAGACCTGAAGATCTTGAGGCTGCTAAAGCACAGGTTTCCAATGCTCTTGGTACATTACAAATAGCTCAAAGTAATTATAATAATAGAATAATAAAATCCCCCGGCGATGGTGTCATTACAGCTGTAAGATTATCTATTGGTGAAGTTGCAGCCTCAAATGCAACCATAATAGAAATTTCTGGAAATAATTTTTCTAAAGATGTTTCCATGATGTTACCAAAAAATGCAATCATGGACAAAGGTGGTAGAAAATATGTATTGATACAAATCAACAATAAAATTATAGAAAAAGAGATTACTGTAGGAGAAAGTGATAATGAAAATGTAGAAATATTATCAGGAATAACAACAGAAGATAAAATAGCAATAAAATAAAGCAAACATATGAATAACACAACAGAAAATAAAAAAGAGAAATTATTTTTAAAATCATGGGTGCAGAGTGTAACATCCATAACTATAATATTTGGAACATTAATTGGTTTTATCTACTTTGAATATAGTAAAAATACTGTATTTATTGAGAATTCATATCTTGATGCCCCATTATCAAATGTCAATTCAACATCTGCTGGAGTATTAAATGCAATATATGTTAAAGACGGAGATAATGTATCCATCAATCAAAATATAGTACTTATAGGTTCAGAACTAGTACATGCAAAAGAAGAAGGGGTGATATCAAATCCTCCGCATGTTATAGGTGGATATTATAATGTTGGTCAAACTGTTACAACTATTGTTGTTAACAATAAAATGAGAGTTATAGGTTCCGTGGAAGAAACTAAAGGATTAAAGAAAATATCATCTGGTCAAAAGGTTATGTTCACAGTTGATGCATTCCCTGGCAAAAAATATGAGGGTGTAGTAGATGAAATTAGTGCCATATCAAGCGATAATGGAATCACATTTTCCATATCAGATAAAAGACCTATAAAAAAATTCAATGTTTATGTTGATTTTGATCACACACAATATCCAGAATTGAAGAGTGGTATGTCAGCAAAAATGACTATTTACACAAACAGATAAAAATATGGAATCTCAAGTTGTATTAGAAAAAAATAATTTAAAATGGTGGATACTTATAACAGTTATTGTAGGTACTTTTTTAGGACGTTTAGATCAAACAATAGTTAATCTAGCATTACCAAAAATAAT
The DNA here is from genome assembly GCA_964478465.1 of uncultured Candidatus Saccharibacteria bacterium. Taxonomy (GTDB): domain Bacteria; phylum Patescibacteriota; class Minisyncoccia; order Phycocordibacterales; family CAIZLB01; genus CAIZLB01. Next base: position 4,184 of record CAYZIG010000010.1, on the reverse strand, counting down.
AAATGATTTTAATCTAACGGTTGGTTCGGCGGGGTGGATAGCTACTGCTTATATATTAGCCAATGCCGTCTTCGTTCCTATATGGGGAAAACTTGGTGATACTATAGGTAGAAAAAAAGTATATATACTAGGTTTCTCTATATTCATACTTGGATCAGTATTGGCTGGTTTAGCCTGGAATCTATCATCAATGATTATCTTTCGTATTATACAAGCTATAGCTGGTTCAGCTGATTATCCAACCGCGATGGCTATTATTGCCGTAACCTTTAAAGAAGGAAGAGAGAGAGCTCAAGCTCTTGGTATATGGTCATCGTCTTTTGCGGCTGCATCTGTTTTTGGTCCATTATTAGGTGGACCACTTATAGATAATTTCGGCTGGAGATCTGTTTTCTTAGTAAATCTGCCAATAGGTATTATTGGATTATTGATGGCTATGAGATTTATAAATGAATCTAGATCTGAGAATAAAACTTATAATTTCGATTGGTGGGGTGCTATTACATTAGGAGGGATGTTATCTGCTTTGGTTCTTGTTTTGGACAAAGGAGCAGATTGGGGGTGGAAATCCATAGAAGCCAATATATGTTATATCATGATATTAATATCATTGGCTATATTTATAAAAATAGAACAAAAAACTAAAGAACCTATAGTGGATTTAAAAATGTTCAAAATACCAGCCTTTGTAAATACGATGGCAAATAATTTTATAGTATTTATGGGTATGATGGGAGCTTTGTTTTTAATACCAGTTTTTGCTCAAACTTTTATGGGATATAATGCAACTGAAACTGGATATCTATTTATGCCTATGGCGGGTGCACTTATGTTAGCCTCCCCTCTTGGCGGAAGACTTATAGGTAAAGTAAAATCAAAATACATAATCTTTGCCAGTACTATAGTAGCTGCGTTTGGAATATTTCTATTCTCTTTTCTTGATGCAAAATCAGGTGCATTAAGTATCATAATACCGCTTTCTGTTATGGCTTTCGGTATGGGTTTTGGTATGGCTCAAAGAACTAGTCTAATAGCATCTTTAGTAAAACCAGATGAAATAGGTGTGGCTTCATCAATATTAGCTTTGGCCAGAAACATTGCTGGTGCATTTGGTATAGCTGTTTTTGGAGCAATATTAAGTAGTCGTATCGGAGAAAATATATTATCTATAAATAACTACAGTTTACTTAATAGCTCCAATCCTATAGATAAACAAAAATATATAATATTAGTAGAATTATTAGCACAAATTGATGCATACAAATATGTATTCTTTATAGCATCAATGGTCGTATTAGTTGGATCATTTGCTATATTATTCTTAAAAATACAAAAAGAAAATACAACTATAAAAGTTCATGTTGAATAGCTTATAAAGTTATTTACTATAATCAAATAAATTGACACAAAAAACTTCATTTATTGAGGATTGATTATATCAATTTGACTTATAAAAAATAACTGTTATAATTATTCAGTAGAACTAGAGAGGTGAAAAATCAATCTTCCCACGCAGGACATGTCTGGGAAAGAGACGTGTTCTTCATCGATTCAACTTTCCTCCGTAATCACCATAAGCCAGCTTATCTCGATCTTGATGTGGCAATACAAAAGGTCAAACACATGCAAAATCAAATGGCTTGGAACCCGAAAAGACCTCATACAGATTGGGGTAAGAAAATTTTCCAGGAAGTATTTCAATATCTTCCAGACAATAGTTTGGAAATGTACTGCGCATTAGGTACGACACTAGATTATTATCATGGAATAGATGGATTCTTCTCTTGGAGAGGAAGAATCGCCACCTTCGACCTTACCATCAGAAAGAAGAAAGTGGATATAAAGGCTGACGCCTTCATAACCCCTCAAAAATGGCAAATAGCCTGTCGTAAACTAGCAGAAAAATTACTCTCATGACATCTATCGTTCCCTCCTCGGTACGATACGATGTCTTTTTTGTTATAATAATATTATACTATAGAGCTTGAAAACCTTAATAGAACTCCAGTATAATAAAGAACCGTATTTCAAAAGACATTAATATTTAAGAAAAAATTAAAGATAAAAACCTTTTATTTACAATGTTTTATAGATTTTACAATAGTCCAAAACATATCTAAAAAAAATCAATAGACAAAACCCTTGCATAGTCTTTGGGTGGAGTTATAATATATCCCTCAAGCCAGTAGATTGAAATATTGATCTGGACCCTCTACCCCGTTTGTATTCAACAAAAAATAGAAATAACATTATAAGTAAACTGACTTGAAAAAAGGTCGAGAAATAATTATTTATTATACATTAAGAAAATATCTGCATATATTTTCATGTATATTTATCATTTATTAAAAAATAAAAAATATGTCAACATTAAAACTATCAAAATTATTAGAAACAGAAAGATTCTTCGAAGATACATTAATCTTAAACAGGATAGGAATAGATTCAAATGTTTACTTCGATGAAGATGATCAAAATTTGATCGTAAAGATGAATTTACCAGAAATACATCCAGATAAAATCGATGTATATGTTAAAAATGATTATTTACATATTATAGAAATAAAAGAAGAGGCCAAAGAAGAAGATGGAGAAACTTATAGCAAAGAGATATATAAAGAATCATTTGAGCAGATGATTAAATTACCATATAAAGTAGATGAAAATAACATAGATTTTTACTTGAATAAAGGAGAATTAACAGTTGTATTATCCAGAAGATAATAATAAAAAATCTCCCATTATATTTATAATAAATGAGAGATTTTTATTTTTAAAATAATTTATTACATTTGCATTTCATGGATAACATTATTTTCTATACCATTAGATGATTTGAATATTTCCGGATTCAACATTCCAAATATCATCGCAATATGAGCCACAATTAAGAAAATTCCAACAAATATTGCATGAATTTTTAATTTAGAATTTTCATCTGAATTTTTCCTTATAAATCCTAATTCCAATAAAGCTATACCAACAAGAGGTATAACACCAAGTAAATATGAATACACGGCTATTATATCAATAATACCCCTCCATTCTCCATTACTTGTTATTGGTATAATCGCATTAATAAACAAATATATAAATACTCCTAAGAAATATATACCAGATATTATTCCTGAATATTTACTTATTTTTTTTATTTTACCTAAATTATTTCTGGTGAATAATAAATATAATTCAGTTATAGCAATAGTCTCTGCTAATATAACCGGTATCGCCATAAAGAATATTAAATTCCAAGGCTGATTTGTAGCTAAAAGCTCCATATAATGTGTCATTATCATAATTTTATTTTTTATGTTTATAGATTAATTAATAATTTAATATAATATATAAAATTATGGAGATTTTGGATTTAATATGCCTTTAGAATATAAAAGGCTTAAATGATCAAATATTAAATAGTTACATATTTTATAATTAATTTTTTTATAAAGATATAATCTATAAAATTTAAATAAAATAAAGAATAAAGGTATAGATAACAAAATCTTAACAAGTGGCATAAAAGTCAACAATAAATCATGCCAGGTATCTATATCCTTAAATATGTTTAAACATACGGTATGATGACATTCTGGACCCATAATACCTAAATTATGATTTTCATAGTGAAAAGAAAAAGCCCCAAACAACAATAGGAACGAATACGTGCTTATTATCAATACAGATAATATCTTTTGCATACCTATATTATAGTGATAAAATGTATATATGACAAATATATATAGATTATATAAAGAATATTTAAAAGATAACCCTAAAAATCTATGGTTTAAGAGAAAGATATATGGTTGGGGTTGGACACCTGTAAAATGGCAGGGGTGGTTAACAATATTATTGTATATATTTATAGCTATATTTACCGCTTATGAAGAGGATTTTATAGCCATAATTATCGCTACAATAATATTGTTTTATATATGTTATAAAAAAGGAGAAAAACCTCGTTGGCAATGGGGCTTAAAAGATGAGAATAAATAATTACTCACTCAAAACTCCGTCAAACTCAGCCTCGTTATTAACAGCCTCTTCTTTTGTGACTCTAACTATACCATCTTTATGATGAGCTGGAGCATATATCGTATAAAGTTTTAAATCTTCTGTTGTAGAAGTGTTTATAACATTATGTTGACTACCTGTTGGAACTATAACTGTATCTCCATCAGCAA
>CAYZIG010000009.1:0-16040 GCA_964478465.1 uncultured Candidatus Saccharibacteria bacterium | reverse complement strand
AAAGTTTTGAAACTTCTTTTATAAAATCAACAAATTGATCTTCTATTTTCCAAACCTGTCCCGCTGCTCCACGACCAAAAGATGGTGGATCCATAATTATTCCATCATATTTATTGCCACGTCTCAATTCTTTTTTTATAAAAGCAAAAGCATCATCAAGTATCCAGCGTATAGGCTTATCTTTTATACCTGATAATTCTGCATTTTTCATACCAACACCAATAGAAGGTTTTGAAGCATCAACATGAACAACTTCAGCACCTGCATTTGCAGCCACAAGACTAGCACAACCTGTATATCCAAAAAGATTTAGAACTTTTATTTTTCTATTTTTATTTTTTGAAATTATTTCATCCATAAATTTCCAATTATCATATTGCTCTGGAAATATACCTGTATGTTTAAAAGGATTTAATTTCACTTGGCATTTTAAATCTTTGAAAAAATTTATAGTAAAATTTTCAGGTATTTTTTTATATTCTTTCCAAGAACCTCTTTCATCTCTTTTACCTCCCTTATCTTCTATAAAAACAGCATCTGCTTTTTGCCATATATTTTTATTTATTTTTCTTGGCCATAAAGCTTGAGGGTCAGGACGATCCATAATATAACCATCATATGATTCAAGTTTCCTTCTGTCCCCTGTGTCAAGGATAATATATTGTAAATCTTTATGCATGATAGTATGGTAGCATAATAAAGACTTTTTATCGAAGTTTGCTTAATGTCACCTATGGTGCCATTAGTAGGAATCGAACCTACATCTATCCCTTAGGACGGGACTGTTCTATCCATTGAACTATAATGGCAACTGACTAAAGTCAGTTCAATAAAACTATCTTTTTGTACTTGTTCCTCCTTGTGCTGCTTGTTGTGCTTGCATCATACGTATAGCATCTTCTTCTGATATGACATCTATAACCTCAACGTCAAAAATCAAAGTGGCATTTTTAGGTATAAGAACTTTTCCATCTGGACCTTTTATCTCTTGATTACCATAAGCTTTTTCACCAGGTATGGTTAAGGTTTTTTTATCACCCTTTTTAGCACCTATTAAACCCTCATCCCATCCTTTTATAACCTGTCCAATACCTAGTTGAAAAACAAAAGGTTGACCTCTTTTGTATGAAGAATCAAACTCTGTTCCATTTTCTAATTTACCTGAATAATCTATAACTATAATATCTCTAGCTACAGCAGCCCTTAAATTAGTAGAAGTGGCATTTTGTGTTGTGTCTTGCATGTTTTTATTTTTATTATTTTGAATAATCGCATATGCCACATATGAAAATAATAATAAAAATATCATTATCATAACGGCTAATATTTTTTTATTTGGTATATTTCTTTCCATTTATTATTTTTATTTTATATTTAATAATTCATCAACTTTATCTTGATCAAAACCTATAACGATATGACCATTTATATCTGATACCGGTACACCTCTTTGCCCTGATTTTTGTATCATTATTTGAGCTTGTTCAGCATCACGACCAACATCAATCTCTTCATAATTAAAACCTTTTTCTTTCAAATAGTCTTTTAATAGAACACAATATTTACATGTTTCTGTACTATAAATAACTATTTTAGTTTGATTTGTTTGTGTTATGTTTGTATCCATAGGCCAATTATATCAATCTCTCTATCTTTTATCTATTATCTTGATAACACGCTCATTTTCTCTAGATACGTCAAGTTTTTTACGTATTTCATAGTCTAATCCTTCTTCGGTTTTCAATCTTTCTATATCACGATTTAATTGCATTTCTCTTCTTTTCAATTCTTCATAAAACTTTAAATCTTCATTGTATTTTTCTCTAACATGTAAATAATTTTTAAAAATACGAATATTACCCTTAATCAAAAGAATCAATAATATTAACAAAAATACTAATGTCCATTTAGAACTTAAAAATCTTTGTAGATTTGCTTGTTGTTTTTTACGCTCTTGAAATTCTCTCATTTATTGATATATTTATATCATGTTTTTAAATCCAAAGCATCGTCAAAAATTACAATTCATATGGGCTATTGTTGTTGCATTAATAATAATAGCAATGTTGGGTGCATATGTAATGATGGTTTTATAATAGATGATAAATAATCAATGATAATTCACTGAGTTGACACAGTCGACTGAGTGTTTTATTATTGTGAGTGTTATGAACACAAAAAATTGTAAATCGATTTTGATTTATGCAACCACGGTACTCTTTGTACTAATCATCGGACCGTTTGCCTCATGTGAATTGAAACCAGACTCACCTCTGTGGTTACTCATCATAAGATTTATATTCTTCATTCCATGGATAATAATCTCATTTATACACATTTTTAAGAAGGATGATTTAATCGGATGGATGACTATTTCATTATTTTGCCTTCTGCAGTTAGCAATACATATGAAGATTGACATAGTCACGCCTGGCCTTACAGTGATCTATCTATCTTACGCAGTGTACAGAGCCAAATATTATTGGTTGGCATAGTTCACCACCCCACCTATTCTGCGGAGTCCTCACAGGACCCCGCGGTTTTTATTTATAAAAAACAACACCCAGGACCTTTCGGTCCAGGGTGAGAGAGAATGCATCGAATCAACTGACGGGCATTTGAGGTAGAAAATTTTCTTCTTCACTTCGAGAAAGACCCTCAAATTCTACCATGGCTTTCCGCCTATATGGAGACCATCCTTTCTCTGGATCATCAATCAAATCAAAAATCAAAAACAAATCATAACAATCTTGAAATGATTGTCTCTCTAAGGTCCAGCTGGCGTATTCATAAGCTTTATTACCTAAATCAGATTCTATTCGTAGGATGTTTATGAACTGATTGGACAGTGCAGTGAATATTGGACCGTCAAACTGTCCAACCGCTAGTTTATATGAATACTCAATTGTTCTTATGAAATTTTTGAACCATACACCATTATCTTCAAATATCGAATACAATTTTGTATAGTAATACATGAAGTGTTTTGTATAGAATCTCAGTAGGAAAAAATCGATAACAAATGACATCAAAATACCAGAGCAAATACCGAGACCAGTATAACCAAAAAGTAGTTTAATGTTTTTATTCAAGTAATCTTCACCATAAATACAGCTCATGATCAGTAATAAAATTACAGTAAATAATCCTGTCAGGCAAAAATAGTACAATAATCTCAGTCTCAAGATATTGTGTACTGTCGGATGATTTTCTTCAAACAAGCTATCAATCTTACGATACAACCAATGGTTGATTTCACCGTCACGAAACATTTTATCAATCTTATTCATTTTCTTGTTTTTCCACGTCGTATTTAAAGTTCATCACAGAGGTTACCGTTCCCCTCTAGATCAGGTTACCGTGCCTGAAATAGATTTTATATGAATGAAATTCACCGCCGACATACAGTGAGTTGAAATATTTATACCATGAAAAACATAAAAATCAATACCGTCGACATTATCCATTCTTCATCATTTTCAAAAATACTTCATGAGAAATATTCACTTTTCCTCTCTCAGCCATCTTCTTCTTTCCTTTCTTTTGTTTCTCCAGTAACTTCATCTTACGAGTAATATCTCCACCATACAAATATCCCGTAACATCTTTTCTCATAGCAGATAAAGTACGAGATGCTATGATGCGACCATTGGCCTTAGCCTGTATCTTTGTTGTGAAAAGCTGTTTTGGTAATACACTATGAAGTTTATCCACGGCCTTATTTGCCTCTTCATCAAGTCTTCTTTGTGCTACTACCCTAGTAAATGCTTCCATAACTTCATCAGCCACAAGTATATCCATACGTGTTACATCAGCATCTTGCATTTCAAAAAATTCATAAGACAAAGATGCGTAACCAGATGTTACTGATTTTAATTCATCAAAAAAATTTCTCATAAGTTCACGAAGTGGCATCAATATAGTTAAAGACAATCTATCGTCACCAAAGTTTTCTGTTTCTATTAATTCACCTTCATGATCATAAAGTAATGTATAAATATTTCCAGAATAAGATCCAGGCGAGATAATCTTCACTTGCACCCAAGGTTCTCTGACTTTCATAACTTGACCATGTTCTGGAAATAGAGATGGAGAATAAATCATCTTTACTGATTTATCTTTGAAGGTTACTTCATAAGTTATACTAGGTGTAGCTATTATTAAAGATAAATTATATTCTCTCTTTAATCTCTCAGTAATAATCTCAAGGTGAAGTAATCCTAAAAATCCACATCTAAAACCTCTACCCATAGTTCCTGATGATTCTTCTTCATAGGAATACGATGAATCAGATAATGATAATTTTCCAAGTGATTGTTTTAATAATTCAAAATCATCAGCATCTTCAGGATAAATAGACGCCCATACAACTGGGGCAGGCTTCATGTATCCAGATAGAGCAGGAAGTTTATTTCTAAAAGAAATAATAGTATCTCCAACTGTTGCTATACCTGATCTTTTAATACCTGTAACTATATATCCAATAGCACCTTTCTCTAGTGTCTCTACCGGTCTTTCTTCTGGTGCAAATATACCGACCTCTAATGCAAAAAACTTTTCCCCACTTGCTGCAAAAACTAATTCGTCTCCTTTTTTTACTTGACCATCCATCATACGAACATAAACTATAACACCTTTATGGTTTGAATATTGAAAATCAAAAATCAAAGCACGCGGATCTTTTCCGTTTAATTCTGAAACAGGTTCTGGAATCTTTTCTATAATAGCATCTAAAAGCTTATCAACACCCTGCCCTGTCTTACCTGATGTCTCAAGTATATCTGATTCATCACACTCTAAAAGTTTTGATACTTCTTTTTTTATATCATCCAAGCGGGCTAAAGGTGAATCAACTTTTGACAGGACCGGGATAATAACCAAACCTGCTTCACGAGCCGCATTTAAAGTTGTAAGTGTCTGAGCTTGTACACCTTGTGTTGCATCAACTAAAAGCAAACACCCTTCTACGGCTCTAAGAGCACGAGAAACCTCATAAGAAAAATCAATATGACCTGGTGTATCGATAAGATTAAAAGTAATACCTTTATATTGCATACGAACAGGACGCATCTTTATAGTGATACCTTTCTCTTTCTCAAGTTCCATATCATCGAGAACCTGATTAGTCATCTTTCTCTTCTCAACAGTATTGGTCAACTCTAACATACGATCGGCTAAAGTCGACTTTCCATGATCTATATGAGCTATGATACTAAAATTTCTTATTTGCATTATGGCTATAATAGCTTATTTTAGGGGTTTTTGCTATACACATCTTGACATATCATTTGACAAATTTTACTCTATAGACAGAAAGCAACCCCAACCAAAACACCAAAATGAGCACCAAACGTCGGGCCCCAGGCCTTAGAAGAAAAAGAGCAGTCTGGTATTTTGATAACCGTAGTCAACCCACGATGAAAAAAGTGGAGAGAATGATTTCTGGACCTATAAAAAGAATATTCGAATCACAAAAAAAGAAGCCTGTGGTAAACATCGCTGCCTGCAATCGTGACAAGATTATCACACGAAGTCTTGATGAAGGTTTAGCTGATGTGATTATGCTAAACCCACTCGACTTTTATAAAATCTTCAGATGGATCAATCGAAAGACTCTAGACTTCAGTCGATTCAGAGGACAGAAGATCGTCTTCTACAATTTTCCAATCATATCGTATATTGGATCATCTTTAGACAATCGAGGTAAATTCTACCTTTGTCTCGAGGGTAATACCTCCATAGAAAATGATTGGATATTCACAGTTCGTGCCGAGGAATATCTCCGAGCACAAAACTATCGTATCGCTTGCTTACTCAAGCAGTGATACAAAAACACACAGGGCGACCCTCACGGGACGCCCTCGTTTTATTACATACACTTGACTATTATTTTAATACAAATATAATTACATTCACGAGTAGAGCTTATGCTCCTCAGCCTTCGGGCCGATAACCACAGATTTTAACAATCTGTGGTTATCATGTTTTTAAATCTACGAATAATTTTCTTGAATTTATTATTGGATATAATATATTTCCTATTTATCAATCTTTTATTATCGAACATTTTTACCTGTTCTAATAATACACTATGGAATTTACCGTCTATAGTCTTTATTGTAATTCTATTTTTATTTTTTCTAATTTTAGAATATAATGGTATACCCAAAAAACTATTCAAATTGTTTTTAATAACCAATACAGGTCTAGTAAAAAACACATTTTTACCATATATTTCAGTTCCTATGTTTAATCCCAAATTAATCCACCATATTTCACGTATTTTAGGGTGATTAATTCTATTAAAATTATTTATTTTCTTTTTTAAAATATTCCAATTATCAAAATTATTATTCATTAAACAAGTATAAACAAAGTATAATAAAATCTTGATTAAGAAATCATAAATTCTTAATTATTTAAAATACTTTTATTTACAAATATATTTTTATAAAAATAAACTACCCTATCACCCCATCTTTCATTTCTATAACCCTATCAGCAACCGAAGTATATTCTTTTTCATGAGTCACCATTACTATGGTCTGACCTTCTTTATGCAATTCTTTAAAAATTTTCAAAATCAAAAGTGATGATTCATTATCCAAGTTAGCGGTTGGTTCATCAGCAAAAAGTATGGCGGGATTATGAGCTATGGCACGAGCAATAGAAACTCTTTGCTGTTGTCCGCCAGAAAGTTTTGAAGGTATGTTGTCATATTTTCCTTGAAGACCAACTTGATCTAAAACTTCTTTAGCCCGACTATAAGCCTTATCTTTATCATAACCTTGCATAAGAAGTGGCAATGCAACATTTTCAGTCGCAGTTAGATCTGGTAATAAAGCATAATCCTGAAAAACATATCCTAATTTATTTAATCTAAATTGTGTTCTTTCTTCTTGTGTTAAATCATGAATATCTTCACCATCTATAATTATTTCACCTGATGTTGGATGATCTAATAAACTTATCTGATAAAGTAAAGTTGATTTACCTGCTCCAGAACGACCAATAATAGATATGAATTCACCTTGTTTTATTTCCATATCTATACCTTTTAAAACATGGGTTTCTTTATCTCCATCGGTAAATGTTTTTCTTAGGTTTTTTGTTTGTATAATTGCTTTTGTCATATTTTATTTTGAAAATTTATTAACGACCTAATATTGAATCTAATGTATTTTTCTTAACTATCATTCTAGCTGGTATATATCCAGCAATAACTGTTGTAATAAATAAAGCTAATACTCTCCATAAAGTTCCTCCAATTGGGGCATATAATATTCCGTCTGAGAATGGAAAATTTATAGGATGCTTATCTATAAATGGAACCAAAAATCCATAGAGAACTAACATGCCTAGAATAGATCCTATTATTGCATAAAAAGCTGATTGTATTATATAAGAATATTCTATTGACCTTGAGGTTATACCTATACCTTTTAATATGCCGATGAATTTTCTTCTGGTAATAGTGTTTACGAAAATTACAATAAACACTGTTATAGATGCCACAACTAAACCAATAGAACCCATAAGTGTGCCAAGTAGTCCGAACAAATCTTTCATATCTTTTAAGAATTTCGGTTCAGCTTCTTTCGCGGTTTGTATTTTTGCATCAAATTCATAACCATTATTAATCAATACATCTTTCACACTTAATGCATCTTGTTCTGTTGCACCTGGTAATAATTTAACTGCTATTTCAGAAACATTTGTATCACTTCGACCAATAAGTTTACGAAGTTCTGATTGAGTCATAATCACTCGAGCATCGATATTATCTATTTTAGATTTTACTAAACCACGAAGGTAAACCTCTTTACTATTATTTCCTATAGTTAATTTTAATTTATCACCTATCTTAATATTTCTTAGTTGTTGAAATCCTATTGTGTCTACCGGTGTCAATTCATTTACAAGAAAAGCACCAACTAAGACACCATCTTTATCATTGTCATCAAGATATGATCCTTCTATAACATATTTTGATAAGCCTGTAGCCTTATCTTCTTGTGATGGAATTATACCAGAAATATTTGCTTGAGCCTGATTTGGTGTTTCTTCGGGCTTCAATATTCTATTATAATCAGCTTTAATTGTTCCACCTGCTAATACACGAGGAACAACATCTGTGACATTACTGATACTACGAAGAACTCTTTCTATTTCTCCACTATTTTCTATAATAGATTTTTGTCTCAATGTTGATATTATTACTTTACCTGAATATCTATCTTCTGAGGCTTGGACAGAGCTTTCTATTAAACCTACCAAGATTCCGTTTACCACAACCAGGTTTAGAAAAGTTAACATCATAACTACAACAATCAAACCAGTAGTCCAAATACTAGCATGTTTCAATTGTCTGGTCGCCAAGAAAAAACCTATTTTAATATCTTGTTTATTTCTTTCCATATATAATTATTTGATTAGTTGTTAAACCAGAAATTATTTCTATATCGCCATTATTATTGATTTCACCTGTTTTAATTTCAACGGTTTCTATATCTTTCATTTTCTTAAGATTTTTTGCACAACTATTTTGAGCTATACATGAATCATTTTTCAAAACATAGACTTTCTTTACACCTTTCTCTAAAAATAATGCGCTTTGTGGTATAGATAATATATCAGGTCTTCTATCAGTTTCTATATCTATGTTTGAAGTCATACCACTTTTAATCCTATCGTCTTTATTAATAAATTGTATTTTTGTTCTATATGTTGATACTCCATCTTTAATAGTCTCTGCCGGATCTATAGAAATAATCATACCATCGAAAAATACATCTCTACCATATGCATCTAAAGTTATTCTAGCTCTTTGATCAACTTTTAACTTTGCAACATCATTTTCTGAAACAAAAGTTTCTATTTGATATTCGCCATCATTTAATACACTTATTATAGGTGTGTTTGGTGATGATATTTCCCCTTCTTTTATATCTACTTTAGTCACCACTCCATCAAAAGGTGCTGTTATTATAGTTTTTTGCACAAGAGCTTGTGCATTTGTTACATCAGCCTGCTGTATAGCTATTTGCTCTGCGGTACCACCTGTCTTCTTTATTTTTAAATCATTTTCAGCTCTATTTAAAGCCGTTACACTATTTTTATATGAGATTTGAGCCTGATTAAAAGTATTTAGAGCTGAATTAAAATTTGTACGAGCCAATAATATATCAGCTTTTTGTGATTGTATTGTTGAATAATTTACATCAGTTGTATTTGATTTTTCAGCTGCAATAGATATAGCTGTACTTATATCATTTATAAATGTTTGAACTTCAGCAGCATAAGCTTTCACTTTCACAAAATCATGTTCATTACTTTCATTTTCTTTTTGCCATGCCGCCAATATTTCAGTGATCTTTAGTCTATTTGTATTTATTTTATCCTTAAGAGAAAAGTTTTGATCTATAGCATAGATGAACTGTGGGTTAACACTTCTTGGATTATAAAATGTTGAATCTATTTTAAATCTTATAGCATCATCTGCTCTATTATAAAGATTTTGCAACTCCACATCTAAAACTTGCTTTGATAAGACAATATCATTTTTAGCACCCGCAAGATCACCTTCAGCTATAGCAAGCTCTTCTGCTCTGGCACCGCTTTGTATTTCACGAAGTTTAGCTGCATTTTTTTGTAACAAAGATACAGCATCACCATTTTGCAGAGAAGCGATAACCTGTCCTTTTTTGACTCTGTCTCCTACTTTAAAATTAACTTTATTTACACGACCAGAAACTTCAAAAGCCATATCAACATTTTTAGCTGATATAACCTTACCAGTTAAAGAAACATTTTGCACAAATTCTTTTGGTTCTACTTTATAAGTTAATACTTCATTTTGTTTATTTCCTCCAAAAAAACTTGATAATAGCACTATTAATATTATCACCCCCGATATCCAGACTTTCTTTTGGGATTTATTTATCCAAAGATATTTAAAAATGTTAGTTATTTTTGATTTTATAGATTGAACTTTACTCATATTTTCATATTATATAATAAAAAACCTCTATTTAACAGAGGTTTTTTAAATATTTTATTTTGCCATAAATTTATTTATGGAATGAGTTTCTTCGCAGGGCTTTAGCCCAAGGACTGAAAAGGAGTGAAGTAAACAAATTTATATTAAACCCTTCTTCTTTGCTACATCTCTATCTGTCTTTGTTAAAAATTTCTTTCTTAGACGAACATTATTTGGAGTAATCTCTAGGTATTCATCATCTTGCATTATTTCCAATCCTCTTTCTATAGTAATAGTATATGGTGGAACCAATAATATAGCATCGTCTGTACCTGAAGCGCGCATGTTTGTAAGTTGTTTTGCTTTTGTTGGATTAACTTCCATTTCTTCACCTTTTGATGTATTACCAACAACCATACCGGCATAAACTTCTGTTTGTGCACCTATATACAGAACACCTCTGTCTTGCAAATTACCTAATGCAAAAGTAAGAGCTTTTCCATTTTCCATAGATATCATTGAACCTACTTCTCTTTTCTCTATAACACCACAATGTGGTCTAAATTCTATAAATCTTGATGATAATATTCCTTCACCTTTTGTATCTATAGTAAATTGACCTCTATATCCAAGTAAACCTCTTGTTGGTATTTCAAAAACTAAACGTGATATACCATTTCTTTCTGACATCTGTGTCATAATACCTTTTCTCTTTCCGAGTTTTTCTATAACAGAACCTGAAAATTCTTGAGGAACATCAACCACAACTTCTTCGTATGGTTCATGTAATATTCCATCAGTCTCATGAGTGATAACTTCAGGATTTGATACTTGTAATTCAAAACCTTCACGACGCATTTGCTCTAATAGGACAGCGATATGTAATTCACCGCGTCCATATACTTTAAAAGTATCACCTGATTCACTATCAAAATCTACACGTAAACCAACATTGACTTCAAGTTCTTTTTCTAATCTATCTCTTATCTGACGTGAAGTAACATATTTTCCATCACGACCAGCAAAAGGCGAATTGTTAACTAAAAAATTAAGAGCAATAGTTGGCTCATCTATACCTATAGACGGCAATGGATCTATATTTGCATTTGACGTGATTGTTTCTCCGATATATATATCTGGTAAGCCGGCAATCATAACTATATCTCCGACAGTTGCTTGATTAGCCTCAACTTTTGATTGACCTTCAAATGAAAATATTTTTATAATTCTTCCTGATCTTTTTTCTTTATCTTTATTTAAGACAAATACTTGTTTGTTAATTTCTATAGAACCATTCCATACACGACACAAAGCTGTACGACCAACAAAGTTGTCATAATCAAGATTAAAAGGTTGAGCGATGAATACATCATCATCTCTTATAGGTTTTGCAGGTTGAACATGGGAAATTATCTCATCAAAAAGTGGGTCAAGATTTACAAACTCATCTGTTAATTCTTTTTTAGCAACAGCATCGCGACCGATAGCATAAACTACAGGAAAATCTAATTGTGAATCATGAGCACCAAGCTCTATAAACAACTCCAATATCTCATCATGAACTTTTCCTGGATTTGCAGCTGGTTTATCAAGTTTGTTCATAATAATAATTGGGTTTAATCCAAGCTCTAATGACTTCTTTAGTACGAAACGTGTTTGAGGCATAGGACCTTCTTGAGCATCAACTAAAAGTAACACTGTATCAATAGAACGAAGAACACGTTCAACCTCTGAACCAAAGTCGGCGTGACCTGGAGTGTCTACTATATTGATCTTATGACCTTTATATGTAAGTGATGCATTTTTAGCATAAATAGTAATACCTCTTTCTTGTTCTATGGAATTGGAGTCCATACTACCTGCATCCGCTTTGATAGCATTTGTATAGTGAAGCATGGCATCAACTAAGGTTGTTTTACCGTGATCGACGTGGGCTATGATAGCGATATTTCTTATATCATTAGGGTTATTTTGAGTCATCGCACTATTTTGACATATTTTTTGAAAAATTGCAAAAAAAATACCTGTTATTGAAACAGGTATTTTTGTAAAAATCTTCTGTATATTTGATTTATATTAATCTACTCTGTAAAACCATCTTCAAACTTAACAACTGTTGTGTCAGATATTGCTGTACCTTCTGTCACTGTTGGTGTGGCGGTATTATTTTTTTGCCAATAATAATAACCAACAACAGCAATAATAATTAAGATTATTAATAATAATATTGCCGATGCTGCCCCTTTTTGTTTTGATGTTTTCATGTGTAAAATTATATCATTTTTACCCCCTTTTCAAAAGTCTTAAACTAGTATATACTATGTGCATGTTAACAGTTATTCTAAATACTCTACCTTATATACAGATATTCCTAGCAATACTAATGGTAATACTTGTATTGATACAACAGACAGATTCTGACGCAGGAGGTTCTTTCGGTGGTGGTGCAGCTGCTCATTTTCACACTCGCCGTGGAGCTGAAAAATTTATATTCTACTTTACAATAATAATATCTATATTATTTGTAGCTTCTGTGCTTGTTGATCTGTGGAAATAATTTAGCTTAATTGTTACTAATATTATACAAAATTACATCTGTAACTCTTTACGGATATATTAATCAATTAAAAAATAAATGAACTTACATAATAATAGACAACCATCGAGGGTTTATCATGGTGGTTTGAAGAAAAATAATAATAACGCTAATAATAAGCCTATTACGAAAAGACAAGACGCTAATCTAAATATAAATAATACCATTCACACAAATGCTGTATCTAATTCAGGTATAGGAGCATTGAAAGGTAAAAAACCTACAAAGAGATACAATATGCCAAGATTACGTCCTAATATAGGGTCAGCTTCTCATGTTAAACAAAATACAAAACAAATTATTCCAGAAGTTACTCCAGGAAATTGGCGCATCATACCACTTGGTGGAGTTGAAGAAATCGGTATGAACATGACTGTTATAGAAAATGAACATGACATCATAGTTATAGATGCAGGTTTTAAATTCAAAGAAGAAGCTACACCTGGTATAGACTATATATTACCTAACACAAAATATCTCGAAGAAAGAAAAGATAAGATTCGTGCCATGATAGTAACTCATGGTCACTTAGATCATATCGGTGCCTTACCATATATCATAGAAAAGATAGGTATGCCTGCTATATATACAAGAAATTTAACATCTTTGATGCTTAAAAAACGTCAAGCTGAATTTCCCCATGTTCCACCTCTAGAATTTAAAATAATAGAAGGAAATGAAAGTATTGTAATAGGACAAACTTCAGTTAAATTTTACGGTGTTACTCACTCTATACCTGACTCAATGGGTATAATAATAGAAACTCCATATGGATGTATAACAACACCAGGAGATTTTAAACTTGATCATGTTGATGGCAAAGTAACAAAAGAAGAAGAAGATAATTATAAAGTTTTTGAAAATAAAAAAGTATTATTACTATTAGGTGAATCCACAAACATAGAAAACCCCGGCTTCTCTACTCCTGAAGCTATAGTTCACGACAACTTAGCTGAAATAGTTAAAAACATCAAGGGTAGATTGCTTATAGGTATGTTTGCTTCTCATTTCTTCCGTATCGCTAAAATAATAGAAGCAGCTGAATCATGTGGTAAAAAAATAGTTATAGAGGGTCGTAGTATGAAAAACAATATAGACATAATGGTTCAAGCTGGTCTACTTAAACTAAGTCGCCATACTGTTATTACTGCTCAAGATATGCAAAATTACGCACCTGACAAAATAGTTGTTCTAGCAACTGGTGGTCAAGGTGATGATTATTCAGCTTTGATGCGTATAGCGACAAAACAACATAAATACATAAGTATAACCGAAAGAGATACGGTATTACTTTCAGCATCTATTATTCCAGGAAATGAAAAAGCTGTACAAAAAATGAAAGATAATATTGCTCGTTCAGGTGCGCATATAATGCATTATCGTTCATCAGATGTTTATATTCACGCCACAGGCCATGCTAATCGCGGTGAAATAGAATGGTTGCATAAAAAATTGAATCCTAAATTCTTTATGCCAATGCACGGTAATCATTATCATGTAAAATTACATGCTGATCTTGCTATACAACTTGGTATGCCTAAGGAAAATATTATAGTGCCCGATGATTGTAATATATTGGAAATACAAGATGGTGGAAATAAATTTGTAAAACTTCCTGTTAAAGCACCTGACAATGTTGTGATGGTTGATGGATTCACCGTTGGTGATATACAAGATGTTGTTCTACGCGATCGTCAAATCTTGGCTGAAGATGGTATATTCGTAATAGTTGCTATGCTTAACCCTATGAGTGGACGTTTGATAAAATCACCAGACATTATCTCTCGTGGATCAGTATACTTAAGAGAGTCACAAGATCTTCTTCGTGAAATAAGAACACTTGTTCGTACAACCATAGAAAAAGCTGTATATGATACGAGAAATACTCCAAACCTAGATTATGTTAAAGATATAACAACAGATACACTTGGTAAATTCATATTCCGTGAGACAGCCAAGAGGCCAATTATTATTCCGGTGATTCTCTTCGCATAACAAAATTTCATAAAAAAATGAGACTATACAAAAAAAGTATGGCTCATTTTTTTTATTCAATTTTAATGAAACTAATTGGTGTATAATAAAGATATGAAAAAAATAATATATTTATACATAATAGGATTTATTAGTTTCATTATTGAATATTCCTTTATCTACCAAATGTTCAATTATAATAAACAATATAATGTGTATGGATTCGATATATCTCTATTATCAATCTTTTCAATGGCATGTATATCAATACCTTTAATGATTATAAGTTGTATATTAAACATCATTTATACAATAAGAAATTTCAAAACTGGTGATAAAAAGATATACCTAATATTAAATACATTGATTGTATTTTCCTTGATATCTACATATATATTGTATCCTGGAATATATGAAGGATTATATGATTTCTTAACCGGCGGTTTTAATTTAGACTGGTGGTCTTAATTATATGTGAGATATAACACTTAACCACACACCACCTCCAACACCACAAAATCATTTAACCATCCTTTTGGCTCTCAAATAATTTATCGTAGCAAATACAGATTTGGCTTCTATAGGCTCCAAAAATTGTTCTGATATTTTAAATATTTTTTCTATTTTATCTAAGCTCTCATCAAATTTATTTTTATCTCTATTTGAAAATCGGTCTATAAATTCCTGTATCGTCTCAAATAATTTTTTACCACTATCCAAATCTATACCATCTACATATTTTTTATTTTTCCTTTCTCGACTTATTTCTCCATCAATCATTTTAGTTACTTTAATCACATTAGACATATCATCTAAATCCAGCTCGGTAATGTTAATCGGAGCATATTTAGTGTTAAGCACAGACTCTATGATATGAAGATTTTTTCTTTTTACACCATATCTAAGTAATATATTTAAAGTTTGTTCTAAATCTCCATTTGATAATGATTTTATTTTTTCAATATCAAGAGAAGCGATTATATCTTCCATCTGTTTCAGTTTTTCTTCAGCTGTTTTTGTTAGAACATCTATATTTTCTTTTTTCTGTTCTAATCTATCTTTCAGACTAATCGATACAGCATTTGCGCCAGGAGTTCCATCGACTACATATATCTCTGTTTTATCATCGATAGATGGCCATGTGACAAAAGATAGACCATGTGAATCAGAACTCTTCGCTTTTTTTCCATTCATATTTAATCCTATTATTACACCCGATACAAATCCTGCTTTGCGCAACAATGCAGTAGTTAACATAGCAAAATCAGCACAAACGCCTGCAAACATTTTACCTTGTGTATCTATACCCTTAGCAGATAAATCTTCCAATCGTAATTGCATTATTGCCAACCTTTCATCATTATTTTTTCCACGCTTTAATCCTTGCACTTCTTTATTATCAAAGTCATAATATGATATTTTTTTGACATATTCTTCTATAGCTATGAGTTTTTCAACAGGTGGCAGATGTGATATAGAATTAATAAACAT
>CAYZIG010000008.1:0-16964 GCA_964478465.1 uncultured Candidatus Saccharibacteria bacterium | reverse complement strand
AATATAATATAAAAACCTTGTTAAAATAATTTAAAAGATTTTATAGAATTTACAACCCCATTATTAAACTTATATACAAAGCCATAATCATCAATCTTAAAGATAATCTGAGATATTTTTCCATTTAAGACCTCTATATCTATATCTTTTATATTACATATATAATCATCATGCATATATGCATTTCTTATAAAACTATCAATATCTCCAGTATACGTATTATTAAAATCAGACTTTATATTATTATTTACAAAAATATCTGCACATAGAATTATGTTATGTAAATACTCTCTATTTTTAACAAAATCTTGCTTTGTATGTATATATTCAAAGACTCTTTCGGAACCAATATTAATCAAGAATAATAGAGTAAATGATATTCCTAATATAAAGAATAATGTTATAAAACCTGATTGTTGTTTTGTTTTTTTCATATGAAATATATTAACAAAACATAGTTAAAGAAAATCTAAAGAAATTATAAAGTATTGCTTTCTGGATTAAAAAATAGTATATTATTAAGCATTGGGCCCGTAGCTTAGTTGGTAGAGCGCCTCATTTGCACTGAGGAGGTCAGGAGTTCGAATCCCCTCGGGTCCACAAGCCTTTATAGGAATTTAAAATAACCGCCTATAGCTCAGTCGGTAGAGCAGTCGCCTCTTAAGCGAACGGTCATAGGTTCGAATCCTATTAGGCGGACAAGATTGAAAAATGGGCAAGTGGCGGAATTGGTATACGCGCTAGTCTTAGGAACTAGTTCTTCACGGATTGAGGGTTCGAGTCCCTCCTTGCCCACAGACAAGTTAAATCAGAACAATTTATTGTTCTGATTTTTCTGTTGGTCCTGTAAAGACCAAATCCGACTTATTTTACCTATTTACCCTACCCTTGATTTTTACCTTAAATAGTGATATAATGTTGATTATAAATACCCTAGTCTAAGTAGACCTGGGATGAAGTTTAGACAAACAACTCACATATCAGAATCATGAAAAAAGAGAATCTTGAGATCTTATGGCTCACTATCTTGGTAGCCATCTTTGCAGCTATCAACCTGCCGTTTTTCGATAAGGAGTATACACTTATCGCAGTAATCTGCCTGATCGTATTTGCGGTGTCACGTAAATGGCCGAAGTGGATGTACTTCACCTTCTACCACACGATCGTCTTCGGACTGATTTATTACGTTATTGATTTCCAAATCATACCCATACTTTCAGGTTGGAACTGGAGTGTCGGAGGAATTAATCTTATTGGCTGGTTCGGTACTACATTGATTTTAATCATCTATGCCGCCTTCCTTATTGGATTGATTCTATCCATCAGTAGTTGCTTCACCTCGACGAAAGTCAGCGAGAAGCAAATTGCTCAACTTTCCTACTTTGGAACAAACCCTGAATGGGGCAAAAATCAGAGGAATGGAAAATTCGGCCTCTTCCTTGGTATGCCGCCATATATGGTAAAGATCACAACCTTCAGTATCGAGTCACCAACCACCGACGTTAAGGATGAGAGTATTCAAGTTCATCGAAAGGACGGATCACACTTCTCAATTGTCCTTGATGGAAAGTTTCAATCTCGAACCGTCAACACTCTGAAGGCAATGATGAACCCTCACACCTCTGAAAACCTAAAATCATTGTACGTGTCTGCAGCCACATCGTGGTTCGCTTGTCACACATATGAAAACGTGGAAGAGGCGAAAAGAGACCGAAGTGGTATTTTGTATCATATTGAATATGAAATGTCGCAAGATGCTTTATGTCAGTATGGTGACGAAGTAACAGGTGTACAGGTTATCAATCTCGAAACCCCTAAAGTCCAACGGGAGCAACAAGATAAAAATGATGCTGCCCTCGAGAAAATCGCGGCTGATGAGAAGGCCGAGATGATGAGTCTCGAAAATCACAGCCGCAAGGTCAATTACATGATTGAGAGATTCAAGGAAATTACAGGGGAGACTAAAATCACCCAAGAAATCCTAAAAGGTATCGAAGATCGTGTCATGACCCTAGACAAAACAATCACACGTAAAGACGTCAAAGGTGATGCGAAAGCATTCACACGCGTCTGAAACCCATCAACTCCTCGGAGCCGTTCAAACCGGCTTCGAGGATTTTATTTTATATAATTTGACATTTACCTATATATTATGTTATAATATATAGGTAAGAAGATTCAACAGACAACCTTTCCAAGATATGAAAAACGCAATTACCACCACTATCATCGTGCTTGTTTTACTGCTGCTAATCAAGGGTAAGATTTTCAATCTCCACCCAGGATCCGAACCAAAAGAAAAGACGATTGTGACCAAGGTGATCGAAAATATCACCAAACCCACCACCCCCACCCCGGAAAAATCCGAACCTCCCATGGTCAATTCGAGTCAGCCTAAAGGTTGGA
Organism: uncultured Candidatus Saccharibacteria bacterium; assembly: GCA_964478465.1. Taxonomy (GTDB): domain Bacteria; phylum Patescibacteriota; class Minisyncoccia; order Phycocordibacterales; family CAIZLB01; genus CAIZLB01. The sequence continues at coordinate 14,558 of CAYZIG010000008.1, read as the reverse complement.
ATCCTATCATGGTTGACGACGGGTATACCTGGTATACTCCAGAAGACCCATCGAAGACCACTGAGTGGTTCGACATCTCAGACTGGCGGGTGATGGACCGATTGAAAGCACCAGTCATCATGGAGTTCAAAACCAAAGGCGACGGTATCGTCACCTTCAAGGTCGATGGCAAAACCCGTCACCTGAAGAAGAAGGATGGTACCTTCTCGGACCAGCAATGGTCAGACGAAGAGTACTCCAGTACCGCCAAGCGATCCATCGCCCTCCGCTATTCCCCAATATCCCCGGACCAACCATTGAAGGTCCGTGTCGGCAGGCGGAGCTATTGAGCCTCGTCGCAGCCCAATCAAAAACCGCAGAGCTCCAGAGAGCCTGCGGTATTTTTATTTTATTTTATAAATTATTCTATATTCAACACCCTATTAACATTTGTTTTTGATCTTTCACTTACAGGAAAAGTATTTAATAATATTTTAAATAAACCAAATACTGATATCATAATAAATATACCAAATAATCCCCATAGCATATGAGAACGACCTTCTTTAATTTTTTCAGGATTCGATCTAGCTTTCCATATATACTCAAATACTCCGTACAAAAATATAACTAAAGCTATTCCTAATATCAACAATATCAGCGGGTTAATAATTATATTGTTAATATTTGAAATTATTTTATAAACTTTTTCCATAAATATAATTATATAATAAAAAAAAATCCAAGGCTATGAACCTTGAATTTTTAATAAGACTAATGATTATTGTGTTGTACCTGGTACAGCTTGTGGAGCTTGTTGGAATGGAACAGCCGGTGCTGAAGGAACATTATTTGTATCTAAATTGAATGATCCTCTTAATACATTTACCAATCCCCATACTGATACCATTACGAATAATGCCACTACACCCCATAATATGAATTTACCAGCCTCACTTCTGTCAGCAACATCTTTGCCCCAGAAGAATCTTTTTACTATACCATATAGGAATAATACTAGAGCAGCCAATATAAGAAGTGGTAATGCACGACCTGCTATATATATAACCCAGTTTAATAATCCATCAACTGTTCTAGCTACAGGCTGTGAGCCTGCTTGATTTGCCAATACAAGAGCTGGAGAGAATGATGCTAATAATGCGAGTGTTTTTTTCATATTTGTAAATTTATGATTTTTATTTAATTTATAATTTATAACTATATTATATTATTTTAATCTTGGCACAGTCAAGGGACTACCATTGAAAAAAGTTGCTTGTAGCAGATTTACCAATCCCCATACTGATACCATTACAAACAAAGATACAATTCCCCAGAACATAAATTTTCTTGATTGTTCTCTTGATTCAGGCTTTTGTCCATCTACAAAAGATAGTTTAAATATTCCATATAAGAATACTACAAGTGATGCTCCTATCAATACATATATTAATTGATTCATCACGCCAGATAACCAGTATATTAATCCCCAAAGAGAGGCTTTTGGCACCTTACTATTTGATAGATCTGCTTTTATTTCGTATTCTTGTTGTTTACTCCATTGTTCAAAAGTTGGCTGATCATTAGCCAAACCAGCACCTGCCGCACCGCCATCACCTCCTCCACCCATCATCACATTATAACCAGAAGATGTGTATCCTGTATTATCCGTAGTTGGACCTGAAGAATCACCAGTATTATCTATAGTAGGCCCTGAAGACTCACCAGTATTATTTACACCTGAATCTCCACTACTGAAACCATCTAAAAAACCAGCCTTTGCATCTGAAGAATATAGAAATATTGAAGCTATTGTTAAAGTTATTATTATAAGATTTTTTTTCATATTTTTATTTTTTATAATTATTAATTTCCTTTAAATACCTCTTTAACTGTATCACCTAAACCATATGCTATAACTTCTGCACAAAGTATAAGTGCAGCACCTACGAGACCCCACAATAAAGCATCTTTTGCTTTTTTAAGTTTAGTTGCGTCACCTCTTGCTATAACAAACATAAAACCTGCATATATCAGATACAAGACAGTCGCCATAATCATCAATGTTTGAGCAACATCTATAACATTCATAAAAATAGTTTTCAAATCTGAACCACCTGGACCTGTACCTAGAGGTGGAACTATACCAACCTGATTAGAGGATGTATTTGTTACAGCTAATATAGCCGTTGGTATTAATGATAATATTATTATTGATATTTTTTTCTTCATAATTATTGTAAATTGAATTGATTTTATGATTTTGGTAAGGCTTGTAATTTATATTCACTATTTAAGTTAATGGTATTTAATATAAAATCAACTATATAATAAGAACCTACTAACAAAATCAAACCTATAACTATACCCATAAATATCTTTTTAACTTTACTTCTTGAATCAGGACTTCCTTGTCCTCTAACCAAGACTTGACCAGCATATAAAATCATAATTATAGCTATAAATATACCTAATAGCATTAGATTTTGTAATAATTCATTGACCACACCACCTATTTCCTGCCAACCACAACCACCACCTGTTTTATTTTCAAAACATTTATTTAGACTTTCGAATAATTGCATAATTTTATTTTAACATATTAATAAGCCCTGTCTAATCTTTGTGATGCGTCATTGATCGCATCGGTTATATTTTGACTACCTGATACTATAGAGTTAACCATCTTAGAAAAGATATCACTGGTTACACTTGACTGTGGATCAACCCAAGTCTTAGCAAAGACAGCAGAATTATTTATAACAGCCATATCAGCATTTGTTTTACTTAATCCTGAAGTCGATAAAACATCACGGCGAGCTGAAGCTAAACCGATGGCTTCAGATAATGATTTATTCATATCATAAGTATTAAAGAAACTCATCACATTTTGATATGTAGAATTTGGATCTTTTGAGGTTATTAAGAATCCTAATGAATAGACTTTTCCATAAGTAACTTTTTTATCTTGATAAGCTTGAGGTATTTGAGCTATAGCAAAATTTAGATTCGGATTACGAGTCTTCATATATTCTATCTCTGAGCCTAATCCAAAATATACTGCTAAATCACCGGCTAAAAATGCTTCTCTGGCAGATGAAAAAGATTTATTCCAGGTATATGAAGGTTTATTAGGATTTGCAAATTCTGTATAATAGATCAAAACATCTCTTGATAATTTACTTGCTGATTCTGTATTATCATCAACCTTTTTGGCTTTTATTAAACCAGAAGTATATTTTCCTAAATCAACATCATAATAACTTAGATTTACACCAACTTGTGATAACATAGAAAATAATATTTTTTTAGCATTATCGACATTATCATATTCTCCGAAAGCAACAAAAGCTCTGTCAATTATGCCATTATCTCTTTTTCTGACTATTTTATCGTTTATATCAGCAAACTCTGTCCAATCTTTTGGTGGTATCAATACATTTTCTGATTTAAATATATCTATGTTGTAATACATAACCAAAGGATCCACAAGCAAAGGAAAAGCTTTTATACCATCTTGAACGGTGAACATGTTTCCTATGTCTAGATAATTATTTCTAAATGATTCAGCACTTACAGTTTGATTTGGTATAGTTAATAACCTATTAATTTGACTAAAATACATGTTATCAGGAAAAATAATAGCATCGGGGCCTGTACCTTCAGCTATAGCTTTCAAGAGAACTTGTTCAAAGCCATCTTCTGGGTATTCTACGTATGTAAATGAGGGATCTTGACCTTTTACTCTAAAAGGTTCCAGACCTTCATCTATGGCTGTTTTTGGTAATACACCCCATACAGTTGCTTTATATGATGATTTACCTATACCTGATTTTCCTGTAGCAAAAAATGCTATACCAATAATACCTATCACTAAGAATATAACTATCGTAGCGATTTGAAATATATTTAAATCTTTAGTTGTACTCATTTATTTTATTTTTATTTATTTCTCTAATAAATATTATACTCCTATTACTGACGCAAGACTATCTCCCTCGCGTAATTTCATAACACGTACACCTTGTGTATCACGGCCAAGATTTGGAATCTCTTTCAATTCACATCTTATAACTTGACTCTTCTTACTTATAGCAACTATTTCATCTATCTCTGGTGTCACAACTTGAGCTGCCATTAACTCCCCTGTTTTATCTGTCACTTTAAATGTTTTTATTCCCGATCCCCCTCTTCCTTGTATTTTATATTCTGATAGAGAAGTTTTTTTACCATAACCGTTTGCAGAAACAGTTAGAAGTTCTGCATCATCTTTTGAATCAGCTTTAACTGGTATAGCAGCTACTATATTTACACCTTTATCAAGCTTCATAGCCCTTACACCACCCGCTGCTCTACCCATCTCTCTAATCTCATCTATAGAGAATCTGATCGATTGTGCATCTGTTGCAACAAGTATCATAGAGTCTTTTCCACTTACAAATGAAGCTGATATTAAACCATCTCCATCATCAAGTGATATAGCTATAATTCCGCTTCTTCTAACATCTTTGAAACTATCTATAGCAACCCTTTTACCTGTACCCTGTCTTGTTATTAACATCAAAGATATATCATCACCTTTCTTAATCTCTTTTGGCATAGGTAATATAGATGTAACTTTTTCATCTTGTGCCAATGATAAGAAGTTCATAATTGACTTACCGCGTGTAGCTCTTTTTCCTTCTGGTATGTCATACATCTTTATCTGATAAGCTTTTCCTTTATCTGTGAAGAATAATAGATCATTATGCATTGTTGCATATATGAGATGGGTTATAAAATCTTCTTCTTTTACATCAACATCAACGACACCCACTCCGCCTCTTTTTTGCTTTTTGTATTCATCAGGATTTGTACGTTTTATATAACCACCAGCTGTTAACACAAGAACTGATTCATTGTCAGGAATAATATCTTCTACGCCGACGTTAGCAACACCACCTTTAACAATACGTGTACGTCTTTCATCACCAAACTTAGCTTTTATATCATTTAATTCATCTTTTATAATAGTTAATATTCTACCTGGGTTTTTCAATATATCTTTAAGGTCTTTTATAAGAGCCTGTATAGCTTTTAATTCATCCTCAATCTTCTTTCTCTCAAGACCAGCAAGTCTTTGTAGTTTCATCTCCAATATAGCTGTTGCTTGTCTGTCTGAAAATTTGAATTCTTTCATTAAGTTTGCATGAGCTGTTGGTGTGTCTTTACTCTTCTTTATAAGAGCAATAATCTCATCTATATGATCAAGAGCTTTTTTCAGACCAAGCAATATATGCTCTCTATCTTCAGCCTTTCTTAAGTCGAATTCTGTACGACGTCTAACAACGACTTTTCTATGGTCTATAAAGTTTTCAAGAGCTGATTTAAGAGAAAGTGTTTGAGGTACACCATCAACAAGTGCAACTAAGTTATAGTGGAAAGTTGATTCAAGTTGCGTATGTTTATATAAATAATTCAAAATATTTTGTGGATATGTGCCACTTTTCAACTCTATAACTATACGAACATCTGCAGTTGATTCATCCCTGATATCCTTTATACCTTCAACTTTTTTATCACGAACAAGATCAGCCATTGATTCTATCAATGATGATTTATTTACTCTATAAGGTATAGATGTGACAATAATCTTTGATTGACCAGCTTTTTCTTCCACTATCTCGGCTTCACCACGAACAACAACACCTCCACGACCATGCATATAAGCATGTTCTATATCTTTCTGATTAAATGCTATAGCACCTGTAGGAAAATCTGGGCCTTTAACATATTGTAATAAATCCTGAATAGTGGCATCCGGATTATCTATCATATGCACAGTTGCATCGACTATCTCACCCAAGTTATGCGGTGGAATATTTGTCGCCATACCAACAGCGATACCTAAAGTACCGTTCAATAAAAAGTTTGGTATTTGAGCAGGTAAAACAGTTGGTTCTTTTCTTTCACCGTTATATGTAGATTTGAAATCAACTGTATCTTTTTCTATATCAGCCAACATGGTCAAAGTCAGCTTATTCATCTTACACTCTGTATAACGATATGCCGCAGCTGAATAACCATCTATGTTACCAAAGTTACCTTGTGGCCAAACAAGAGGATATCTCATGTTAAAATCTTGTGCCATATTCACCATAGTTTGATAAATAGCCTGATCGCCATGAGGGTGATAATTACCCATAGTTTCTCCAACAACAGTACCAGATTTTTTAAACTTACCTGTAGGCATCAAACCCATACGATTCATCACAAAAAGTATTCTTCTTTGTACAGGCTTCAAACCATCTCTCACATCAGGCAATGCACGGTCTGTAATAACACTCATAGCATAATCTATATATGCTTCCTGCATCTCTTCGACTATGTCTCTATCTATGATATTTTTATGTTCTAAAACAACTTGATTCTCTTGATTATTTGAGTTTTCTTCTTTTTTTGACTTTGGCATATACCCGATATTATAGCATATTTTAAAGGGGTTTTAAAATAATTTATATCTCACAATTAAACATAGAATTAGCTTTTTTGATTGTTGATTGATACCAAAAACCTGTTGGAAATTTTAGATTTAAAGGCTTTAATATTTCATTACTGTATTTCAATTGAAAGTCTTTAACAGCTTTCATTGTTTCTTTTCCGTATGAATAAGCATTTGGTCCTACATCAAAGCTAGTGTTCATGTATTTATTTAAAAACTTTTTTATATATATAACTTCCGTATTTTTTATACCAAATTTCATATTTTTAGTAAATTTAAAACATTTATCCGAACTAGTGGTAGAATTATTATTCTGATCCATAAATTTGTTGTTGGTAAATGGATTTTTCCCGCCTGAAGAACCCCAGCCTGAAGTAGATCCTACTGGTAATACAGGATTATTTATTGGTAAAACTTCAGGTGCCTTTAGAGTTTTAAAAGTCTTTAACAAACTAACGGCTGAATTACCGTCTTGATCAGTTGCATTTACACGATAATAATAGGTCGAATCTGCGATTAAATTAGATAAACTTGTTGAATGATTTTTCTTGAAAGAATTTGAGACTGTAGTCGTAGAATATTGATCTAATAATCCATAAGTTATGGTTGAGGTTGAATTTCTGTCAGTTAGAAAACTGATTGTAGCGCTGTTTTGTCCTATAGCTTGTACATCTATGTTTGAGATTGTAGGATATGAAGAATTATTATTAGTAGTTAATACAGATATATTTGCAGAATCACTATTAACCGTATAGATATAATCACCTATGTCCATGATTTTCACAGGATTATTACCAACATTTACAGTAGAAATTATTGTGTCAGTTATAGTATCTAATACTGAGATGGTCCCTGAATTTGTATTTGATATGTATATATTATTACCTTTTAGCACCATATCATCAGGATGATTACCTACATTAACAGTTTTTAATACGGATAACCCTGAACTCGTGTCGACAATAGAGATGTTATTTGATCCTGTATTAACAACATATAATTTATTATCCTTGTATATTGATTTGGATGGGTTTGTACCGACAGCTATAGATGTATCAGTAATAGCTTGATCAATAAGAACAGTTGTTATCATGTTATCAGAATTATTTGATATAAATAATTTATTATTACCATCATATGTCATATATGTTGGATTATATCCTGATACATTCAATATATTATCATCTAAAACATTATTTAATACATTTAATACATATATATTTAAACCATCTAATATGTATAAAGTATTACCTATAAGTAAAGATTGATAAGGACCATCACCGATAGATAAAGTATCAGTTACAGTATCTGAATTTGTATCTATAATTGAAATATTATTTGTATTAGATCCTGAATTAAGAACATATATTTTATCACCAACCAATGTTGCAAAACTTGGATAAGATCCAACGCTTATGGTGGTTAACACTGTATCAGAAGTCGAATCTATTACTGATACATTATTTGATGCTGAATTTAATACATAAAGTTTATTACCTTTTGCTATAGAAAATATGGGTTCTGACCCAACATTGATACGAGTTATAAGCGAATTTGTGTTTGTATCTATAACAGAAACGTCATTTGTTTCTGTATTCATATTATTCACATATAGTTTATTACCAATCAAAGTGGCACTTACAGGTTGAGAGGTTTGCGTTTGAGTATCCGGACTTACATAAGTCACAATATTTCCATTCGTATCAAAAACAAACATAGTATTTGTCATCAAATCAGTCGCATATATTTTATTATTGAGAGTTTGTAAAGTGGAAACGACTGGAGAATTACCTCTTATTAATAAATTTATAGAATTAATTATGGTATCACTAGTTGTATCCAATATATCGATAGTACCTATTGTATATAGATATATTTTGTCATTGACACTTATAATATTTTCTATAGTACTAGATGTACTTAAATTTTTTATAATACTGTTATTCGTAGTATCTATTACATAAACACTATTTGAAGATGAATCATCTGTAAAGACATAAAGTTTAGAAGCATGCACAGTTGAATACCTTGGTCTATGTACGGAAGATATAGTATCTACAACATTATCTGTATTACTGTCTATTACTGATATAGAATTACCTAGATAATTTAATACATATATTTTATTACCTATAATTCTCATGTCTGCCGGACTATTACCAACACTCAAGGATGATATAACCGTATCATCATTTGTATCTATGATCTTAACTTTATTATCGATACTGGTTATGACATAAACCTTATTATTATTGGTATAAATTTTTCCCGGACCTCCGGTAACATTTATTGTTGATAAAATATTTCTCGTAGCTGCATCTATTACGGATACAGTATTATTTGTATAATTTGATACATAGACTTTGCCAGCAACATAGACAGAATTTAATGGTCTATTACCAACAGATATTGTCTGTATTACTGTATCTGTAGACGTATCTATAACTGAGATATTATTTGAATCAGAATTGATAATATAAATCTTATCACCTACAACAGAGGCTGAATTTGGCCATGAACCAACTGATATGGTTTTTGTAACAAGATTGGTGTTTAAATCTATAACGGAAACATCATTAGATGTTGTATTTAAAGTATATAATTTATTATTATAAATAACATTGTCTCTAGGCGCAGAACCTAAACCCTGAGTTGGTGTCGGTGGTACTGGTATTGTATCAACTACAGAATACGCATTAACCAAGCCAAAACCTAATAATGATAAAAATAGAGAGAATAATATTATTTTTGATTTCATATTAATTTTAATAATATCACATGCTTTATATCAAATCTATGTAAATAAATACTATATTTATTTACAAAATACCGAAAGTATTATATACATAAATACATGAATAGACTTAGAATATTGTGTATAGAAACTAGCTGTGATGAGACTGGAGTGGCTATTTTGGAATATTATAAAGATGATAATAAATATATAGTATTATCAGATAATTTAAACAGTCAAATAGATATACATAAAGAATATGGGGGTGTCTTCCCTACTGTTGCAAAAAGAGAGCATGGTAATAATTTATTAGGCTTATTAAATGCCTGTTTAGATGCCATAAAGACTGAAGATGAAGTTAATGTTAATGAACAAAATATAGACTATGATTTACTCAGTCGTGAAAATGAACTGTTAGAACAAATTAAACGATTTCCTATTAAAAAAATACCTGATATAGACTATATAGCTATAACTCGTGGACCTGGACTTGAACCCGCTCTCTGGGTTGGTTTGTCTTTTGCAAAATTTTTATCTAAACTTTGGCAAAAACCACTTGTACCTATAAACCACATGGAAGGACATATATCTTCTTTTTTATTAGAGAATAATAATATTGAATTTCCTGCTCTCTCGCTTCTTATATCTGGAGGACATACGGAGCTTGTAGATATTGAAAATTGGGGTAAATACAAAATAATCGGAAAGACTAGAGATGATGCTGTAGGAGAAGCTTATGATAAAGCAGCTAGAATATTGGGTCTATCGTATCCAGGTGGTCCTGAAATCTCAAAAAGGGCTGAAAGTTTGCGTAAAAACCTGACCACTAAACAAATAGAGATAGAAAAAGATAAATATAATATCAGACTACCTAGACCAATGATCAGAAGTCAAGATCTTGACTTGTCTTTTTCTGGTTTAAAAACCGCTGTTTTATATCTGGTTAGAGATATTAAAGATATTTTAAATGAAGATATTGTAAATTTGATATGTCATGAATTTGAAGAATCCGTAAAAGATGTTTTATTAAATAAATTGGAATTTGCACATAGGGCAAATGATTTCAAATATAAAAACCTTATTGTTGCAGGTGGTGTGATAGCTAATGATTTTTTGAAAGAAAATATAAATACTTGGTGTGAAGAAAAAGAAATAAATTTCCTAAAACCAGAAAGAAAGCTAGCAACTGATAATGCTGTAATGATAGGTTTAGCTGCTATAAATAGCATCAAACATACATACGCTAAGATAATAAAATCAGACTCGGAAGATTTTATAAATTTAAAACCTGATGGAGATTGGTCATTAAATGAGATATAATTCTGTTATATGTTCATATATAATAGTTTTATTATATTCTTCTATTCTCTTTTTGGTGGTTTAATACCAGCATTATTTTGGCTATGGTTTTGGTTACATGAAGATAGTAAACATAAGGAACCTAAAAAGGTTATACTTTTTGTTTTTTTACTCGGAATGCTTGGTGTATTTATCTCATTTTTATTACAAAAATTATTGGCAATATATTTTAATCTACAAATAAATGATATTGGCAATTATATAAAATCAATTGATAATGATAATACTGTAAATCTAATATTTGTCATAATAGAAGAGTTTATAAAATATCTTTGTGCTTATGTTATATTTTTTAGAACCAGATTATTTACTGATCCTATAAATGCTTTTATATATCTTATGACCGCAGCTTTAGGTTTTGTGGCAATGGAAAATAGTTTATATCTCATAAAACCATTAATAGAGGGAGAAACCATAAACGCTATAGTTAATACACATATAAGATTTATCGGAGCAAATGTATTACACGTTGCCTCTAGTGGATTATTGGCATTATTTATAGGTTATTCATTCTGTAAAAAACCAATCATACGTGAATTATACACATGGTTAGGTTTAATTTTTGCTACATTATTACATTGGTTATTTAACACATTATTAATTAATCACAAAAATTCAATAATATTTATCTTTGGTTCTGTGTGGTTAATAGTGATCGTTCTTATAATAAGTTTGGAAAAAATCAAAAGAATAAAATGCAATATTTAAACTTGCACATATTGATTCAAACATTTAAAATATACATATGACAAATACACGCAAATCATTTTTACAAAGATTAACCGGTAGCTTTAGAGAAGAAGATGAAGAAGCTATAGAAAAAATGAAACAAGTAAATAGAAAATCTCTAAGTAAACTAAGCGATAGAGATTTTGATGATGAATATGATGAGGATGCTGACTCAGATGAACTTGATAATATAGAAGATGAAAATGATACTCCTGCCACAGTAGAAGGTCAACTTGGTATAGATCTTTTTGAAACACCAGTAGAAGTTATAGTTAAAACTATGATACCAGGTGTTCGTAAAGATGATATAGATATATCATTATCTCGTGATATGTTAACCATAAGAGGTGAAAGAAAAGATGAAAAAACTATTGCTGATGATGATTATCATTATAGAGAATTATATTGGGGAACATTTTCAAGAACAGTTAAGTTACCCCATGAGGTTGATATAGACAAAGCTGAAGCTACAGAATCACAAGGTATGCTTACATTAAGACTTCCTAGAGTTGATAAAGAAAGACAGACTAAAGTAAAGTTGAAATAGAAATTCTCATAAAAAAATGAGATTACACGAAAAAGTGTAACTCATTTTTTTATTCGAATTTGGTGAACAAAAAAGTTTAGCTATTTTATCTTTCAGATTTAACAGACGAAAGTTTTTTCTTCTTTAATAATATCAATCTAAGTGGTGCCAAGGGCCGGGGTCTCGAAGCTTACAGCTTCAGTACACCTTTACGGTTTTATTCGGACCAAAGGTCCTCAAAAACATCGTAAAGCTTTTCTCGCCCTACAAAAACTCCGTTTTTGTGCCAAGGGCCGGGCTCGAACCGGCGACCCCTTCCTCTTCAGGGAAATGCTCTACCAACTGAGCTACCTTGGCATATTTACAATATAACTATTGCAATAGGTTTTTCAAACCTTCTATTAATGTACCAGCTTGTTTACTTTGACTTGTTAGAGAATTAACCTGATCATAAAGCTCCAAAGTTTTCTCTAAATAAGGCTTTGTATAATAGAATACTCCGAAAGTAAAACCTAATATAATGAACCATTTTAATGCCGAGAATAAGATGGCAAGTTTTGCCCTTCTCTGTATGCTTTCAAGCATATCATGATTCTCTTTAACATTATTTTCTATGTCTTTGAGTCGATTTAAAATCTCTTCAAATTCTTGATTCATAATAGCTATATTAGCAGAATATTGTGTCAAAATCAATTACAAATTTTATATTTTCTTTATAAAAACTTTATGACCATTTTGATACTATATGTTGATGAATTTAACTAATAAATCTAAATACATCTTATACATAGACGAATCAAATATATTATCCAAAATAGGACATAGTGTATATGTAGGCGTTTATATACGATATTTAAATAAAAATATATTAGATAAATCTATATTAGAGATAGAACATAATCTAAATATACCTTATACGCATTGGACAGATATACCCTGGAAACTAAGAATAAAACTTGCTCAAAAGATAAAAAATCTAGATTTTGAATGTAAAATTATAATTTATAAAAATCCTATAGTACAAAATAAAGCACTCGAGAATTTTCTATTAAAAATAACACAAAATGATGATAATTTATTTAAAATAATAATAGATGGTAAAAAGAGTAAAAAATATACATATAATTTAAGAAATATATTGAAAGATAAAGGATTAAAATTTAACAAAATAAAATTTATTGATGACAAGAGAGAGCCTATTATACGTATAGCTGATTTTATAGCAGGTTTTTATAGATCTTTTTTAGATAATAAAAATAAAGATAATATTTTTATATATAGTTTATTAAAACATAAAATAAAAATACCCGACTAATAGGGTATTTTTATTCGATGCGACATGCGCCAGCTCGTAGGTGAGAGTATTTAAACTCGAGTGGTCTAACGGACCTTTGTCCCCCTTGCTCGTTACTGCTGATAATTATACTTCCGTAAAAAATAAAGTCAATAAAATCTATTTACCATTTATCAATCTGGAAATATTATTCAAAAAATCACCCTGAACTTTATTATTTAATTCACGAAAAGCTATTAATCCTTCCCTCTTATATTCAACTATTGGATCATGTTGGCCTATAGCTCTAAAACCTACAGATGTTTGAAGATGGGCCATATTATCTAGATGATTCATCCAATAATAATCATTTATTTGCAACCAAAGTTGTTTACATATTTTGTAAAATTCTTCAGTCTTTTTTTCTTCGGGGATATCTTGATCTTTTAACATATCATTTATGATATTTTTCAAATCTTCATCTGAAGATAATAGAACATTCTTTCTCTTACCATATATACTTTGTCTTTGTTGATTTAAAACATCATCAAATTCAAGTATTCTCTTTCTTGAATCAAAATGAAATCCCTCTATTTTCTTTTGGGCTGATTCTAATGAGCGAGATACGTATTTATGTTGTATGGCCTCATCTTCTGGTAGATTAAGCTTAGCTATCAAAGATTTTACTGGAGAATTGGCAAATACACGCATCAATTCATCTTCCATTGATACATAAAATTGTGTCTCTCCAGGATCACCTTGACGACCTGAACGACCTCTAAGCTGATTATCGACACGTCTTGAATCATGTCTTTCGGTACCTATAACATATAGTCCACCCAAAGTTTTTATTTCTTCTGTCTCATCTCTAGTACATGGATTACCACCGAGTTTTATATCAACTCCACGACCAGCCATGTTTGTTGCTATAGTAACAGCTCCTTTGCGTCCAGCTTGAGCAATGATTTCTCCTTCTCTTTCTGCAAGCTCTGGTTTAGCATTTAGAAGATTGTGTTTTACACCAGATACTTTTAAGTATTGTGACAATAATTCACTTTTTTCAACTGATATTGTACCTATCAATACAGGTTGCCCTTTTTGATTTAATTCTTTTATTTTTTTAGCTATGGCTTTAAATTTTCCAATCTCTGTTAAGAATATAAGATCATCTTTATCTATACGGGCAATAGGTCTATGTGTTGGAACCTCAACAACATCTAAACCATAAACTTTCAAAAATTCTTCTCTAGAAGTCACACCTGTACCTGTCATACCTGCCAATCTGGGATATAATCTAAACAAATTTTGATAAGTAATAGAAGCAGCAGTTTTACTTTCTTTTTGTATTTTTACATTTTCCTTAGCCTCAATAGCTTGATGTATACCGTCTGACCAGCGACGACCTGGTTGTAATCTACCTGTAGCGGTATCAACTATTATAACCTCACCTTCTTTAACCAGATAATCGACATCTCTA
>CAYZIG010000007.1:0-18650 GCA_964478465.1 uncultured Candidatus Saccharibacteria bacterium | reverse complement strand
AAGTTTAAGTACCTTTTCTATAGTTTCATGTGAAAATTTGAGATTTGTTAATATTTCCTTTGTAAGTTTTGTTCCAATAACCTCATGGTTGTAAAACGTATAATCTCTTTTTTCTTCAGAGAATACTCTCGTCGATGGTTTACCTATGTCATGAAATAGGGCAGCAAGTCTTGTTTCTAAACTGTAATTTTTGTCCACAGCACATTGTAAGCTTCTTATTAAGTGTTCAAAGACGTCATAGGCATGCATACCATTTTGTTTTATATTGACAGATGATTTTAAATGTGGTGTTATATACTGCAATATATCTATTTTAGACATATAAATAAAGGGTTTTATACAATCTTTTGACATTAGTATTTTACAGAATTCATCTCTTATTCTCTCTTTGGCTATATTATCAAGGACATGTCTTTTATTCATAGCTGCTATAAGTGTGTCACTTTCTATAAAGAATCCTAGTTGTGCAGAGAATCTGATCATTCTCAATATTCTTAGTCCGTCTTCTGTAAACCTTTCTTCTGCATTACCTACGCATTTAATAGTCTTTTTTTCTATATCCTTTATACCACCAAAAGGATCCACCAATCTATCATTAATAAGGTCTAAGGCTATTGAGTTTATTGTAAAATCTCTTCTGCCTAAGTCCTCTTCTATGTTATCAGTAAAGAATACCTCGTTAGGGTGTCTACTATCCTCATACTTACCATCTTTTCTGAAAGGTGTTATCTCAACCACTCCTATATCAGTTTTAACCCCTACGGTACCAAAATTGTTCTCATAGAAGGAATCAGGGAAGAGTCCTTGTATCTCATCTGGGGTTGCATCTGTTGTTATATCCCAGTCTTTAGGTGTCTTATTCATTAATATATCCCTAACACAACCTCCTACTAAAAAACACTGATATTGATTTTTATTCAATATTTCCAGGATGTTATTTATTTCCAAGGGTATTTTTATGTCTTTTAATATTTTTGATTTATCCATAAGTGTGATATATTAATGTTAATACTTGAAATATAATACTTTTTGAGTAAAATTAAAAGCACCCATGGTGAAATGGATATCACACCGGTCTTCGGAACCGTTGTTCTGGGTTCGAGTCCTGGTGGGTGCACCATAGGGAATATGTATTTGCGGGATTGGTTTAGTGGTAGAATACGTCCTTGCCAAGGATGAGACAAGAGTTCGATTCTCTTATCCCGCACAAATTAAATGTGAATGTTGGTTTGTTAATAATGTTAAATAAGCCTAAAATATATAGGTTTTTGATGTTATATGTGCTTTATGTGATTATTTTTTGATAATGAATTATAGGTCAAAATGTGGATAACTATGTGTATATGTGTATAAAAGACATATTTCAACATGACTTATATATAAAAAAAATAGTCGATTAGAAAAACCTTTATTTTTTCTTTATAATTTCTTGATAATATTTTTATGTTTTGCTCATGAGAAATTTATGTGTTTTTTTATAAAATATTGGACATGAATAAAATAAAAACATTAGATAGAATATCTATAGGAATTAATGGTGAAAATAAAATATTGGACAAATTAAGGACAAAAGGATTTGCTCTGTATAAGAGAAATGTTAAATACGGTTACTCAGAAATAGACCTTATTTTATATAGATTAAATGATAAAAATAAAATAGATATAAGGGTTATAGAGGTTAAAACAAGGAAAAAATTTACTTCGGATTTAATGTCCTTGGGTTTACTAAATAAATGGTCAAAAATTAGACCTTATTTATTTAAAATAAAAGATGATATTTATGATACTTTGGGTTTAGATAATAATATTTATGCTGAGATGCATTTTGATTTGTGTATAATCACTTATTCTAATGAGTCGTATTTAATATCTAGTTATATAGAGGATGTTAATCTAATGATATAATCTAAGGTATTTTGTATTATAAGATATTTATGATATTATCTGTATATTATTCGGGGCGTGGTGTAACGGCTAACATACATGACTTGGGCTCATGTGACTCTGGGTTCGAATCCCAGCGCTCCGACCATATGTCTTTTATTAGAAATAAAGAAGACTTTATTTGTGAAAAATGTGGCTTCTTAAACAAGGGTAATGGTTACACCAATCATTGTTCTAATTGTATATTTAGTAAACATGTAGATAATGAACCAGGGGATAGGTTAAATCAATGTCTTGGGCTTATGAAGCCTATATATGTGTCTTATACAAATAAAGATAAATATATAATGCATAGGTGTGAAAAATGTGGTTTAGAGAAAAAGAACCTCATACAGATAGGAGATAATATAGATACTCTTATAAATATACAGAAGTCTATCTAATTATATTTAAATTTTTTAATGTCAATCTGGTCTGATTTTCTAAAACAGATGTTAATTTGATGTTCTTTAGTATTTGAATCAATGAAGAGTCTGCCTCTTTCTTGCTTAATATATCTTTTATTGTTATTAAATAAGGATCTGTTTGGGCATTATTTATATCTATCAGATCATTTTTTAATGTTTCTAGTACGTGTTTTATTGTGACCACCCTTACGACTTGTGGTTTATTTTCTTTTATTAACACACTTGATAAGCCTATTAAATTATTATTTTGACCTTGTGATACAACCATACCACCTGATGAGCCATGGTCTATATTTTGTGAACCTGAAACATCCAAAAGACTATCATATATGTTATATGTTGGGCTGCTGTAAACATTTGATATCCAAACACTGTCTTTTTTTTGATATAAAGGATTATATACATTTTTAGAAAGTGTTTGTCTGGCAGGATAAGAATATATATATACTTTATCTAATAACGAAGTATTGGCATAATCAGACATTTTAATTTTCAGTTTCGGTTTCAGTACATTATATATATTTGTATTTTTGTTTTCTGGTTTTAAGTTTTTTATTTTTTTTGATTCTATTATTGCAAAATCAAATTCGCCTGTAGAATTTTGATCTGGATCACCTATAATATATTGATGGTTTGTATTCAACCAATATGAAGGTATATATCTTAATGTTAGGGTATGTGTGGTTGTTGTAGGACTTTTTGTTCTACCAACGCATTTTTTATTTGAATCCAATAAATGTCTTGCTACATGAGCATTTGTTAGAACAATAGAAACATCTTCATCTGGATCTGACAAAAATACACCACTACCGCTGGCAACTTTTATATATTTATTAGTTGTTTCTGAGCAAAAAATATTTATTAAATAATTATTTAAATCATTTTTGTTTGTAATACTTAATGTATTGTTATTTGTGAATAATAATTTTTGTATATTGGAGGTTTGTTCATTTGTGTTTAAGGATATGATAGGACGATCATAACTATTTGAGATGACAAAACCTGTGGAAATAGCCTTATTTTCCTTGTCTTTTTCGGGTAATCTTTTAATATTCAATATATGTATACTTCCATAAAAAATAGCGATTAATAAAATAATATTTATTATTTTAGTATTGTATATATGCATTATATCTGTTATTATAGCATAAGCATGCGGGATTGGTTTAGTGGTAGAATGACTGCCTTCCAAGCAGTAGACAAGAGTTCGATTCTCTTATCCCGCACATGTTAAAAATAAAAACATCGTTGAGTAACGATGTTTTTATTTTCTTTATATAGTTAATTATTTAACTGAATCTTTCAAAGCTTTTGCTGCGCGGAATTTTGGAACATTAGTTGCAGGAACTTTTACAGTTTCACCTGTCTTTGGGTTTCTAGCTGTTCTAGCTGCTCTTTTTTTAACTGAGAATATACCTAGACCTGCTATTGAAACTTCACCACCTTTTTTAAGTGTTGCTACGATAGAATCTACTACTGTATCAACAACTTGTTCAGCCTGAACTTTTGTTGTACCTAATAATTCATGAATTTTTTCAACCAATGCTGCTTTGTTCATATTTTTATTTTTATTTTTATTTATGTAAATAATAATGATTAATCTTTATTACCGAAGTAATATAATAATTTTAGATAGAAAATCTATATTTTGCAATAGTTTTTTTTAAATTTAGTATCAGAATATTATTATATAACTTTGTCAACCATACCATATTTCTTAGCTTCTTCTGCTGACATAAAATAGTCACGGTCTGCGTCTTTAACTATTTTATCATATTTTTGACCGGTATTCTTAACCAACATTTTATATAAGTCTTCTTTCATCTTAAGCATTCTCTTTGATCTTATCTCTATATCTGAAGCCTGACCCTCATATCCACCTAGAGGTTGATGAATCATCACTTCTGAGTTTGGTAGAGCAAATCTTTTACCTTTTGTTCCTGATGATAATATCATGGCCCCCATTGAAGCAGCCATACCCACACATATTGTAGATACATCATTCTTAATATGATTCATAGTATCTATAATAGCCAATCCGTCCACTATGGATCCTCCAGGTGAGTTTATGTATAATTTTATATCTTTATTTGGGTTTTCTGAGGCTAAAAATAGTAACTGAGCTATAACTATATTAGCTGAGTCTGAATTAACCTCTCCGTTTAAGAAAATAATGTTTTCACGAAGTAGTCTAGAGTATATATCATAAGCTCTATCTCCTTGTGGTGATTTTTCTATTACTGTTGGTATTAACATAGGTATCTATTATAACAGACTATGCAAGTTTTTGTATTATGCTATATTTTATCTATGAGATTACATAGATTTTATTTAAATAATCTAAATAAAAATAAGATTATTGTTACACAAGAAACAGATCTAATTCATCAGCTGAAAAATGTTTTTCGCTATAAAATAGGACAGAGAATTTTTTTATTTAATGAAAAAGACGGAGAAGGGGAATTTGAAATTGTTGATATTAACAAAAAAGACATGTCTTTTAAGTTTATAAGACAAATTAAAAATATAGAAGTTGATGATAAAAATAAAAGACAGGTAACATTGTGTATGTCTGTTATAAAAAATAATAATTTTGATTTGGTTTTGGAAAAAGCTGTAGAGCTGGGTGTTTCAAAAATTATACCCATAAATACTGAAAGAGTAATTAAGGGTCGATTAAATTATGAAAGGTTGAATAAGATTATAAAGGAATCAACAGAACAATCAGGAAGGATTGATCTAATGAAGTTGGTCGAAATAATTAATCTAGATGATTTGATTAAGACTTTATCAAAATATAAAGCTGATAAATATTTTGGTCATATAACAAAAAAAGACCAAAATATTTCTATATTTAATAACACAACAAGAGATATTTTTATAATAATAGGACCAGAAGGTGGTTTTACTGAAAATGAAATAAATAATATGATAGAAAGTGGGATAAAACCTATCTGTATAAGCGATAACGTCTTACGTGCTGAAACCGCAGCTATATTATTCTCTGGATTATTTAATCTATAATAGTTTCCTAAAAATCCAAACCATTTTCTCTACTATTTTTAATAGTATATTTC
Source organism: uncultured Candidatus Saccharibacteria bacterium (assembly GCA_964478465.1). Lineage (GTDB taxonomy): Bacteria > Patescibacteriota > Minisyncoccia > Phycocordibacterales > CAIZLB01 > CAIZLB01. The sequence continues at coordinate 13,222 of CAYZIG010000007.1, read as the reverse complement.
TATTACTCCAAGATTCTTCATCTAATCTGAATGATTTAGATAATAAAAATTCAGAATATATTTTTAAATCGTTAACGCAATCTGTATTTTTTATAAATATTCCTGATTCATAATTATATTTTAAGCTCATATTATCTAAATTCATTGTTCCTATAAACGCACAATCATCAAATATACTAAATTTACTATGTATCATCTTTTCTATAAAATGTATTTTTATTTTCATTTTGAAAAAATTAGATATATAAGTATTTCTTGCTATATCTGCAACAGTCCAATTACTTTTTATTGGTAATATAATATTTACATTTACACCTCTATTAGTAGCTTTTTTTAAATGTCTTACAAGTCTTTGATCAGGGATAAAATACGGTGCTACTAAATATATGTGATTTTTAGCGGTCTTTATTTGTTTCAAATATGTTTTATATATGTATCTCTGAAACTGTAGCGGTGCTTGAGTTATATATGTAAATTCACGATCAGTCTTTAATTCTTTACTGGAAGTTTTTCCTATTTTAAAGGTTGGATAATAAACTCTGTTCCAGGTATTATTAAATATTTTTTTTGTATTTTCATTTAACTTTTGATCTCTTATGAAAATCCCTAATTCTAGCCAATGAATCATGTTGTCTCCAAAACATATACTGCCTGTAAAAGTGTAATCATCATCTATAATTATACTACGTCTGTGGTTTCTTAAGAATAAAAAAGTTTTCCTATTCTTTGAAAAAGGTAATATTGAGTTAAAAAAACGAATATCTATATTGTGATTTTTTAAATCTTTTATAATTGTTTTTTTATCCAATCTATAACTACCGACATGATCTACAAGTATTCTAATTTTTACACCTTCTGATGATTTTTCTTTTAATAACTTTAATATCTCTGTACCTGTATTATCAGGATTAAAATAATAAGCCTCTATATCTATACTGTATTTAGCTCCTTTTATTTTATTTTTTATCGACTTTAAAGATTCTTTAGCTGTGAAAGATAGTTCGTATTTTTTCATAGTTTTAGTTTTTAATCATTTGCTACACGCAAAACTTCTTCTATACTTGTTAGTCCTTGAACCGCTTTAAATATACCGTCCTCTAGCATGGTCAACATACCTTCTTTTTTTGCTTGATTTTCTATTTCATCCGCGGTTGCGTTTTTTATTATCAGTTCTTTTATTGTTGATGTTACTTTCAATGACTCATGTATACCTATACGACTTTTATAACCATCATTGTTTTCATCTATAACATTTGGTTTATAAAAATTTATATCTTTCCAGGTTGAATTATCGGCAACTATTTTTTCTTGTTTTAATACACTTAAGACTTTATCTAAGTCGACTTTCTTTCCAAGTTGATTTAATTCATCAGATGATAATATGTATTTTATTTTTGTATCATCTAGTTTTCTAACTAATCTTTGGGCAATTATCATCTTTATTGTTGACACAAGCAAGAAAGGCTCACATTTCATATCTATAAGTCTCGGAATAGCTCCTGCGGCGGAATTGGTGTGTAGTGTTGATAAAACTAGGTGTCCAGTCAAAGAAGCGTTTATAGCCAAAGATGCTGTTTCATTGTCACGAATCTCACCAACCATTATTATATCAGGATCTTGTCTAAGTAATGATCTTAAACCATTAGCAAATGTAAAACCTATATCAGATCTTATTTGAGTTTGATTTATCCTTTTTATTTGATATTCAATTGGATCTTCGACTGTGGAGATATTTACATCAGGAGTATTTAATAAATCTAGCATAGTATACAGTGTTGTGGTTTTACCTGAACCTGTTGGTCCCGTGGTTAATATCATTCCCTCTGAGTAGTTTAATGCTTCATGCATATCATCTAAAGCTTTTCCATGAAAACCTAATCCTTCAAGGGTAAAACCGGCAACGTTTTCACGTAACAATCTCATCACTATCTTTTCACCATAATATGTTGGTAATACAGAAACACGGAATGATATATTTTCTCCGTTTAAATCTATCTTAAATCTTCCGTCTTGTGGTAATCTTTTTTCATCTAGTTTTAGATTCGCCAGAACTTTTATACGTGCGGTTATACTAGGACCTGTATTTTTAGGTAATATCATAGCATCATGTAATAAGCCGTCTATTCTGTAACGTATAATAGTATTTTGATCACCGTGCTCTATGTGGATATCTGAGACCCCTTGTATAACAGCATGATTTAATAGTGTGTCCACTATTTTTACTATAGGCAAGTCATCAGCCATTTTCTTTAAATCATCTATGTTATCAGCATCTATGGAGTTTTTTTCTGAATTTTCTATATTTGAATTTGTTACTTCTCTTAAGATTATATCTCCAAAATCAGCTTTTAAGCTTTTTTGATATTGTAATAGAAGGTTTTTTATAGATACTGAATTAGTTAATCTTGGTAAAACCCTTAAGCCTGTTTTCTTTTTTATAAAATCTATAGCGTTTAAATCATCACCGTCCATAAGTGCGACCTCAAGATTATCATCTTTTTTACTGTATGCAACTATATTGTGTTTTCTGGCAATAGGTTCAGGAATCAATGACAAAACCTCCAAAGGTACTTTTATGTTTGTTAATTCTACGAAAGGTATACCAACTAAATATGCTTGTATTCTAAGAAAGTCATCCTCATTGATTTTGCCCATATTTATTAGAGTTTTTTGTATAGCCTCACCGTTTTCTTCAGCTTTTTTCTTAACAACTTCATATTCTTCTTTAGAAATTAGCCCTGAATCTATAATGAATTTATATAATTGATCTTGATCTATGTGCATATTTTTAAAATTGACTTTTTATACTATATAGTATAGTATATAAACCATAGTAAATCTATTTCTACAGATATTCTTATACAGAAGTCGCTCTTTATCAAGCGACTTTTGTCTTTAATGAGCTCTTGATTGATTTGCTTAAATAAAAAATAATTAATAAATAAAAATATGTTTGATTTGAAGACTATAAATCTTGTAATAGATCAATTGCAAGAAGAAAAAAATATATCAAAAGATAAAATCATAGAAGCAATAGAAGCTTCTTTGGCTACGGCGTATAAAAAAGAGTATTGTAGAAAATCTCAATATATAAAATGTAATTTTGATTTATCATCTGGAAAAACTGATTTCTTTCAAGTGAAGACGGTTATAGATCCAGTTGATATATTAACCGAAGAAGATATTGATGAAATAAAATATAATAATGAGCACGATATAAATAATGATGAATTTTTGGATAAAATAAAGTTCAATGATGATCAGCATATATTATTACCTGTTGCTCAAAAGATCAAAAAAGATGTTGTTCCCGGAGAAGAACTTGTTTTTCCTCTTGAGCATCATGCTGATTTTGGTCGTATAGCTGCTCAAACAGCAAAACAAATAATAATGCAAAAAATAAGAGAAGCTGAGAAAGTGAATCTTATAGATGAATATGGTAATAAAACAGGTGAAATAATCTCTGGTACAGTAGAAAGAGTAGACAGAGGAGCTATATTTATCAATGTTGGTAAGGCCGTAGGTATCATGCCGTATGATGAACAAATAAAAAATGAAAAATTTAAACAAGGTGAAAGAGTTAGAGCTTATCTTGTTGAAGTTGATGATTCTGGACGTGGTGTTTTTTTAAAATTATCTCGTTCTCATCCTAAGTTTTTATCTAAGCTGTTTGAATTAGAAGTTCCTGAAATAAAAACAGGTGTAGTTGAGATAAAATCAATTGCTCGTGAAGCGGGTTCTAGATCAAAGATTGCTGTGTTAAGTAATGATGAAACCATAGATCCTGTTGGTGCTATGGTTGGTCAAAGAGGAACAAGGGTGAATGTTATAATGTCTGAATTACACGGTGAAAGAATAGATATTATAGAATATATTGAAGATGTTAATGAATACATAGAAAGATCATTATCACCAGCCAGAATATTGGGTGTTGATGTGGATCAAGAAAATAAAGTTGCTCACGCTGTAGTTACAGAAGATCAACAATCATTAGCTATAGGTAAGGGCGGGCAAAATGTAAGACTTGCTGCTAAATTAACAGGCTATAGAATAGATATAAAATCAGTAGGTGTAAATGAAGAAGAAGACTACACTGATCAAGATACTTCTGAAGATAATCAATAAATAAAATTAATTATTAATATTTAATCTAAATAAAAAATAAAATAAATATATGAGTATGAATTTATGGCATGATATAAAATCTGGAAATAATGAAGAAATGACCGTTATTGTTGAAATCAACAAGGGTTCACATAATAAATATGAAATAGATAAAGAAACAGGATTAATAGCGTTAGATCGCGTGTCACACACATCACAGAATTTTCCATTTGATTATGGTTTTGTTCCTCAATCTCTTTGGGAAGACGGTGATCCGTTGGACGTTGTGTTATTAACAACATATCCACTCACACCAGGTATATTGGTGAAAGCTAGACCTGTTGCTATATTAAACATGATAGATTCTGGTGATAGTGATGCAAAGATAATCGCGGTACCAGTTGAAGATCCAAGATTTGATGAAGTTAAAGATATACAAGATGTGAATAAACACACGCTTAAAGAAATAGAACATTTTTATCAAACATATAAAAAGATACAAAATAAAGTCGTGGAAACACAAGGTTTTGAGGGAGCTCAAAAGGCCAAAGAAGCTTTTGATAAATCTTTGTTAAATTATAAAGCTAAATTCAATAAATAATTATAATGTCAGATTTCAAGATAAAAAAAATAAATACAGATAAAGATTGTGAGGTTGTTATAGAAGTAGAATTAAAATCTAAAGCAATAGAAGATAGTAAAAAAGAAGCATTAACAAGACTTAATGAAAATGTTAAAGTAGATGGTTTTCGTCCTGGCCATATTCCAGAGAAAGTTTTGATTGAAAAGTTGGGGGATTATACTATAACTGAAGAGGCTTGTAGAATATGTTTAGATAGGAATTTTGTAAATATAATACAAGATTCAAAACATTTACCTATAAATCAACCGAATATAATAATAACAAAATTGGCTGTCGGTTCTGATGCTGAGGTAAAGATAGATTTTGCTATAGCTCCTATTGTTGATATTTCTGATTATAAAAAGATTGCAAAAAAACACAATTCAGAAAAGGATAATTCAAAAATTGAAGAAGTTAAAGATGAAGAGGTTGATAATGTTATCTTAAACTTAAGAAAAGAAGTTGCTCATTTTGAACATCATCAAAATCATCATGACCATAATCATGATCATGGAGAATTAGAGCCTGTTGAATTGAATGATGATTTTGCAAAAAAAGTTGGACCATTTCAAAATGTTGATGAACTTAAAAAAGCTATAAAAGAAAATCTTACCCAATCTAAAAATCAAAAAGAAATAGAAAAGAGTAGAATTAAATTGATAGATGAAATAATAGATAAGTCAAAAATAAAATATCCTGAATTATTGTTGAAATCAGAAATTTCTATAATGTTAGAAGAAATAAAAACTGATTTAAGACAAATGGGTCAATCTTTTGATGAGTATTTAAAGCATATAAATAAAACAGAGGAAGATTTGAGAAATGAAAGGTCAGAGATGGCAGATAAAAGAGTTAAAACACAACTTGTATTAAGTAAAATAGCTGGTGAAGAAAAACTTAAAGCTGATGAAGAAAAAGTGAAAGTTCAAGTTGATCAAATATTAAAAACTCATGTTAATGCAGATCCAGAAAATGTTAGAATGTTTGTTGAAAGATTTGAATTGAATCAATTGGTTTGGAAAATATTGGAGGAGGTTAAGTAGACTACATCGAAAGCACCGATAAGGTGTTTTTTATTTACCCCTATCTATTATAAAATATCCGTGTTATACTCAACTCACAAGGGTATTATCCCACAGACTTTGAGAGAATACGGAGTTTGATTTATAACCAGTTGTAGTGACTTTACATTTGAATAAATCATAATATAGATTACAAAGTAGTGTTAGTCGGATTAATAAATAAAAAATAAGAATAATAAAATGGATCAAGTAAATAACAAGAAATTATACGTAGGTAATCTATCATGGGGAGTAAATGATGACTCATTGAAAGCTGCTTTCTCAGAATGTGGTGAGGTTACATCAGCACAAGTTGCAGTAGATAGAATGACAGGTAGATCAAGAGGATTTGCATTCGTAGAGTTTGCAAATGAAGAAGATGCTGCTAAAGCTGTTGAAAAATGGAATGATCAAGAGCTTGATGGTAGACCACTAAGAGTTAACATCGCTCAACCTAAAACTGAAGGAGCACCAAGAAGATCTTTTGGAGGCGACAGAGGTGGATATGGAAACAGAGGTGGATACAATAGAGGTGGAAATGATAGAGGTGGATATGGAAGAGGATATTAATTAATCCGTAACATAACTATAAAACATAAAAACACAAGACAAACTTGTGTTTTTTGTTTATTATATAGATATATGAAATTTTCTTATACAGCTAAAAGAGTTGATGACAGCATTTATAATGCCGTCTTGGTGGTAGATTCAAAAACAGATTTGTTTGATAGAATAAAACAAAATGGTGATATTTTGATTTCATATAAAACAGAAAATGTTAATAATCTAAAAGACAAGATAGATAATTATTTATTATCTCTATCTAGAGTCAAAATGATAGATAAAATAATATTTGCTAGAAATCTAGCCAATATGATAGAAGCAGGACTTTCTTTAACACGTGCCATAGCTGTGATGGAGAAACAAATCAATAATAAAAAATTAAAAAATATTTATAGAGATATAAATCTTGATATATCTAGTGGTAAAAGTTTTCATGAAGCATTAGAGAAATTTAACACCACCTTTCCACCTGTTTTTATTTCTATGGTTAAATCAGGAGAAGAGAGTGGTAATTTGGCTGATTCTTTGAGATCTATAGCGACACAGATGGAATCAACTTATAAGCTGCAAAAGAAGATTAAGGGTGCGATGATTTATCCTTCGGTTATCATCTCGGTTATGCTCATTATAGGGATAATTATGATGGCTTTTGTGGTGCCAAAACTTACTCAAACATTTAAAGATCTAGGCACAGAACTCCCCGGATCAACGAAATTTATAATATTTTTAAGTGATTTCTTAAGACAGAATTTTATGATATTACCTTTGTTATTACTTGGTATTATGATATTGGTATATAAAATAATACACACAAAACAAGGTAAAGATTTATTTGATAAGACTATATTGCGTCTGCCTATATTTGGTCAGATTATTAAAGAATCAAATTCAGCTAAAACATCTAGAACTTTATCGTCACTTATAGGCTCAGGAGTAAATCTATTACAAGCTGTAGATATAACTATGGAAGTTGTGCAAAATACTGCATATAGAAAAGTTTTAGATGAAGTAAAATTGAATGTTGAAAAGGGTAAACCTATGTCAGAAATATTTATGAAATATGAAAATCTTTATCCTGTATTTGTCGCTGAAATGGTTAATGTTGGTGAAGAGACAGGAAAGTTGGCGAGTATGCTACAAGGTGTTGCGAATTTTTATGAAAATGAGGTTGATCAAAAAACCAAAGATTTATCAACTATAGTGGAGCCAATACTTATGGTTTTTGTTGGTATTGCTGTAGGCTTTTTTGCTATATCAATGATTACACCTATGTATAGTGTTATGAATAATTTATAAAAATATGAAATTAAACAACAGAGGATTTACATTAATAGAAATGATGATGACAATAATATTGTTAACAATTATTTCTTCTATAATATTTTTCTCTTTCAATGCTTTAAATAATAAAAATACTTTAGATAAACAAATTGACCTAGTAAAAAATCTTATAAATCAAACCAGAGTCAATGCTTTAAATTCTAAAAACGGTGTGGATCAATCTATAATCTTAGGTACAACAACAATAAGATATAATAATCAAAATTTCGATCTAAATAATGGCGTCGAGTTGTATTCATATAATACATCAACAAGTAGTATAATTTTCTATCGTATAACAGGTTTATCATCAGCAACGGGTACTTTTGTGTATGCCTTGAAGAAAGGTGGTATTGTTATATCTACAAGTAGTATTAGTATAAATAATCTAGGTATTGTAGAATAATAATGTAGATGAAAAAACAAAAAGGTGTATCAATAATAGAGGTGGTTATTGCCTCTGCCATAATATCTGTTTTTATAATAACTGTATCATCTGTCTATACTAGTTTGATGCAACTGTCATTTGCAAATATTAATAAAACTCAGGCAATATTTTTATTGGATGAAGGGTTGGAATCTTTAAAGGTGATGCGTTCTTATTCTTGGTCTACAATAGCTAGTTCGACTCCAAACACAGATTATTATCTTATATGGCAAAATAATAGATGGCAGGCCACAACAACTAAAGTTATTATTGACGGGACTTTCACTAGAAAGTTTAAGGTTAGAGATGTTTATCGGGATGTTAATACTTTAAACATTGTATATACAGGAGGTGTATCCGATATTAACAGTAAGATTATTGATTTACAGGTATCCTGGAATGATAGAGATGCAACAAATACGAAAGAAATAAGTTTTTATATATTTAATTTATATGAATAGTAAAATATTAAAACAAAATGGATATTCAATGGTAGAGATAATTATATATTTAGCTCTTGCTGTTATTGTTTCCGTGTTTGTTATAGATAATTTAATAACATTATTTAGAAATTATTCTTTAGTTAAACAAAATCAGGAGGTTGAATATAATGCAATAAATATCTTGGATAAAATCACTAGAGATACCAGGGATTCTAAAAATGTAATCGTTGGACAGAGTTTATTTGAAATTCCTCAGGGATATGTGACGTTAAATAACGCCAGCGGAACAATAAGTTTTTATTTAGAGAATAATAGAATTAAATACATGAAGGATGGAAAATTGATTGATAATTTATCTAATAAGAATGTTTCTGTCAATAATTTTAAAATATTTTATATAAATAGTACTACTACAGAAGCAATAAAAATAGAATTGGGTATAAATACAGAATTAGTGTATAAAAATTTCTATACAACAATACAATTAAGAGATTGATTAGTATATAATATTTATATATGAGAAAAGACTCTAAACAAAAAGGAGTAGTGATGATAATGTTGGTATTACTTTTTATAATTATATCTTCTACATTATTGATCGGTATATCATATCCTGTTGCAAATCAAGTAAAAGGTAGTAATGAATTTTTTAAATCTAAAGAAGGTTATAGTATAGCGGACAGTCAAGCAGAAAATGCATTATATAGATTTAATAAAGGGAAGACGGATATTCCTACAGATATATCGCTTTTGGGGGCAACAGCCACCGCATCTTTAAATGAGTCCACTGGTCAAAAAATCATATCCATTAAAGGTAGTAAATCTGTTTTTGATAGATATATTAAGGCGATTTTCGGATTAGGAGATGGTATATCTTTTAATTATGGTCTACAAGTTGGTAACGGAGGGTTATATATGAACGGCTCATCTTATATAACAGGTAATGTATATGCCAATGGCGATATAATTGGATCAAATAATAATCGTATAACAGGATCTGCTATAGCTGCAACCTTATCTGATTCAATAGAATCAATAAATATTTCAAATCAAAATGTTTTAAGTAATGCTTTTGATTTTGGTCTTAATAATAGTAATCAGGATGTTGCACAATCTTTTGTTGCTGCTAGTAGTACATTTATAAATGAAATAAAGATTTACGTTAAAAAAACGGGCATGCCTGCCAGTTTGAATGTTAAAATAACTACTGATAATAATGGACCATCTTCAACGATTATAACATCTGGAACCTTGAATTCTTCCATGGTTACTGGTTCATTTGCTTATATACCTGTATCTATGAATACCAATGTCGATTTAATTAAAGGTAATAAATATTGGATAGTTTTAGATAATTCATCTAATGATAGTGTGAATTATTATTCTTTATTATCATACAATAATGATATTTATGCAGACGGTTATAGTAAAAAAGGTAAATATGTAAATAGTTTGTCTGATATGAGTCCAAATACAAATGATTTTGATATGAAGATTGTTATAGGTGGTGATAAAGGTATTATTTCAGGTGTAGATGTCGGAAGTACTATAGAAGATACCGCAAAAGCCAATATAGTTAATAATACAAGTGTTACAGGATCATTATATTGTAAGACTGGTTCAGGGAACAATAAGACCTGTGATACATCAGGGGTTGATGCGTCATCTGTTCCTTATCCTATATCTCAGGCAAATATAGATGATTGGAAGAATCGTGCAGAAGTTGGCGGGTCAACAACTACTGTAAATATAAATAATAATGATGTTAAAACTCTCGGTCCTATTAAAATAAATGGTGATCTAAATATACAGGCAGGTAAATTATATATAACAGGTCCTATATATGTAACAGGCGATATAGAAATACAAGGATCAGGAAAAATATATGTAGACCCGTCTTTGTCAGATGCTAGTGGTCTTATAGTGGCTGATGGATTAATAGATCTTGGTGGTTCAGCTGGTATCTATGGTTCAGGACAACCTGGAAGTTATGTTGTTTTAAGTTCTTTAAGGGCTTGTGGTAATTATAGTGATTGTAATAATAATCCTTCTATACTTATATCTGGATCATCAGGTTCTGTAGTATTAAATGCGCCAAATGGTGCTGTGAAATTATCTGGATCATCAGGTGTTAAGTCAATAGTTTCTAAGACTATAATATTAGAAGGTAGCGCTACTGTAAATTACGAAACTGGTTTAATAAATATTAATTTTACCTCAGGTCCTTCAGGTTCTTGGGTTAAGAAGTCATGGAAAGAGGTTTTAGGGTTATGATATAATATCTATTATGATTTCTAATAAACCTATTATCGTTGCGAACTGGAAGGCTTCTCAAAATTTATATAAACCAACTGAGAAGAAAATAACTTCATTGATCAAAACTTTAGCTAAAGATAAGACAAAAATAGATTTAATAATATCTCCAAATTTTATACATTTGTTTGGTCTGAGGAATTTTTTCAAGAAAAGCATTAATTTATCAGCACAAGATGTTTCTATGTTTGAAAATGGATCACATACCGGTGAGGTTACAGCAGAATCTGTTAAAGATATAGGAATAGATTATGTAATATTGGGTCATAGTGAAAAAAGAGAACAGGGAGATACTCAGGATATAATAGTAAAGAAAGTGCAAAATGCTTTAAAAAGAGACTTAAAGGTTATTTATTGTATTGGTGAAAAAGAAAGAGATCATAGTGTAAAACATTTAAAATTTATAGAAGATCAAATAAATTCTGTATTTCATAATATAGATAAGAATAAAAGAGAAAATATTATTTTAGCTTATGAACCTATATGGGCTATTAACAATAAAGATAATCTATCTATAGATGCTCATGGTTTACACAGCATGGTTATTTATATTAGAAAAATATTATTGGAAAAATATGGGGAAAATATATCTAAAAACGTAAATATATTATATGGAGGTTCTGTTACAAAAGATAATGCGCAAGATATATTATGGAATGGTGAAGTACAAGGTCTTCTTATAGGACGTGCTTCATGGGAAAATGAAAGCCTAATATCTATTATTAAAAATATAATTATTAATCCAAAGAAAAATCTATTGAAAGTATATGGAAATAAAAAATAAAAAAGTATTTTTAAGAGCTGATTTTAATGTTCCTGTGAAAGACGGAATCATTAAAGATGATTATAGAATTGTATCAACAATAAATACTTTAAAGTCATTAAGAGATAATGGGTGTAAAACTATAATCGTTTCTCATATAGAGACAAAGGATGTTGAAAAACCTACATTAAAACCAATTTTTAATTATCTACAAGAAAAATATCCTGAACTAATAATACGTTTTTCAGAAAACATTGATGATTTTAAAAATATTGGAGATGGTGAATTTTTGCTTTTAGAAAATATCAGAAATCTTTCTGGGGAAAAAGAGGATGATATAAAATTGGCTGAAAGTTTCAAGAATATAACAGATGTTTATATTAATGATGCTTTTGCTGTATCACATAGAAAACATATGTCAGTTTCAGCCTTACCGTCATTGTATGAAAAACAAAATAAAATGTTTGGTGAGCAAATGCAAAAAGAAATAGATAACCTATCAAAGATTATTAATCCAGAAAAACCTTTCGCGGTTATATTATCAGGTGCAAAGTTTTCGACAAAACTTCCTTTGATAGAAAAGTATTTAAATACAGCCGACAATTTATTTATTGGCGGTGCGCTGTATAATAATATTTTAAAGTCACTTGGTTACAATGTTGGTGCGTCATTGATAGATAATGATGCTAATTATATAAGTGATATGGTAAAGAGTGAAAATTTTAAAAATAAAGTTTATATAGCAGATAAAGTCGTGGTAAAGAATGTAGATACAAATGAAAATCTTGTCAAGAATATTAATGATATAGATGATAAAGAAACTATTCAAGATATAGATAGTGAAAGTGTTGATGAATTTATAAAAACATTAAATGATGAAAATACTAAGACTATAGTTTGGAATGGTCCACTTGGAAATTACGAAGATGATAACTTTAAAAAAGGTACAATATATTTTGCAAATAAATTGATTGATTTTATAAATAAAAATAATTCAAAGTTATATATCGGTGGTGGTGATACAGTTGCAGCTATAAATAATTTGAATTTAAAAAATGATAATATGTTTATCTCAACAGGTGGCGGAGCGATGTTAGAGTTTTTGGAAAAAGATGGAAAATTACCGGGTGTGATGAGTGTCATAGATTAGGTTGACTTATTTTATAGGGGTGGTATAATTATCATATCCCCTGAATCGTTCTGGAGGATAGAATCATAAACCCCTATGAAAACTAAGCTTGCGATCATCGCTGTCTCTGTTTTCGCCGCGACCTCATTGGTTGCAGATACTGGGCTGGCTGAAAAAATGCCAGCAGCAACAATTGTCAAAACAAAACCCGTCACCACTCTCACATCCGAAAAGGAAGAGGGAGTGAAAGTCCCATTTTGGTTGGTGGCAGGCTTATTGGCCTGGATTATTGTTGATCTTTCGACCGAAACTTCTCGGTACCGTGAGAGCAACGACTAACCTCCAACCCTAATTGATTTCTCGGTTGACCTGCTCACAAGCGGGCCTGCCGAGATTTTTATTTTACAAAAACGTGAATCATGATATATTTATCTAATCCGTATGACCTTTACAAAATTTATTTATATCGTAGTAAT
>CAYZIG010000006.1:13702-18902 GCA_964478465.1 uncultured Candidatus Saccharibacteria bacterium | reverse complement strand
TTCGATTCCTACCGGACGCACCAATCATTCAAATAAAAATACCCTTTCGGGTATTCTTATCTAAAATAAATCGAACGTCTTATATAATCATCTTATTCATAAGCATACTCATCAACAAAACAGCATTTTTCTGAGCTGAGTCACTATCTTTACTATTAACAAATAACTCCCATTGATCAACTAAAGATTTATCACCTAATGCTCTTATATCATTCTCAAGCTTAACACGGTCTTCAAAAGATATAGTTCCACTTGTACCTAAAACTTTATCTATAAATAATTTCATGAATTTAGAGATCTTTATTCTCTCTTCTGTTTTTAACGTTTGTTCAGAGAGGTTTTTATCATCTCTTTTCATACCTTGTGTATATTGAATACTAAAGAATATGTTCATACCTACCAATATAATCATAAGTATATTTGCCATCATTCTTGTTCTATCAAAAATTCCTGTTTTCATTATTTTAGTTTTTTATTTATTTTAATGATTATTAATAATATTTTATTAAATATGTATATATTATACCCCTATTTAATTTCAAAGGAAAGTTATTTACCAAACAATCCCTTAATCCATTGCCATACCCCTTTATTTGTTTTTGTCTCTTTAATAGGTTCATATACATCTAATACTAATGGTATATTTGTTGATTGTATTACATATTTTCCAGATTTACCCTCAGATAAAACATCTATATTACCATTAACAGCGAAGTTCTTGTTCATATATCTTATGTTTTTGACTTTATTTGAACTTATATTTATATAGGTATTTGACGGTATTTTTATTATTTGGACAAGACTCTTCAAAGCAGGGTCATATGATATGTTTGTATTAACTACTGATTGATTGTTTTTTACTATAAATAGATCCTGATTTAATCCATCATTTATATTTACGGACAATGGTTTTACTGTTATTTTTGCTAAATCCTGTTCTCTGTTTATATCTATATTATTTCTCAGCAAAAATTGATTCAAAGCTGACGAATAATTATTCTTATTGTTCTTAATTATTGAATTCAATACAAATTTAGAAACATTATCTAAAAAGTTAACTGGTAATTTCATAAGATCCAATGTAGTAGGTGCTTTCAATCCAGATAACGGATTAGGTAAAACAGTGGCTCCTATATTTGGTTTATTATTAAATAAATTGAAGTTTTGTAATGGATTAAAATTCAAAGGTCTAATGTTTGGATTAATGAATCTATCCAATGTTCCAGATATTGATCTTGTATTATTCACTGTATTATTTATAGGTGTTGGTGGTGTTGGTAGTGTTGTGACTACCCCTCCCCTTGAAGGTGGTAAAACAGGCGCCGTATATGAGCCTGTTATACCCCCGCGTGATCCAGGGTTTGAATTGACTCTAAATGTAAATCCATAATTTCCACCATCATTAAATGCTGTAACATTAGTTAAATCAACTAATGCTGAATTGTTCCTTATATCTTTTAATCTCAAATAATTTAATGTCGATGAACCATTTATATTAATATTAGCTTGAGAACCTGGAGTCATAGATCTGACAGTCAGAAGACTATTTTGATCATTTCCGGTTAAGGTCAATAGACCAGAAATATTCAAAGTTGATCCAGATGATAGATATAGCACGTCACGAACTGATGAATTTTTAGTTAGATTTTGTATATTATTAATACCATTTATAGTTTGTGCTAAACCATTTAGAGTCACGGATCCATTTATTGTACCCATCACAAAAGGAGCAGTATTATTAAATACAGCATTGCCATTTATTGTTCCATTATTGTTCGATGAGTCATAGAATACAGCATTACCATTCAATGTTATATTATTACTTGACGAATTCCTGAATATAAAATCTGTTATATTTGTTATACCATCAGACGACAATATATTGCCGCTAATATTACCATTCAAACTAGAATTCAATACATACATTATAGTAGATGTTGGCATTGAACCATAATAATTTGTAGCAAATATAACATCTCCACTTATAGGTCCATTATTATGTGACGAATCATAGAAAGCGGTGTCACCTGTAATGTTAACGTTATTTGCGGTTGAATAATAGAACTCATATTTATTAATGAGACTATTATTTGAATCATAGATATTACCATTTATCTGGGTATTCCAATCCAATGATTCTATTTTTAACACACCACTTGATGGTAATGTATTGGTAGATAGTGAATATCCGGTAGTATTCAATTTAACATTTGCGTCTATGTCTCCCGACATACTTATAGAGTTATCATTAAACACTATTACATTAGAAGACTGTAGACTTCCTTTATTAATCGATTGATTATTAAAAACTATATTATTAGCCACTATTGCACCTTCATTAACCGCATAACCATTAAATACGGAATCATTGTATAATGTCCCATAATTGGCAGTGTTATCGTAAAAAATAGTTTTTAAATGCAATGAATTATAATTAACAGTAGAATTAATAAATTCGATAGTATCAATCAAATTATTGTCAGCATCATATACATTTCCTTGTATATTAGCAATCCAAGAAGCATCAGATATATTAACACCATCTACCGTCAACTTACCTGTGCCATAAGTATTAATATTATTAAAATATGCATCCCCATTTATTGGACCAATGTTTTGACTATCATTAAAATAAGCATTACCATTTACTGTTGAATAATTATATGTATTGAAAAAAGTTGATGTACCATTTACTGTTCCGAAGTTATATGACCCAGATTGGAAAACAGCATCACCATTTACTGTTCCATAGTTATGATACCCATTAGTAAATGTTATAGGGCCTCTAACAAAATCATAATTACTTTGTTGTGAACCTATATATTCACAATAACCATCATTATAAACTATTGCATTAGCATCATAATTAGACGCGGAAGAATCAAGACAGCCATTATAATAAGTTATAGTACCAGTAACAACACCCTGATTTTCATATGTATAGTAAAATATAGCATCACCGTTAATTGTTCCTCTATTATAATTACCATTAGTACTAAAACCATTAGTAAAATCAACATTACCATTTATAGTTCCGTAATTTTGACCAGCATACCCTGTGTAAACAACACTACCATATATAGTTCCACTATTACTATCACCATATCCATCAAAACTAACATCACCGTTTATGATTCCGTAATTTTGACCATAATAAAAATTAGCATTTCCATTAATCGTTCCTTCGGATTCATTATTTCCATTCTCAAAATAAGCTCCACCACCTATAAAACCTCGATTACCACCACCGTTTCCTGTTAAATAAAATTCAGCCATTCCTGTTGTAGTACCGTAGTTATAGGATGGACCATAAATCATAGAATCTACATCATGATCATAATAATATGCATCACCATTAACTATTCCATGATTTGATTTCATATAAAAATTCGCAGGTCCCAAAATAGTATTATCAATAGGATTATCAATATCAACACCAATTACCCCTTGTGTACAATTACCATTATCATATGTTGCATTCTCATTATAATTAAAATACTGAGAATTCATACAACCGGGTATAGCAGATAAGCCACCTATTGAAGTTGTTGTAGCAATATTAGAGCCAACATTGGTAACAGAGCCAGCAAAACCTCCATTATAAATGCCTATATCTGTACCAAGATTTTGAGGGACAATGGTATCTCCACCTCTCAATATTATTGATCCTAAAGTAGAATTATACACTTTAATATTACCAGAATCTCCGCCTCTCAACACAGAACCATTCCATGAACCATTACCACCTGATAAATTAACAGATACTGTATTTGTAGGAAAATTTACATTATATAGTGATATATTTGAACCGTTCACTGCACCGTGGGAACCAAATTGATTTATATAATCTGCATCAACTGTAGCAGATCTTCCATCAATACCTCCACCAAAACCACTTATAGTAATATTTTTTATAGCTATACCTCCTGTTTTATTTATTGTATTAAATGTATTTCTTGCAGTAAATGCAAAACTATTATTTCCACCGGCTGCTGTCAAAGTATGATTGTTACCATCCAATATGACGTATTTTGATTGTATATCAAAACATGTACCTGAAATATTTGATATATCTTGTGTCAATCTATAATATCCAGGAGAAGATATAACCATACAGTTAGATATATCTTGTTGATTCCAAGTGAATATACCAGCTGTTGTAAATGCCCATAAATCTACACCATTTATTATTATATTAGAAAGTGAACTTAAATAAGCATTGACTGCAGTTAATGTGTTGCTGTAGGTTATTTTCAACGATCCGGCAGTAGTGGTTGAGTTTGAAATATTAACGTCATTACCAGAATATTCAATAGATGAGGTCGAAGATGCTATACCTAAATTAAAACCGGTAAAATTAATATTTTGCAATTTTAGATTTTGTGATGAACTGGCTGTTATAGCATAATTATTATTATTGGGAGCAGCTGAGATGGTATACCCGGCCCCATCTATTATTACATCATTTGCATTAATAATAAGACAAACACCAGGTACATTGGTTATATCTTGAGTTAATATATAAGTTCCGGATGAAGATATTTTTCCACAACCATTAATATTATTATTATTTGATATAGTAGCAAAATAGTTAAAAGACACACTTGAGGTGGAAACAACACCCTCAAAATCAGTTGCTTTTATATATAAAGTTTTATAGCCAGAGGTAGATGGCGGTATCATATCTGAACCATTACCAACACAAGAAGCATTACTCCATGTGCTATTGTCAAAAGAATATTGACATGTGACTGACCTATCCCAAGAGATGACAGGAGACCAAGAAGACAAAGTTAAACCTGATGTAGGATAAGATATATATGGGGTTGAAAACGAATTATATATTTGACCACTGTTTACCACAGCGACAAATTTCTTAGTATTGCCTATGAATTTTACACCACGCCAATTTCTAGAAGTGCCTTTCATTACCCAGGTTGTTCCACCGTCTTCTGATAAATATATATATCCAGTTGTAGAGGTTATAACTATTTTACTACCGTCTGGAGAAACATCTACACCCCACCAAGAACCGGTTGGACCTTTAGATGTCCATGTCCACGAGCCGTTAGCATATACCCCAAATTGTGGTTGACCATTTGACACCGGAACAGCCACTATGAGATTACCGTCAGCAGACATCGCCATAGATTGATAAGTATTTGATGTACCTGTAGCAACCCAATTATTACCATAATCT
>CAYZIG010000006.1:5260-13602 GCA_964478465.1 uncultured Candidatus Saccharibacteria bacterium | reverse complement strand
TTGTTGAATACATTATCACCCCAGAACCAATGGTTGCTGGTGTTGCTGATACGGCTATGAGTTTAGTACCATCAACAGATGAAGAAACATCTCTCCAATCTTTAGATGAAATAGTCTGTGACCAAGTCGCACCGGTGGATGTAGATAAATAGATATAGTTGTATTGTGCGGCAGCCACGAGTTTTGTGCCATCAGCGGACGCATCAATATTCAACCAGCTTCTACCTGTATCCCTACCTGTCCACGGCTCAAACTCAAAGTTTACCGCTTGATTATATTGATTAGATAATGCATCCACACCTTTTATATATAGAGTTGTGATCCCATCAGTCACAGGTTTTAATATATCAGATCCTAAATTTACACAATTGGCCGTACTTGAAGAAATCCAATTATTATATGAATAATAACAAGATACAGAATTTCCCCAATTGACCATAACAGACCACACCTTAGCTAATACAGAAGAATCAGACCCGGGACGAATTATGGATATAGCAGAAGCTAAGCCATTAGTTGATGTGTATATTTTTCCACCATAATGAACAGCGGCAAGTTTGGTTCCATCAGCAGATGAGGCTATTGAATACCATTTTCTATTTGATTCTTGTGTAGTCCATGTTACTCCATAGTCATTAGAAATATAAATAGGACCAATTCCGGAATCACCCCCTGCGGCAGCTATAAGTTTCGACCCGTCAGCCGAATAGGTTATTGCATAAGCTGCAGCGATACTTTGTCTAGCATTCCAAGTTGAACCATAATCATCAGAAGTATATATACTACCACCATATTGCTGTACGGCTGCTATATGCTGCCCATTCGCAGTCATTGTTATACCCCACCAATTTTTTGTACCTATGGCAGTTGTTGATGTAGACCAGGTTGCACCATAATCAGATGATGTATATATATGACCACTCCAAACTACAGCAGCAAGCCTACTTCCGTCAGCCGATGAAGCTATTTGATGCCAATTTCTAGAACCTGATGATGTCCTTGCAACCCAAGTTGCACCAGAAGTTGTTGATGTATAAATATTACCACCAACAACAGTAGCGGCTAGTTTTGTGCCATCGGATGATGATGTTATATAATCCCAAGCCCTGTTAGACTCATTTGCAACCCAAGTTGCACCAGAAGTTGTTGATGTATATATCTGACCATTCTTCACAGCCGCGGCCAATTTTGTACCATCGGATGATGATACAAGCCCATACCAGTTTCTTGCACCTGAAGAGACTTGAGGTGTCCACGTTACACCAGAATCTGTAGATGTATAAACATATCCACCATATACAGTAGCGGCCAGTTTTGTACCATCGGATGATGATGTGATGTTATACCAATTCCTAACTGAATCGCGTGAATACCATGGACTTACATTATAAGTAAAATTTATATTTAAAGAACCAAATTTATTATTAGAATCAAACACCTTTAATGATAAGGTGGAGGTACCGTTAACACTTGGTGGTAATATATCAGCACCATTATTTGCACAATTTACAGTAGAAGTTGAAACCCAATTATTATATGAATAATAACAAGATGTTATATTACCAGCATCAACAGGATCCCAATCTATAGACGGTGACCATGATGTAGTAGTCGTAGCATTGACAGGATTTATAGCAGATATAGGTAGACCAGAAGTAAAGGTTGAACTATCTTCTTGCATATTTCCATTAGAATCAAAACCTCTTACATATAAAGTATAGGAGCCGTATCCAGGACTTGGTATATCACTACCATTATTTGCACATTCTACGTTGTTTGTTGTAACCCAATTGTCATAAGAATATTTACATTGAACTGATGATCCCCAGAACACAAACGGTGACCATTGTGATACTGCAGACCCGCCTTGAGGATTAAATATCGATACATAATGACTAGAAGATATTCCTTGATACTGCCATATTTTTTGATTATTAACAGCTAAATACAATAAGTTACCATTAGCTGATACATCCATCGCGTTCCAATATCCAAATGATCCAGGTATAGACTCCCAAGTCAAACCGGAGTCAATTGATTTATAAACATAATCACCACTAGCTGCCGCATAAACTATTTGACCATTATATGATGATGACAAAGCAGCCCAATTTTTTGTACCACCAGGAATATTAGCTGCGCTCCAACTAGCACCTCCATCATTTGATACATATACATTATCCCATTGTTTTGATGCAAATATTTTTGATCCATCAGCAGATGATGTCATAGACCAAAAACCTGTGACACCAGGATTATAAGAAGTCCAACTTGCACCATTATCAGATGATATGTATACCAAACCATCAAAATCAATAGCTATCATTTTATTACCGCTAGGAGTAACTCCTATAGCATACCATCTCTTATTACCAAGAGATGATCTCAAGTTCCAAGTTTCACCATAATCATCAGAGGTATATACTCCCCCCCACATAACTGCGGCCATTAGTTTTTTTCCGTCTGCTGAAGATGAGACATTCTGCCAACTTCTATTCCCTAAACTTGTTTTAGGGGTCCAGGTAACACCAGAATCATTAGATAAATATAAGTAACCACCCTGATTTACAGCTATGAGTTTAGTGCCATCAGCCGATGAGGAAACATCCATCCAAGATAGTCCGGGCGGTGCGGTTTGTGTCCAGGTTGCACCATAATCACTAGTTATGTGTATCTTGTCACCGTATGCAGCAGCAGCAACCTTTTTACCATCAGCAGAAACAGCCAAAGAAGACCAATTGTAACTATATGATGAATTCTCTAATCTTAATAATTCCAATACTGAACCAGGAAATATACTATAAGAAAATGCGTTAACAAATAAAGAGTTCAATTCATTAGAATTTAAACCCAATCTATTCAAAAAACCAGTGAAGTTTATAACTAAATCAGATGCATTTATATATTTATTTGATAAATCTAGATTGTGACCTGATATGGTTACAGACGAACTAGAATTTATTAGATTTGAAAAAACTCTAACTGTAGTAGATGCCAAATTAAAATTAGCATGAGAACCAACTTGTATAGCAAAATCACTGCTGTCAGCGATATTTGAAATTATAGAATGACCATTACCATTTATGGTTACATTATCAGATGATACTGTAAAACAAGTAGAGGAAGAAAAAACATCTTGTGTTAAAGTATATGTTCCAGCACCAAATAAGGTTCCACAAGAAGAGATGTTGCCGGGAAATATTGGCCAGGTTCCACCCGCATAATTATTATATATATCACTATTTATCTTCAAAAAAGTTAATTCACTAAGAAGTGTGCCTAAAGCATTTAGATTACCAGTGTAATTAACAGTAAGTGACCCTGCTTTTATATATTTATTTGATAAATCTAAATTATGACCTGATATAGTTACGGATGAACTCGAATTTATTAGATTTGAAAAATTAGATATAGTTGTTGACGCTAAAGTAAAACTAGAATAAGATCCTGCCTCTATAGCAAATATAGTAGTAGATGAATTTGATAAAGATATACTATGCCCACCACCATTTATAAAAATATCATCTGAAGATATGTTAAAACAAGTAGATGACGAACTTAGATCTTGAGTCAGAGTATAATTTCCTGATCCAAACAATGTACCACAAGAAGAGATGTTGCCGGGAAATATTGGCCAGGTTCCACCAGAAAAATTACTATAACTATTACCATTTAAAGAAATATATGATAAGGATGATAATATCATATTGTCCGCACTCAAACCTGTTGTATAATTTACTGACAAACCTCCTTTCGTATTGTAGCCACCTATTCCCAGCCCTCCCAAAGCAGATATAGTCGATGATGAAATGTTTAAGTTTGTATCAGTAAATGCTATATTACCACCAATGCCTCCATATGACTTTGATGATGCTTGACCACCGTTCGATATTATAGATCCTATATATGAATAATATACAGCCACATCTCCAGCATCACCTGCATAACCAGCGTTTACACCTGTACCCGATAAATCATCATTACCTGAAATATTTAAACCTGTTGTATATCCTGAAATATTTAAATCATTTAACACCAAGTTTGTATATGCATGTGCACCTTCCGTAAGAGATCCTGTTGGCCCACCTGTTCTAGATCTAGCATCTATAGCTACACTACCCGTACCCGATATAGTATATCCGCCACCATTAACCACGACATTGTCTGAAGATATAGTAAAACAAGTATTTGATCCTCCTGATATATTTTGAGTCAATGTATATGTTCCCGGAGCTGCAAGTTCACCACAGGTTGATATATTACCAGGCAATAAAATATCAGCAGAGGCTGATATAGGTAAAATTAAAAATACTAAAAAAATATTTTTTACATTTATTATTTTTTTAAATATTCTTATTAACATTTTTATCTAATATATTTATATTGAATCAGAAGTTGTGGAAGCTTGATCATTATTTACAATATCTGAAATAGTTTCTTTCACCGTCTCAATAACCTCCTGAACAACATCAACAACTTTATCTACTATACTATCTGTTGACGTTGCGATCACATCGACAACTTCAGTCGATGTGGGTACTGAAGAAGTTGAAGTATCAACAGTATCTGTTGAGGTTGCTTGATCCATGACAGAAGTTGATACATTTACATATGTATCTGAAGTTGAAGCCATAGTATCATCAGATGTCTCAAGTTTTGGATTTGAGTCAGAAGATGTTGAGACAATATTTTCTGTAGTTGTAGCCAATACATCATCTTTAACAACAACATCCGCAAAAGAGATTATCCTTTTTATAAAGAAAGTTGAACCGTTTGTTAAACCTTGGGCTATTATCTTATCACCAACTTTTATATCTCCAATATTAATAGATTGATATTTACTGGTTTCTACCTTTTGTACATTCTTAATATTTAAAACATAAGAATTTTTACCTGTTCTATCTGAACCTTGAGCCTCTTCTAGATTTATATTTTCATTATCTATATTAGACACTATACCGACAACAGAAAAATTATTGTGGGCTGATGATATATCATCTTCAGCTATAGAAGATATACCCCAACCTAAAACAATTACAATTGAAATAACAGTAATAATTCTTATTAAATCATTTTTTAAATTAATACTCATTATATTCATATTTTACCACTCTTTTGCATGAAAAGTAAAATAAAAATAAAGAAATTATAAAGATAAAATTAATCAATTAACCATCTCTCTAAACCACTCCACATATCCTCTTCTCCGGCATGTGAATCATGATAAATATTCAACAAATCTTTCATATTTTTTTGATCTTTTGATGCAAATTTCTTATATCTCCACCATAATATACCAAAAAATTCTTCCGGTGCTTCAAAATGTTTTTTAATATCATCAAATTGATTCAAAATCTTTATCTTATCTTGATTATTTTTATCTTTTCTTGATTTAAAATTCATTATTGCTGCAGCTAAATCAAATTTTTGTCTATCAATTTGTTCTTTTGTTATGACCTGAGTAGGAGATTTTATATTAAATTCTTTAATATTGATATCTTTAATGGACTTTATATCTTTAAAATATTTATCATCTATTTCATTTTCAATTAAAATATAAAGATGATCTGATTTATCAAATTTTGCTAGATTTTTTAAAACATAATCTCTTATATCTTTTTTTGATCCTATAAAATTCTTAAAGACAAATATATGTTTATCGAAAAATAAACCCTGAACAGATTGCTGAGTATCCAAAGCCTCTTTATCAAAGTTATCAGGATAAAAATAAAACACTTGTGCAAAAGTTCTCTTTTGTTTCAAAACTTCAATCATTTTTTGTGATTGACTTAATATCTTTTTTATATCTGTTCCATAAAATAAGTACAGCATAATATTTATCTATATTACCATCTATCTCCTACTTTTACATTTGTAACTATAGGTATATCAGTTTTTATACCCCATGACTTTAATACATTTTCCATTATATACTGTATTTCTTTTATATATTTTTCATTACCTTTTTTTATTTCAAACAACAATTCATCATGTATAGATGCCAACATTTTTATATCATTATCTAATTTATTTTTCTCTATATAATTTTCAACTTCGACTATAGCAACCTTTATCATATCTGCACTGGTTCCTTGTATAGGAGCATTTAAAGCCATACGCTCAGCTGCTGCTTTTATAAAAGGTATATGTGATTTTATGTCTGGAAAATATCTACGTCTACCAAATAAAGTTTTAGTAAAACCTTTTTTCTCTGCATCTAATTTACATTGTTGCAAATAATCAGCAAGCTCTTTAAATGTAGAATAATATGACATATAAAATTCTTGAGCTTCACTTTGAGAAATACCTATCGATTTAGCAAGAGCTTGAACACCCATACCGTATAATATTCCGAAATTAATAGCCTTAGCATGACGTCTCATTTCAGGTGTCACTTGATCTAAAGAATCCAATTTATAGACTTGTTTAGCAACACCTGTGTGAATATCTTCTTTATTCTCAAAAATATCTGTCATTTTTCTATCACCAGATAATATAGTTGCTATACGAAGTTCTATTTGAGAATAATCTATAGAAACGAAATCATAACCACTTTCAGAAATAAAAGCTGACCTTATAGCTCTACCTAACTCTGTTTTTATTGGGATATTTTGAACACTTGGATTTGTGGTTGCTATACGACCTGTTACCGCACCTATTTGTATAAATTCAGGATGAATTCTATGATCTTTTTCCGGTTTTGCTAAATTTAATATTACATCTATATAAGTAGTTAATAATTTTGTGTATTCTCTATGCTCCAAGACTTTAGAAATAATAGGGTGCAAATCTATCATCTTGTCCAACTCTGATTCTTTTGTTGATCTCGCGCCAGCTCCAGTTTTTTTAATCCTAATCTTTGAACCTTTTGTAATATCCAATTTATCATATAATATTTCACCTAATTGTTTTGGTGACGATATATTAAATTCTTCCCCGGCTAAATCATATATTTCTTTTTTTAACTTATCTAAATATTTTTGATATTCATGTGATAAATTTTCTAAATATTTTATATCAATTTTAATACCAGTCTTACTTATCTTTTTTAAAATCGGTATGAGTGGTTTTTCTACTTTCTCATATAAATCTTTTACACCTTCATCTTCTAAATATTTATCCAGACTTTTATGTTTATCAAAATTATTTTCTATATCTATTCTGGTCGGATTTAATATATGAGAACGCAATAAAGATATTTTAATCTTTTCTTCTTCACTTAAAGGTGTCTTATCTTCCACTCCCCAAACATCATCGACAACTTTTACTGCTTCTTTTCCTTGTTGTATAGCGATAACCTTTTCCAATTTTCCCCTAATACTTCTTAACTCATATCTCTCTATCAATTTATTAAAAGCGTTGATATCTGCACATTCATACCAAGGTTCTTTTTGTACTAAATCAAAATCAATAGGGGCATCTAATCTTATGGTAGCTAATGCTTTTGAAAATAAAGCATCGTCTTTATGTTGTATTAATAGATTATAAAATCTTTCTGTGATTCCAGCCTTTTTAAAAATTTCATTATTTTTAGAAAACGGATTTGCTTCTAAATATTCATACATACTTTCTATACTTCCAAACTGTTGTATGATCAATGTAGCGGTTTTCTCTCCTACACCTGGAACACCAATAATATTATCAGAAGTATCCCCTCTTAAACCTTTATAATCAATAAGTTGTTTTGGGGTTAAACCATATTTATCTATAACAGCCTGTTCATTATATAAAACTGTATCATTTAAACCTTTACGCAAAGTATAAACTAGAACTTGATCATCTTTGATAAGTTGCATAGTATCCATATCTCCCGAGGCAATAATTATTTTAAAATCTTCATCTTGTTTATGATTGTCACCTGTAACTCTATGAACTATAGTTCCTAAAATGTCATCAGCTTCGAAACCAGGTTTATCATACATAGGTATACATAAATCTTTAAAAATTTCTCTTGATGATTTTATTTGTTCTATCAAATCATCCTCACTTTTTTTTCTATGACCTTTATAAGCCTCATAAATCTCATGTCTATATGTAGGTTGAGGTAAATCATAACAAGCGATAATCACATCTGGTTTATATCTCTCTAAAATACCAAAAAGCATATTTATGATTCCAAATAAAGCACCTGTTGGTTCACCACGAGAGTTTTTGAAATCAGGTACAGCATGATAAGCACGATGAATAATGGCATGAGCATCTAATAGTAATAATGTTTTCATATTTTTTGAAGACATGGGTTTATTATATCAGAGTTTTAAGGTTTTTATGTTGTGTATTATAGGTTTTTGTTACACTTGACACATATACTCAAATATAGTATAATATATAAATCCTGAGGC
>CAYZIG010000006.1:0-5160 GCA_964478465.1 uncultured Candidatus Saccharibacteria bacterium | reverse complement strand
ACCACACATGTCCCCCGTTTCCCCCGCGCTGTTTGGCTCCCCCGAGCCACTCAGCGTTTTTTTTATTTTCTAAAATAAAAATCAGCTGCCGATTAAGGCAGCCTTTAAAATAAGCTGAGTGATGTTCACGATAAAACCGATTGACCACATATCAGCTTCAGCAGATCTTCAGAATCAAATTGTTGACCTTCAGATGGAGTACATGCCGCAACCAGCATAAACTCCGGATCGATAGTACAACCCAACTCATTGATAGCTTCTTGAAAAACTTGTCCTTTAGTTATGTCATCACTACCATAGCGGAGATACACAGATCCTTCATTATCGACCACTACAGTGAAGCATTTTTTCCTAGACCATCTGTTACGAAAACGAGAAGATGAAAAATCGATTGTCTTTTTTATTGTTCGTCCTTCAAAGATACGAACACCTGTGATATTGATAAAACCAAGAGACTTCAACATGCCCACCGCAGTGGACCCGACTGTCAGAGAAGGTGCTTTCATACACACCCCATTTAATCACAAAAAATTATATAATACAAACAAAAACCCAGGATCAAACCTGGGCTTTCTTATATTATTTACTCTCTTTTTTACTCCAACCAGCCATAGTTACCAATAAGTTTGACCCAACAAATATTGATGAATATGTTCCAGCAGCTATACCAACTATCAAAGCCAATGCAAAATGACGTGTTGTTTCTGGACCCCATACATATACAGCGACAAGCGCAAGTATTGTTGTCAAAGATGTATTAATAGATCTAATAAATGTTTCCGAAACTGATTTACCTACCATCTTCTCAAAATCTTTTTCTTTATCAGTTCTTAAGTGCTCACGAACACGATCAAATACTACAATAGTATCATGGACTGAGAAACCTAACACAACAAGTAATGCAGTAATAAATAAAGCATCTACTTCATATCCCCCAACAAAATGACTCATGGCAGAGAAAAATCCTACAGGTATAATCACATCATGAAATAATGCAATAACAGTTGCGACACCATATTTCCAAGATGATACAGGCCTTGATACTTGTCTAAAGGCAAATGTTATAAATAGAACTATAGCCAATAAAACTAATATTATAGACGTGACAGATTTTTGTTTTAATTCTGCTCCCAGAGTTGGGCCTATTGTATCAACTCTAACAACTTGATGTGTCGGCAATACAGCTTTTATTTTATTATTCAGTTCTGTATCTTGGTTATTTATTGTATTTTTTGTTTTTATAATAAACCCATTTTCACCATAAGGACGAACTGTAGCATCAGAGAAAGAAATATCTAAAACTTTTTTAGCATCTGATTGTAAAGTTCTTGTCGAAGTTGCTATTGGTTGTATTTCAATACTAGAACCACCAGTAAAATCTATACCGTAATTCAATCCCCATTTAAAAAATGAAAAACCTGATGCAGCGATTAAAATTATTGATAATACATAGAATATTATTCTGTTTTTTACGATAAACATATATTTATTATTTATTTTTCTTAGATATAGCTAATAATAGATTCTTTGAAACCGTGACTGATGTAAACATTGAAACAGCAACACCTATAAAGAATACTAGTGCAAAACCTTTTATCAATGGAGATGCTGCAAAAGTATAAAGTATAATAGCTGTAATCATAGAAGAAATATTTGAATCTCTTATAGAAGGCCAGGCTCTTCTGAATCCATCTTCAAGCGCTTCGAATTTACCTTTACCTCTTTTTAATTCTTCTTTCATTCTTTCAAATATTAGAATATTTCCATCAACCGCCATTCCTATAGAAATAATGAAGGCTGCTAAACCAGCTGAAGTTAACACAACTCCAAAAACTTTAAATATTACTAAATTTATTATTGTATATATTGACAAAGCTATAACAGCAATAATACCTCTTAATCTATACCATAAGATCAAGAATAATCCGACAATAATAAATCCATATATACCAGCATCAATACTTTTATTTAGCGCATCCATACCTAATGACGCGCCAATAGTTTGTGTACCTATAAGCTCTATAGCAACAGGAAGAGCGCCATATTTCAAACTACGTGACAATTCATTTGCTTCTTGTATCGAGAACTGTCCTGTTATCTGTGCTTGACCACCAACGATTTCTGATTGTATTACAGGAGCAGATATAACTTGACCATCAAGCAATATAGCAAGTGGCTTTCCTATATTCTTCTTTGTGATATCTGCAAATATCTTTGCACCCTCATCATTAAATACTAAACCTATTTGTGGTCTACCTGTTCTACTATCATATTCAACTCTAGCTGTTTTAATATATTTACCAGTCAAAGATGTTGGTACCAAAGTAGATGATGTTCCAACTTCAGTAACTAAAGCAAATTCCAATACAGGTGTTTTACCGATAAGATCTATAGCTTTCTGAGTATCATTTATACCCGGAAGCTCAACTATAAGTTTATCTTGTCCTTCTGTTTGCACTATAGGTTCTGATACACCAAAAGCATTAACACGTGCTTCAATAACATTTTTTAATGTTTCCATAGAAGGACCGATTTCATCTTTTGATATCTTTGATATATCAGCTTTATAAACTAAGTGTATTCCCCCGTTTAGGTCTAAACCAAGTTTGAAAAGTTTTGTTTGATAAGTATTTTTAAGGTATAGGCCTAAAAGTCCAGCAATGATTATAATAATGAAGGCCCAAAGTCTTGTTCTTGTCATATAAGATTTTATTATACTTATTTTTTAAGGATTTAACAGGGGTTTACTTTCGTTAGAAAATGTATTTAAATTTTATTTATAAAGTGAGTTTCTTCGCAAGGTTATAAACCCTAAGACTGAATGTATAAAAATTATTTTTCGAATGAGATCATCCGCAGCATAGCGAGGACTTCTGATTATTTAAAATTTATTTATGGAGTGAGTTTCTCCGCAGGGTCATAGACCCGAGGACTGAAACGGAACGTAATAAATAGATTTTATTAGTTAAACCCAACAAACTCATTTCTCAATTCATTCATATGAATACCAGTATTCTTTTTTCTTGTTGAAATATTTGAGATTATGGCGAGTGCTATAAATTCTATTAATACATGAGATCCACCATAACTCATGAATGGTAATGGTATTCCAGTGATCGGCATTATACCTAGATTCATACCAATATTTATAAGTATATGTATTCCAAAAAATATAAAAACACCTGCGGCCACCAAAGAATCAAAGTTATTATCTGCTCGCATAGCGATATGAATTATTCGTAAAAGAATAATCATAAACATAATTAAAACCAAACTAACACCAATAAAACCCCATTCTTCAGAGAAGGCTGCAAAAATAAAATCTGTCTGATATTCTGGTAGGAACTTTAATTTTGATTGAGTACCATAACCTATTCCTTTACCTATCAATTGACCTGAGCCGACAGCTATTATTGCCTGATATTGATTATATCCAGATCCTCTAATATCTCTCATTGGATGCACGAAGTTTAATATTCTATCTTTTTGATATTCCTTAAAAGCATAATTCCAAGCCAAAGTCATGGTCATAATACCAATAGTAGCTAATAAAATAATATGTTTTTTGGATAATCCGGAAATAAATATAATCCCCGCCCATATAGCAAATATAGTTACAGCTGATCCAAAGTCCGGCTGTAACAAAACCAATAAGCCCAAGACTCCGCCATATAAACCAGAAACCAAAACATGTTTAAAAACAGATATTTCAACATGTCTTTTTGAGAAATATTTTGCCAATAAAATTATTAAAATTAATTTTGCAGGATCAGTTGGTTGTATAGAAAGAAAACCTAATTTAATCCAAGATTGTGCACCTTTAGCAACATGACCAGAAACAAAAAGTATCAGCAAAGATATTATCGACAGAACATAAACAGTAATTATAAATTTTCTATTTTTCAAAAAATATAAATTAATTTTCTGTAAAGAAATAAAAAATATAATACCTATTAAAACCCAAACTGATTGTTTAATAAAACGAGTCGATATTTCACCGAAAGAGATGAGTGTAAATAATGCAAAAGATGATAAAACTATTGCAGGTAATAATAGATACCAATCTATTCTTATTTTTCTAACTAAACTTTGCATCTAATTTATTACTATTTATATTCTTTTAGTGATAGGTTTGGTATAACCTCTATCTTTGATGGTTTAAAATTAATCGCTTCCGGCCAAGTAAATACTACATTTACTGTTTCTTTATCACCTATTTTATCTATATAGGTTCTTGATGACATAACACCGTTACCTTCTTCGTTATATATTATCGCTATAACCTCTACATTTCTATATGTATTTATGGTTTTATTTTTAATCTTAGCATCAAGTTTTGGTGATGTATCAATACGTGATAATTTTTGTTCTACCGTTTCTAGTTCAGGACGATTACCAAAATACTCTAACCATGTTACAGGTTCGGTAAATTCAAAAGTCACTGTTTTAGGAATAACTTCTCCTGTATCAACTGTAGCTTCAAAAACAGGAAAGACTTTTGTTGTTGGTATACCAACAACACCTTCGCGACTAGTTATCAAAACATTTTTATCATCATAAACTTTAAAAACATATTTTGTAGGTTTACTTATATAATCTATATTTGGATTTTGTATATAAGCGACTAGATTATAAACTCCTTTTGCAACATAATAAGCTCTTGACCATTGTATATCAGGTTCGGTTTTAACACGATCAAAACAAGCTATTCTGCATATGCCACCACAATCTACACCTCTTTCGTTTTGATTTTGTATACCATCAAAACATGAAGGTGGTTTTTGTGATTTTTTATAAATAATATATGCAACCGGACCACTAATTATTAAAATTAACACAAATATATAAACAAATTTTCTTCTGGCTGACCATGATAACATGAGATTATTATAACAAAAAAGATCACACTTTAACATGCGATCTTTTTTAATCAACTTCTTTGTTCCGGCGACAAGCTACTCTCCTTGCGTAAAGCTTGTACCATCGCCTTAATAGGGCTTAACTTCTGAGTTCGGAATGAGATCAGGTGTATCCCCTACAACGAGTCACCAGAACAAAAAAGTTGATACTTTTTCTATTTATTTTAAATTACAAATTATTAACACACACTTTCACGATTGGATATACATATTTCCTAATAGTATGGACTAATTAGTACAT
>CAYZIG010000005.1:0-19709 GCA_964478465.1 uncultured Candidatus Saccharibacteria bacterium | reverse complement strand
CTCTATCAAAATTAAAAGTATGACGTATATCAATTTTCATCAGACATTCTAGAGAGATATTATTTTTTTTATTAAAAGAGTAAATTTGATTAGTTTTTTTGATTAAATCTTCTAAACTATAAAAATATTTTAATTCCCTTTGTTTGGAAGAAACCATCTTTAACAATTTCGCACCCTCATCATTTAACGGAAACTCAGCAAAATGTACCCCCCACAAGTTATGAGATGCCTTTTTCTTCTCAAACTCAGCTCTTAAATCTTCTTTGTTTTCTATATCCAAATTATCCAATATGAACTCAATTGTCTTAACCTTTTTTCTGTTTTCACCAAATCTATCACTATATGATTCAATAGTACTATTTATTCCTTTAGCCACACCCTCTAAAACCCTCTCTCCAAGTTTTTTTAACCTATCTTTAAAATTCAGAGTATCTTTTTTTATAAGATCAAATTCACGCTCATATTCTCTTTTCTCTTCTTCGGATAGGTTTTCATCATTCAACAATGACTCGATCTTCTGATTTGTTCCCTCTATATCATCAATAGTATTTTCCAAACCTATCACTGACTCATGTAGACGATTATTTATCACATCAGAAGCTACCTCTTTTTCGGTATCATTTCTTCCTGTCTCATTTTTAATTATGTCTCTTTCATCCTTCATTTATTTGTTTAAATTAGATCTTATCTTTTTAAGCTTATTTAATTCTATACTTTTTCTTATCCTATTTAGTAAACTGACTTGACGAGACCTCAAAACCCCGATATCAACCCTGAGATCTTTCAATAATATTGATATTTTATCTAACTCTAAATTCATATATTTATATATACATATTATCATATTTGTTAATAAATTCTTATAACTTTACGTATAGACAATTAAGGGTACACCTTTTTATTAAAAAATAATCTTAAACAAAAAAATAATGAAAATAAAAGAATTTGCACACAAATATAGTTTGACTTTTTTTTGGTCTACTATAATTTTGGCTATAATAGTATTATTAACAATTTGTGGATTTAGTCTAAACAGACCAAATTATCAAAGGGATTTTAGAGATAGAGATTTTTACAATAGAGGACCTGGCATGATGAATAGATATGGATACCCAGATCAATATAGAAATAGAGGTAATGCACAAACACAAAATGAGCAAATATCGCCAACAGAAGATGCAACCTCTTCACAAACACAATAGTTTATTGATATAATATAAGTAACATAAAAACCGCTATTAAAATCTTTGCAGCGGTTTTTATTTTTATAAATACTTTTCTCCATATTTTAATAAAGCATTTACAACGGTCTTCAAACCCTTACCTTTTTCCGTCAAAGAGTATTCTACATGAGGTGGTTTTTCTTTATACTCTCTTCTTATTATGATTTTCTGATCTTCAAGTTGCTTTAATTTATCTGTTATAGTTCTAGTACTTACACCGTCCAATAAATGGCAAATATCACCAAATCTTTTTGGGGAATTTAAAAGTTCTTTTATGATTATAAGTATCACAGTATCCCCTACCAAATTGGCAGCTTTGGCTATAGGACAACCTGTGCAAATCTTCTTTTGTTGAGATTTAGTTCTAAGCATATATATAAAATAGCATCTTTCCTAATACTTTACAAATGAAAGTATTAGGAATATAATAGATGTTATGACAAATATAATAGAATCATTAAATTGGAGATATGCAACAAAAGCATATGATTCAAGTAAAAAATTAACACAAGAACAAATTAACAATTTATTGGAAGTAATAAGATTATCCCCTTCCTCATACGGATTACAACCATATAAAGTAATACACGTTAAAACTCCAGAGATTAGAGAAAAGCTAAAAGCTGCATCTTGGGGACAAACACAGATAACAGATGCTTCTGATTTGTTTGTATTTGCAGTACCCACAAATCTAAATGATAAAGATGTTGATGATTTTATAAATCTTGTTGCCACAGTTCGTGGTGCACAAGCCGAACAATTAAAAGGATATGCTGATATGATAAAGGGTTCGATAAATTCACATGATAATACAGGAAGAATATCTTGGGCAGCAAAACAAGCATATATAGCACTAGGTTTATTATTGGAAGCTGCTGCTTTAGAGAAAATAGACGCTACTCCTATGGAAGGCTTTGATAATGCACAATACAATGAGATATTAGGTTTAAATGAGCAAAACTTAACAGCAGTAGTAGTCGCAACACTTGGTTATAGATCAGATACAGATGAATATATAAATCTAAAGAAAGTCAGAAAAGATATAAAAGACTTAGTTATAGAGAAATAACAAAAAACCACCAATAGGTGGTTTTTTTATTTTATTCCAATTCTTCTTCTATTTTCTCTATTCTCTTTGCAAAATATGACTCAGCTTCTTCTAAATCTTGTTCTAAATTTTCTATAATTTTCTTATCTTTATCTCCTACATCTATATTATTTCTCTTTAACATTGTTTTATATTTCTTAGCGTCAGATTTCAAAACCTTAAATATCTTATAGACATCTATCTCAGCCTTATTTAATTCCCTTATCAAATCAATGTCTCTATTTCTCTTATTTCTCCTAAAAGATAATAGATACAATAGCATAAATATTATCGCTATAGTCCAAGGTATAAAATCTTGAATATTTGATATGTCCTTTGTAACCATATTATACAATCCACTCAAACTAATTAATTTACCTTGAGTTATATTAACCTCAACCTCTTCAGACAACACACATATATCACCACAATTATTATCTACACTAGCCCATATTGATTTTATCCCTGATGATTGTATGTTTGATAGATTATATTGAGCTATACCATTTTTATCTGTATTAAGTTGTACTTTATCAACTTTAGCTGTAGCAATATCTTTAATCCATAAATCAATACTACTATTCGGATAAGATTTTACGGAGAAAATATTTTCTTTACCAATCTTGAAATCTGTTTTATCTACAGATATTGTTGGTTTATTTGGTGCCGGGCTATTTACATCTATGTACTTTTCAGTTACATTACCAGCATTATCATAGACCACAACCTTTAACTTATTATCACCAGACTTCAACAGCGGTAAATTAACTACCACACTCTCAGATGAGATAATAAAATCAGAAACAATTGGTTTATCAGTGTCATCAAATATATTTATCTTTGATAAACCTGAATGAATATCCTTTAGATTTAAACTTAATGAAACCAATCCATCGGATTTATTTGATTCAACAGATATTATTTCTGGTGAAATTAAATCAACCTTTATCTTTTGATGCAGTATTTCACCCCAACCTCCCTGATTTCTAAAACGTATATGAAAATTTGATACACCGTTTGCAACATTCACTAACTTAGTATTATTTAAAGGCGGTATCTTCAATATATTTGGGATAGAGACATCTTTTGAATCAAAAGAATATTGTACAGCATCAACACCTTTCGGTATATCCCATTCTAATATTATATCTTTTTGTCTAAACCATGAATTAAGATCTGATGAATCTGCTGATGATATAACAGGTGCTTTAGGAGTGTTTATATTATTGATAATATTTTTTGTAACCTTATCGTCTTCTATTTTATTCGAAACAACATCATCTTTATCATCCTTAATAACAGGATCAACTTTTACAGATTCATTTACTGTGATAGTTATACCCTTCTTTCCTTTCAAAACATCAGTTCCTGTGCCATCATTTGAATACACAGACCCAGAGACTATTGATATAGGTGCACGTCCTGATTTATTAGCTTTAAAGGTAATCTTTAAAACAGACCCTTTTGACCCAGAAAACCCAGGATTTGGTAAACCTCCATTAAAACCCATGGTTCCATTTTCATTAGAAAATACAGGTTTCTCCGGCCACATAGAGAATATCGATGCATTGTTATTTATAGACACTATACTCAATAATTCGGCAGGGAAACTTATATTACCTTCTGCGCTATTTACGATACTTCCATCACTGTTTACATTTATATATATATCAAAAGTTTCTCCTATATTTACCTGTGTTTTTGCTGATGTAGTAAATAGATCAGCTGCAGATATTTTTACCCCAAACAACGAAACTATTAATAATATAAATAAGAATGTACTTTTTTTGTTCATGAGATTTTATTTTTTGTATAAATATATTTTAAACTTAAAATATGTATATATCAACAATATCAATATCAATAATAATATAAATATATATATAATATTATTTTTTGTTGTATTTTTATATTTACTTAAATCTATATTTTGTATTTTTACATTACCAGCATTATCTATAGCTTTTACTTCGACAAAACCACTGAGAGTTTGATCTTCTAATACATAAGAATGAGTTGCTCTAATTGCCGGGAGATTATTTTCTCTAACCTCATATCTATTTATACCCGATTGATTATCTACAGTATAAAAACTTATAAAATATTTGCCATCAAACACAGAATGATCCTGACCTATAACAATATCAAAATTTTCTGGCGGTATTTTGTCATTTAAAATAATATCAGATAATTCATCTATTTTAATATTATTAATATTTTTATTTATCACAAAGGGCATATTTTTACCCATAGCTGATAACCTAGTAGCTTTACCATCACCCAAAAAGAGATCTGCACTTTTTACAGATAACTTGGCATCACCTATATTATTAGCACGTAAAACTATACTAAATAATTTATTTTTTCTACCAGAAACACTTGAAGGGCTACCACCGGTGAATTCTATACTATTACCATTTATAGATGGTTTTACTGGCCACATATCAAATACAGACCCAGCAGTTATTAGATTTAAAATATTTATGTTGCCCTCTAAATTTATAACACCTTCTACACCATTCACTTCCAAGCCTTCAGTATCAGCATAAACATCTACCATAAAAGTATCTCCTAAACTTATACTTTGTAATTTCTTTTCAAAATATACAGAAGCAGCTTCTGATGTTGTTGCTAGCAAAAGTATTGTGAATATTAATATTGATAGTATATTTCTTTTCATAATTATTTTGTTTTTATTGGTTTACCTTTTGATCCCCATTGTGACAACATAATAGAGAAATCTGATGTATTAACCTGTGAATCTCTATTTATATCAACACATATATTTTTGTATGGTGCTTTTGTTTTCCAAAATGATAGAAGTATTGAGAAATCGACTATGTTAACTTTATTATCTCCATTTATATCACCTCCATTACACATAGACACATCAAGTATTGGTTCGTTTTTCTTTATCACTATACCAGGTGATGAACCCCCTCCCCCTGATCCTCCTGATCCACTCGAGATACCGGAGCTGGTATTTCCTCCAGTGTTGGTAACAGTAAATGTTCTAGAAGAACCTGATTTTTCTGTGCCGAAATACACAATAACTTTATAATAATAGTTTCCAGATGCATTAACATTGGCAGTTAGATTTGTATTCCAATCTTCGCCCGGGTTTATAAACTTGGCACCAGTGCCTCTATACACATCATCACCTCCCCCGCAGACATTATCAACTGTAGAGACAACACACCATTCATATTGATACTCATAACCCGTTAAACCTTCATTGGTTACAGTAAGATTTGCTGTCACTGTCGGATAATTAACATTTACTCCATTAATTATAACTTGAGCTGGAGATCCAGCGACGAGCCAATAATCATTTGTTGTTATTATTTTACCTGATTCAACCTCTGTGTTAACCACAGCTTCCCAAACACCCTGATCTGCAGAAGATGGAACTGTATACGTGTATTCATATATACCCATTGATATATTAGTCATTGGTATATTTGAAACTATAAGATTTCTACTTGAATCATATAAAGATATTGTCGGTACAGAAAAAGGATTGGTTTGTATAGATTGATTATTTAGTATAGAAACTTTTGCCCTATAAGTCTTTCCTGTTTGCACAGTTGTAAAATCAGACATAGTTACAGTCCAACCAGCCTGTTGATTTATCAAACTCGCACGTGTTGAAACCTGACTATCTATATTATCTGCAAGTAATTTACCTATAGAATTAACAGTTGTTAAATTTGAAATCAAAACACTCCAAACATCATTTGCAGTGATATTGTTACCATAATTAGTTAATTCACGATTTGCATTTGACCAAACCGCTGTAGCTATAGATGATTCAGAATAATTACTCAAAGTTCTTGTGGCAGCATTCCAGACATCTAAAGCAGTCAGAGAACTTGTACCCCTAGTAGATATCTGAGCATCTATATTATCTACCAATAATTTACCTATTGATCCTGCCGTTAATAATTGTGATGATGCTCTATTCCAAACCAGGTCTGCTGTAGTTGTTGCTAAATCAACATTATTATAATCAGTTAAAGTCCTATTAGCAGCATTCCAGACATCTAAAGCTGTTATATCATTACCATAATCGGTTAAAGTACGTGATGGGTTTGACCAGACAGCAGATGTCACAGCTGAAGCAATAGATGCTACAGCATAATCAGTCAATACCCTTGAAGGGTTTGACCATATATCAGAAACCAAGGTACCGAAATCCGTTAATGTTCTTGAAGAAGAATTCCAAACAGCAGTAGCTATGGTTGATGTTGCATAATCAGTTAATGCTCTAATGGGATTTGACCAGACAGATGTTGATACTGATTCAGCTATAGTACTTGTTGACAACCTTGCACCTATTTCAACAATAAAATCTTTGTTAACACGAACCAGATCTTGATTAAGAGTACTTCCACAACTCATGATAACAGGCCATCTTCCAATCTCCTCATCTAAGGGTACCGTATAATCATAATAGTGCCATCCATTTGCATATGATTGCATATTGGCTTCATTAACCTTTAATGTTCCACTGGGATTATATATAGATAAAGTACAAGGATCAGTACTCGGAGTATAATCATCTTCAAAGACGAAATCTGCTATTCTTATAGTCTCCCCCAAAAAAACCTTGTCAGCTTGTGCTGAGGCAATATCTGGTATAAAAGTTAATACGATAAAAATATATATTATTTTTTTAAACATTATTAATTATAATTATACATTATAATTAATAAATTAATAACAATTTCCATCTATACTATCTTGAATAATAAACTTATTACTTACAACATTTACATCAACACCGTTTATCATAGATACCATTAGATAATATTCACCTGGCCAAATATCTCCTATGTACCATTTAAAAGAATTATCTTTTAAAGTTATGGAATTTTTGAGTCCACTTATATCTTTAGAGACAAATTTCTTAGTACCGAAATCGGCCAGAGATATACCCATGTATTCAGGACTATCACCGTCTGCAAAATCCAAAGCTATATCATATGTACAACCTTTATATAAAATCTGGTCTTTTTTAGGTTTTATGAAATTATATCTTTCATAATCAACACTATTAGCAAGTAACAAAGTCGATGTTGACTGATTATTATCAATCAGCATCTTACTCAATAAGACCTGAATATTAGTAGATGTTGAATATATATAATATTTTTTTACATCTTGTTTTATAACAGGTTTATACTCTTCTGTGTACGTATCCAAATCTTTTATTTCCTCCATTCTAGCATTAGACCATAAGTAAAATAAAAAAGTACCACCCAGAAGAACAAAAATCCAAGTGATAATCCTTTTTATATCAGACATAAAATTTATTTTAAAATAGAAAAATTATTTTTTCTTTTCGTCTCTCTCATCTGAGAATCCATTTCTTATATGACGTATAGCGTCACCTATACCACGAGCAAGTTCAGGTATCTTTTTAGCGCCAAATAATAGAACCAAAATTACTGCTAATATTATTATTTCTCTGTTTCCTAGTCCTAACATATTTTTAATTATTTATTTGATATTTATATTTGTTATTAACTAAAATTGTCACTTCGTATAGTAATATAAGTGGCAAAGATATCACTATTAATGATATACCATCGGTTGGCGGAAGTAAAGCAACAAGACAAAATATCAAAAAATAAGCCACCCTTCTCTTGTCTTTTACTGTTTTTAGACTCAATAATTTTGTCTTTAACAAGAAGGTTATTATTATCGGAAACTCAAAAAATAAACCTAAAAAACTAGCCGTCATAAAAACCTGAATCATAAAATCACTAACATTCCATATATTTTGTATACCGGCACTTGAATTTATATCAGCCAATATTTGTAAAGTGTATAAAAGTATAAACAACGCATAGACAAATCCTATTAAAAATAGTATTAGACACAAAGGGATTGAAAAATAAAACCACTTTCTTTCCCTTTTGGTCAATGCTGGAAAGATAAAAGCATATAGACTGTATATAAAATAAGGTATGGTTACAGTCACCGCTATGAAAAAACCTATATTAGTAGCTAAGTCAGTAAACTGAAAAGGGGACGTTGTTGCTATGACAACATTTTTAACATCAAAATTACTGATGATAAATCTTAATATATTAGATGTCTGAAAAAAACCAACAATAAAAAATACTGCAAAAATAACAAAACCTATATAAACCCTTTTCCTTAAATCTTCTAAATAAGGATAATATCTTTCATATTTTTCATTAAAACTATCCATTGAGTTAAGATTAACATAATACTACATCATATGCCTAGTTTGAATCTGTAGATTCTGTGGGTGTAGATGTGGATGTGGATGTGTCAACATTTACTACGGCGTCAGTAGTTGTTGATGATTCAGATACTGCAACCGAAGATGTGGCATAAGATGTCACTCCGGACGCTGTATCTGGTGTGATATTAACAGTAGTTGTTGCCACCGGTGTCGCTATATCATTATTGACTGTAGAAACAGGACTTGTTGTATATTGTATATTAGCAACCTCTACAACAGGATTACTGTTCACAGTAACCTCTTCTACTGTGTTTACAATTCTATGATTATTCAACCAGCTAGCTACGGCATCTACACCATCTTGCCATGATATATATGATCTCTCTTCAAAACCTGTGTTTCCCACATTACCAGGATTATAAGTTCTAGCACCAACACCTTGTGTACCAAATCTAGAATCCAATTCCATTATAGCCATCATTAAACGAATATCTACCGAAAATTTTAATGATGAATCATAAATCATGATACCATTAAGTGGACTATCAGGGACTTTTTTCCTTAAATAATTTTCTATATCATCAGGACTACTCATTAATCCCATGTTTTCAAGTATGGACTGTATTTTTGTTTCGTGATAAGGATCTGTCGCATAAGGAGCAATATTATATTTTAACAGAACCTCCGTAGAGTCATTTATAATTGTTGGTGTAAAAGTTGATTCTATACCATTCTTTACTATATCCGCTTCGGAAAAAGAAGTTAAAGCTGCGGCCTGTTCTATATTTGAAACTAATTTCAGTTTTGATATCGTATTTTTAACATCTAAGATTTCAGCATCTACTGCATTTATTCTTTCTAAGTCACCCGATGAAAACGCTTGATCCTTAGCTAAGGCAAGTCCAGAAAGTTTGTTTGTTAAAAGTTGTATTAAATAATCTATATTCATAATATTTTAATTAAAAGTATAATAATATACGCCACATTTCAGTACCTGAATGTCTCATCATATATAAATATTTTAATCCGTCATCAGTTTGAACTATTTCCATACGATTACTAGACACAGCAGCACCCATACCATATGGAGGTTGTGAAGCCGGTACAACAATATTTTTTATAAGATCATAATACATCAATTTGGTTAATGTTGTAGCACCTTGCGTATAATAAATTCTATCATTACCATCATAACAATACATTGATCCTGTTGTCATAGTTTCGGTTTGTGGAAAATAAGATAACAACTCCCAATGTTCTGTTGTTATATTATACCTTGAAAGTTCTGCTGTACCAGTACCTGTCCACGCATACATATATTTACTATTTAGATTGGTATCTGTAGAAGAAACTATCATATCTAGATGTATACCGTTAGTTTTTGGGGCTGCTTCCAATATTGCATAGGCTGTTGATGTATCAGGAGCTGTTGCTAAAGCAAAAGTTAGAGTTGTTGCGGTGTTAGCAGTTATGGTGTACTCATTACCTTGTCCTGTACCTGATAAGAAACGTACTCTATTACCAACCCAATAGTTTGTTTCCCAGTTCTGATTTGAATCAACTAAGGTTGTTGTGGAGCCAGCAGTTGCTGTACCAAATGTATCCATAATAACATAACGCGTTGTCGTATCGGGGGTGAAGGATTGAGCTGAAAAAGTTAAAGTCGTAGCCGTATTTGATGTTATAGCTATCTCAGAACCAACACCTGTACCTTCAATTATTCTAACTTTTCTGTTTACAGTTCTTGACCAATAGTTTGTTTCCCAGTTTTTAGTTGAATCAACTAAAGTTGTTGTTGAACCACCCGTTGCAAAACCTTCTGTTCCAGATATTTCACCTTTTGACATTCTTTCTGTTCCAAAAGGTTTTATATCTTCTATTACATATCTAGTTAATCCATTTGATGGTGCTGTTCCAACAGCCGTCCAAACGAGCGTTGTGGCCGTGTTGGATACAATACGCCGAACTTGCCCCGTCGCTAAAACGGCGTTTGATGAGGTTTGTACCAACTTACCAACATGTTCATTTACTACCCAATTTTTAGTACAATCTACCAATTGAGTAGTTGATGGTGAGTTTGCTATAGTTGCAGTAGCAGCACCAGGATCACCAACAGAACAATATGAAAAGGCTAAGTTTGTTGTTAACGTTGATATACCTATTATTGTATATGTTCCATTAAACTTTGACGCACCTACACCATTTGCCCCTGAAATAGTTACAGTATCGCCTATCTTATAGTTATGTGCTATCGGTGTAGCAGCTAATTCTGTAAAGTCGACAGAAGTTATAGCAAGTGTGCAACCTGTTCCACCTACAGGTGCAACGGTAGTTGCTATACCAGTACCTACAGAATACCCTGTACCTACAGATTCTAAAGATACAGCAGTAACAGCACCTGTGGATGATACAGCGGTAACACGAGCAACACCTCCAGTTCCGACAGCAAGCGTTAATAAATCATTTATATTGTAACCAGTGCCACCTGCGGTTGGAGTTGGATTAAGACCGGTTATACTCGTGGCCGTTCTTGTTATAGTTGCTATAGCTATTGGATTATCTCCATTTTTCTTCGCTGCCAATTGATTACATTGACCCCAATCCATCTGCTTACCTGTTGTCCATTGATCTGTATCCTGTGAATACTGAAGCATACCAGCATCACCACCTCCAATCATCCACAACTTACCGACGTCTCTCCATATTTCATAGACAGAAGTGTTGTCAGGGTTTATGTCCCAATCACGAGTGATATTTATTCTAGATGTTGTGTTGGTCGATATACTTCTAACTTGTCCAACGCCGGTACCACCAACTATTCTTATCTGAAAGTTAGCATATTTCATAGCTGTTAAAGTAGCTGTTGCTGTTATATACCTAGCACCACCACCAGCAGCAGTCTCTGTAAACAAAGTTCCTCCATATTCTGTCATTCTTTCCATACAAAGATCTGAACCCGCAGTAAAAACAGCGGTCTTTAAGCCTGATTGTGTTGATTTTTGATACCATACATCTGAAAGTAAATCATAATACATCAAGGAAAAGAACGGTGCAGAAGCTGTACCTTGAGACACGTTCCATATACCACCTGAAAGTATCACAAAATTTGAAGTCTCATCTGGTTGTGTAGTCCAATTTGAATTTACTGTAACCTGATGACTTTCTATTACAAAAAAAGAGTTGTTTGCTACAGTAGCAGTGATCAAAGGACAGTTTGACCATGGATTTATTGTCAAATAGTTAACATCAGAGAAAGTTAAAGTGTTTTGAGTGTTATAAAGTATAGGTCTTAATTGTGTTTTACCTGAACCCCAGTCTATACGTACTTGATAATTTTTCCATTGATTTGGTTTCCATTGTTTTAAACCAACACCTGTAGATGCATCTATAATCTGAGTGGTACTACCTGTAGTAACCATACCCCTTTCATGAAAAGTTGGTGCAGATACGGCTGTGATAGT
Organism: uncultured Candidatus Saccharibacteria bacterium; assembly: GCA_964478465.1. GTDB lineage: Bacteria > Patescibacteriota > Minisyncoccia > Phycocordibacterales > CAIZLB01 > CAIZLB01. Next base: position 7,721 of record CAYZIG010000005.1, on the reverse strand, counting down.
TCTCTCTTGACCGGCACCAGTACCGGATATTATACGAATTTTATAACCAATCAAAACCTGGCCAGATAAACCTGCAATTTGTATAGTATTTGTTCCGCCTGATATAGCTTGACCATAATGTCCTACCGAATTTGAGAGAACATTGTTATTCATAATAGTAGGCGTGTTTGCTGGAGTTGATGATAATTGATGCCAAGTATCTGTATAAGTATCATATCTATATAATAGGTTTGACACCTGATAATACAAATAACGATTTGATAAAGTGTTACCCGTTGTAAGAGAAGATACTGCGGTTGTAGCAGTTGGTGCAAAACGACACCACTCCCATACTGGTAAATCTATTTGTTTCTTTAAATTATTTGTTATTGCCATAATATTATGAATTAATTAAATTATTTCTTATACCACTGTTATACGCCTGCCTTGACCAATCAATAATCTGCCAACGCGAATCAACACCAGCTAATTGGTTAACGGTAGTGACAGCGGCCATAGTACCAGTTCCAATGTTTGCTGTGATGGTACCTGTGACCGTAACCGTTGGAATAACATCGATAGTAACTCTTTGTCTCATCTGAGAATCAACAACAGCATTTGATTCCATCATCTTCACCATACGACGTAAATACAATATGCTTTCTTCTGAGGATGGATTTACTGTATTCCCGGCAACATCTTTTAATACAGTTGATGTAGGATCAGATCCATTACCATTAGATGTTAATAGTTTTCCATTAACATCAAAAGAAAATTTATCTGAATTTGTCTTTATTGCCGATAAGGTTGTTTCTGTTGCAAAATCCTTATTTTTCAAGGTATTTAAGGTTGTTTCTGTTGCAAAATCTTTTGCAGCTATAGTTGCCAGATTTCCATCTTCTGTAGCAGGGTTTACACCAATATTTGAAGCGTTTTTAACACCAACAATCCCAGCTGTTGGTGATGAACCAATAATTAAAGCCTGTGCTTTATTTGGTATCATAGACAAAACCGCCGCACTAACACCAGCACCACCAAGAATTTTTAAAAAATTACGCCTATCACTGTCATCAACATTAACATTATTTTTTTTATCTTCTACAATATCCGATTCTAATGTGGAGAAAACTTTATCTTTATTAAGATTTTTCTTTTTAACTATAGTAAATGAATAACGATTAGGTAACAACATAATCTATCAAAATTATATCATATAAAAAAATAAAACATAATATTTTTATAGTTTTAAATAACATTCCCATAAATATTTTATTCCACTCCTAGTCAAAGTTTCTATAACATCTTTTTTATCTATCCAAACAAAGTCGGCTATAGCCTTCTCATCTTCTGAGACTTCATCTTTTTCCAAATCTTTAAGTTGAGTAATAACTAAATGGTAATGGGCCAAACGATTCACATTTTTAACAGGGTGAAAAAATAATCCATGAGATACAAAATCTGTTTTTTGTATTTCTCCTACATTTTTATATCCTGTTTCTTCATGTATTTCTTTTCTAACTGTATCTTCTAATGTATCCCCTTCTTCTATACCACCAGTTACGAAACCATTCCAGACAGATTGTTTCCATTTTGCTATAAGATAAGAATCTTCTGTTGGGTGTTTTATGATTATAGCTATAGGGTCGCGTTCTATAATAGGTTTATCTTCTTGGAATTGATCAGATCCACCCTCTAAATTTATATCTATACCAGGATATTTTTGTCTAAATTCTTCTATGGTTGTCATAGTGATATTATATCATCTTATATGTGGCTTTATGAGGTTGAACAATTCATTATCTTCTTTAGAGTTTTTTTCAAATTTTCTTCTTATACACCCAGCACACATATCAGCAAGTTGAATCAGATTACTGTTTTTAGAATCTACGTATTTTATTGATTTAATATAAACATTATATCTTTTTAATTCCTTTTTTATAGAAGTAATAATTTTACGGTTATTTTTTATATTCTTTGAACCATCTATGAAAATAATGGAATTCTCAATCAAAGATTTATTTTCTATAAAAGACTTTATTATCAAATTGGTATTAGATAACTTGTTATTTCTATATGTAGAATATTTAATATAAAATTTATTGCTTGGTAAATATTTGAAAAACCCTCTCTTCAAACCAAAACTTTCTTTGTTAAAATGTAGTTCACTATTTTGTTTATTAACCTTATATTTAAACCCGTTTATTATATTGTCAACTTTTTCAACACAATCAATACCAAGAAAAACAACAAAACAGATAATTATATTGTTTGAACTACTCCCTGATTCATCTATAAATATACGTTTATTATTCATTCAAACTATTTTACTTACAAAAGATAAAGTTTTACTAAAGAAATTATAAAATTAAAACTTAAAAAACAATCTTAATAGTTGTGTCAAGATTATTTAATATGATATAAAGATATTAGGAGATTAGAAGTCGAACGTCCACCGGATGGTGGCCTGGGTCCTTAAAAAACCTAGACGATGCAAATCACTAAAGAGACTAACTGTTATGGTTAGTCTCTTTGAATTCACTATTTTACGTTACCTATTTCTTCTCTTACAACAACTCCTTTAATCTCTCCACCACAGCCTTCTCCCAATATTTCATCGAATACCAACGAATAAGTGGTGTTGCCACTATACGTAACCATGTTTTATGTATAACAACCTGATAAGTATAATCAATTATCGTATCTCCAGATGATTCAGAGAGCAAAAACTCTTCATGACCAGATGTTCCAAACTCAGGACTATCATTGTCTGAGATAAAACCTTTTCCAGGAAGTATGTGAGTTTTCATTTGTACTTGAAATTTTTTACCAAACGATTTAACCGTTGCTTCTATTTCTAGATAATCACCTTCTCTCTTTTTTATTTGTATCGCTTCTGCGACTTTAGGAAAATGTTTAGGAAAATTTTCAAAATCTGTCATTATGTTAAATACTTTTTCTATAGGTACTTTAATAAGCCAATGATCGTGTAGGGTGATGTTTTTCATGGGGTTAATTTTAGCACGGGTTTTGTTATAACTCGACTTGGCGGAGACGGAGGGATTCGAAGTTTACAACTTCAGTACACCTTTACCATTTTCTCAGAACAAAGTTCTTCGAAAATAAGGTAAAGCTTTTCGAATCCCCAGAAGTTCCACTTCTTCTCCAATTATAAACGCCATATAAAAATACCTAGCTTCGCCAGGTATTTTTAATATGTCGTAGCGGAGACGGAGGGATTCGAACCCTCGGAACCCTTTTAGAGGTTCACCTCTTTAGCAAAGAGGCACATTAGACCACTCTGACACGTCTCCTTCTCTATTATATATATCATGCCCTGTAACATTTTCCAAAGAAATTACGTATAATACTTTATATGAAAAAAAATATAATCATCACAATAGTTCTAGCTATCGTAGTAATAGCTGCAATACTAATAGTTAATAAGAAAAATGAATATAAACAACCAGATATAACAGAGGTTCCAAGTAGAAATGATACAGCCATTATACCGGAATCAACCTCAACATCTACAATAGATAAAGTTTACTCTATAGCCGAAGTCAATGTACATGACAAAGCAACTGATTGTTGGATGATTGTAGATGGAGATAAAGTTATAGATGCAACATCTTTCATCGCATCAGGAAAACATCCAAATGACAAAATACTAAATGGTTGTGGTAAAGATGCTACAGAGATGTTTGAAAGTGTAAAAAAACATGGAGGCCCAGAAGCTCAAAAAGTAATAATGAAATCTCAGATAGGTGTGCTAGAATAGTTTTATGGAAAATTTATTTTATGAAATAGGACAAACCTGTGGGACTATAGGTTTTGTTCTTCTAACATTATTAATATTCTCAGGTGATACTGCTCGCTTTTGGAATAGATATATAGGATTAGATAAGATTATAAAATTTCAAAGAAAATTCTCTTACTTTGTGATGTTCTTTGTCTTTTTTCATCCAGTATTCTTTATGTTGTCAACCGGAACATACAAAGGTTTTATAATACCGGATTTTGCTTATGCACCACTTGCTATAGGTATAATCGCTTTCTATATATTAGTAGGTGTAATGATAGCATCTGCATTATATAAACGTATCTCATATAGAATTTGGCAATATATACATGTATTAACTTATATATTATTTTTCTTTGCGTTATTCCATGCGGTACTTTGGGGATCAGAAACTGCCGAAAATATGCCCATATACGTATTGGCCACATTACTTGTGACAGTAGGTATTGTATATAGAACAAGATATAAAATCATAGCAGCTAGAACAACAAGGTTTTTTGTGAAAGATGTAAAAATGGAAACAGCTGACACTTTTACTGTTACCATTAAAGGTAATAAAGAATTTCAGGCGGGACAATTTTGTTTTCTAAGACTTAATAAAAACAAACTTTATGCGAGACACCCTTTTACTATATCCTCTGCCCCAGGTGATGATTTTGCATTTACTATCAAGCTTGCTGGAAGATTTACACAAACAGCTAAAGAATTAAAAGAAGGTGATGAAATATTTATAGATGGACCTTTTGGAAAATTCATACCACGCCCTGATAAAAACCTGGTGTTCATAGCTGGTGGAGTTGGTATAACACCTTTTATGAGTATACTTCGTGATCATATAAAAAGAGGTTTATCACAAAACATCACTTTGATATACGGATCAAGATCACAGGCTGATATTATATTTCATAATGAATTAGAATCCATACAAGCACCCTGGTTTAACAAAGTGTATATGCTAAATGATATATCAAATCTAACAATACAATGCGAACAAGGTTATATATCACAAGATATAATCAAAAAATATGTAACTAATCCAAATGATTCACTATACTATATATGTGGCCCAGAAAGAATGAAAGATACAGCTAAAAAAGTTTTAAAAGACATGGGTGTTAAGTGGAGAAATGTTTTCGTTGAGGATTTCTTCTGGTAAAATGAATGGCGGAAAAGTGCTAGAGAGGTTGAATAGGTCGCTCTCGAAAAGCGATATGGAGGAAACTTCATCGAGGGTTCGAATCCCTCCTTTTCCGCTTTGTAAATAAAATGTTAAAATACATCCATCATTATAAAAAATAAATTCAAATAAAAAAACATGTTAACAATAATATTATTATCATTATTAGGGGCAATATTATCAGCAGCAATAGGAACATTCTGGTACTCATCTATTACACCTATGGGTAAATGGCATATGGCCTCATTGGGTTTTGATAAATTATCCAGAGAAGAACAAGATAAGAAAATAGCTAAAGTTAAACCACATATGTGGAAAAGTTATCTTGGCCAAATCATACTTTCATTCATAACATCTATGTTTATCGTTTTTGTTACAATACAAACATACACAGCCGCGTATATATTTGTAACAATGATATGGATTGCATTTATAATTCCAAACATAGGTTCGGCGTTGATTTGGGGAAATTGTGAAAGAAAATTAGTTTGGAAAAAATTCTTTTCTGATTCATTAAATAATCTGGTTGTGTATTTGTTGATTGTATTCATGACTACATTGTTTATGTAAAATAAAAAGCCTGGCCTTTTTAGGGGCACAGGAATTGGACAGTGAACGACTTTCAGCTAAATATTTCTTTCATCAGCCTTTCAACTTCATCAGTCCTCTCAGCTAAAGACCTAACAAGATCAAGCTCCTTGTTGGGTCTTTTTATTTCTGAAATTCTAAGACAAAACATACGTGTAAAAACTCTTTGTCTCAGACAAGAAATAATATCTCCGTTTTTAAATCCTGGTATTTTCTTAATACTCTCTCTAATGCTTATCAATGAGACCTTTCCTATTCTATCAACATGAAGCAGGGCTTTATCTGACAAAATAACAAGTTGCCATACATATAGAACATTATCTCTTTCTAAAAAATTCTGTACAGATATCGGTAAATCAAAAGATGTTACTTTTCTCATCAACAATTCACAAACAGATACCTCTGTATCAGATATCATATCTTTCGTCACAGACTTAGAAAGTGTATCAACATCAAAAGACACTTGGTCAATATCTACAGATTGACCACCGGCAAAGAAAGAGATGTTGCTGGTTCTGATCATACCTCTAGACAACAGAGAAAGAAGTTCTTGTGGTGTAACTGTTTTTTTCATAATGTGCTACACATAAAAATACCACACCCTCATACAAAATCAACCTATCTCTTAACACTATCAGCCACCTTCTTCATCACCCTCTTATCAAAAGGTTTTGGTATAACATAATCCGCTTTTAACTCTTTTTTATTTATCAAACTTGCCAATGCATAAGCGGCCCTTATCTTCATATCATCAGTTATACTTGTCACTCCAGCATCAAGTGCACCACGAAATATTCCAGGGAATACAAGCACGTTATTAATTTGATTTGGATAATCAGATCTACCTGTGGCAAATATTTTTATATCCGCTTTTTTTGCATTTTCAAAACTTATTTCCGGATTTGGATTAGCCATAGCAAATACTATTCTATTTTCATTCATGGTTTTAACCCATTCTACTTTCAAGACATCAGCTTTTGATACACCTATGAAAACATCGGCACTCTTCAAAGCATTTTCTAATCCTCCTTTTATATTTTCTTTATTTGTTATTTCAGCTAATTCTAATTTATATTTATTTAAATCGGTTCTATCTTTATTCAAAGTATCAACAGAATCTAAGATAATCATTTTATTTGAATTCACCCCAGCTTTTATTAAAAGTTTTGCTATAGCTAATGCTGCCGCCCCTGCCCCGTTTATAACTATTTTTATATTTTTCAAATCTTTTTTAACTAACTTAAGTGAGTTTATAAGTCCTGCTAATACAACTATAGCTGTTCCATGTTGATCATCATGAAATACAGGTATATCGAGTTCTTTCTTTAATCTCTCTTCTATCTCAAAACACCTTGGTGCTGATATGTCTTCTAGATTTATACCACCGAAAACCGGAGCTATGTTTTTTATAGTTTTTATTATCTCTTCGGTGTCTTGGGTTTTTAAACATATTGGAAATGCATCTATATTTGCAAAATTTTTAAACAAAACAGCTTTACCTTCCATAACTGGAATAGCGGCTTCTGGACCAATATTTCCAAGTCCGAGTACCGCTGAACCGTCTGATATAACTGCAACAGTGTTAGCCTTTATAGTATGAGTATATACGGACTTTTTATCTTGATGTATGAGACGACAGACCTCAGCAACACCTGGAGTATAAGCGATTGATAAATCTTCTTTATTTTTAGTCTTTACCTTTGAGACAACTTCTAGTTTGCCTTTGTGTTTTTTGTGTAGGGCTAGGGATAATTTGTTATAGTTTTTTGAAGATTTTGTAGGCATGGGTTTGATTATAGCATACCTACCCCCATTGATTTCCTCACCCTCTCCATCGCATAACTATATGTTACTCTATGCATCTTTTCTTTATTTTCTCTTATAAAACTTATGAGATCTAGCTCACTACATCTTTTACCAGATTCTCTAAGCATCCATCCTATTGCCTTATGTATTAAATGATGTTCATCTTTAAAAAGTTTTTTGGAAATGTAAAATATCTCTTTGTTAGAATGATTTTTAATCTGATAAAAAGTTGCAACCACTATCACCCTCCTCATCCACATATCTTTATGGTTTATACATTTATCTGTAAAATCTTTTAATTCTTTTTTATTTAAAAAATTATAAATATAATCCCCGGCAATATTGTATGCTGAAGTATCAACCAGATCCCAA
>CAYZIG010000004.1:0-21042 GCA_964478465.1 uncultured Candidatus Saccharibacteria bacterium | reverse complement strand
CTAAGATAATATCTTATGATAAGACAACAGGTACTTTGGTGTTTAGTGTGGATGGATTCTAATAGAATAAATCTAAATAAAAAAATAGCTCAATAGGGCTATTTTTTAACTTTATAAATCCTTAAAATCATGTATAATCGAATACATGAAAACCCCAAATGAAAGAGAGTTAGAAATATTAAAATATTGGCAGGATAACAATATTTTTCAGAAAAGTCTTGACAAAAACAAGGATAAAGAGTCTTTTAGATATTATGATGGTCCACCATATGCTACAGGGTTACCACATTTTGGTAGTGTTTTACCATCATCTGTGAAAGATATATATCCAAGATATAAAACAATGAAGGGTTTTAATGTACCACGTTCATGGGGTTGGGATACTCATGGTTTACCAGTTGAAAATTTAGCTGAGAAGATATTGGGTTTTAAAGGTAAAAAAGATATAGAAGAGGCGGGTATTAAAAAATTTAACGAAACAGCTCGTGGTGCAGTATTTCAATTTAGAGAGGATTGGAAAAAAGTTATACCAAGACTGGGCCGTTGGGTAGATATGGACAATGACTATAGAACACTTGATGCAACTTTCATGGAATCAAATCTATGGATATTTAAACAATTTTGGAATAAGGGTTTAGTATATGAAGGTTTCAAAGTTATGCCATGGTGTCCACATTGTGAGACTGTTCTTTCAAATTATGAAGTGACAGAGGGTTATAAAGAAATAGCGGATTTATCAGCTTATGTATATTTTCATATATTAGATGGAGAATATAAAGACTGTGATATTATAGCTTGGACAACAACACCTTGGACATTACCTGGGAACACAGCTTTGGCAATAAATAAAGATTTAACATATTTATTAATAGATACAGGTACAAAGAAAATAATAGTTTTGAAAAATTCTTTTGAAAAAATATCATCTTTTAAAAAAGAGGGTGAAGAATTTTCAATAATCAAAGAGATAAAAGGAAGTGAATTATTAAGTGCGTCATATAAGCCAGTTTTTGATTATTTTATAAACACTGATTTAGAAAATAAAGAAAACGGTTGGAAAATATATCATGGTGATTTTGTTTCTGATGTAGATGGTACAGGTGTTGTTCATATAGCTCCAGCTTTTGGTGATGATGATATGAAATTATCAATCTCAGAAAAATTACCAGTAATAAAACACGTTACAAGACAAGGTGATTTTGTAGCTGAAGTTAAAGATTTTAATGGTGCAGTAAAACCAAAAGATGATCATTCGAAAGCTGATATAGAAGTAATAAAATATTTAGCTCATAATGATTTATTGTTTGCTAAAGAAAAATATACTCACACATATCCTCATTGTTGGAGGTGTAAAACTCCACTTATAAATTTTGCTACATCATCTTGGTTTATAAAAACAACCGCTGTTAAAGATAGAATGATAGAGATAAATAATTCTATAAATTGGTATCCAGATGAAATAGGGCATAAGAGACTTCATTCATGGTTAGAAAATAATAGAGATTGGGCCGTATCTCGTAGTCGTTATTGGGGTACACCATTGCCAATATGGAAATCAGAATCAGAAAAAATACTTTGTATAGGATCTGTAGACGAGATAAAGGAAAAGACAAGAAGAAATAATTATACAGTAATACGTCATGGTGAAGCACAACATATGATAGATAATGTGATGAGTTCTACAGAGGCTGTATCATCAAAACATCATTTGACAGAAAAGGGTAAGGAAGAGGTTAGATTGGCAGCTGAAAAAATGATAGTAGAAAATAATATACCAGATATTATTTACTCTTCACCTATAGCCAGAACTCAAGAAACAGCTGAAATCATAAAATCTGTTATCAAAGAAAAAACAGGTAAAGATATAGAAATAAAAACAGATGATAGATTAAAAGAAGAACAATACGGCGATTTGGACGGTCAAAGCAATGAAGTTTTTAATGCTTATAGAGAAGGTTTGACATCTGAAGAAAAACTATCCAAGAGATTTCCAAATGGAGAGAATTTTTATGATATAAGAAATCGAATAGGTAATTTTCTATATGAAATAGATAAAGAGAATAAAGATAAAAATATATTATTGGTCTCACATAAATGTCCAATAAATATAATGTGTCATGTGTTAAAAGGTAATAACGTTGATCAAGTTAAGAAAATCGGTAAGATTTGTCATGATATAAATTCAGCGGAATTCATGAAAATTGATTTTGCCTATATTCCTCATAATGATAATTATGAATTAGATTTTCATAGACCTTATATAGATGAAGTTGTTTTCGAATATGAAGGCGAGACATATAAAAGATTATTAGATGTGTTGGATGTTTGGTATGATGCTGGATCTATGCCTGTTTCATCAGTTCATTTCCCATTCGAGTTTTCAGAGGAGCAACAAAAAACATTCTTAGATAATTTTACAGTTGATTTTGTTGCTGAGAGTTTGGATCAAACTAGAGGTTGGTTCTATTATATGTTATTTACAGCTGTAGCTTTATTCGATAAAGCACCGTTTAAAAATGTGATGGTTGGAGGTATGGTGTTGGCCGAAGATGGAAAGAAGATGAGTAAAAGTCTTGGAAATTTCCCAGAATTATTGCCTGTAGTAGAACAATACGGTGCTGATAGTTTGAGATATTTCTTATTATCATCTCCTGTGACTCGTGCAGAAGAATATGCTTTTTCACAAAAAATGTTAAATGAAATAAATAATAAATTATTTAACAAAATAATCAATACTATGTCATTCTTAGATATGTATGGTGTTAAAGGATTAAGTATAGATTTTGAAAAAGATTTTGATTCTCAAAATGAATTAGATAAATGGATAGAGATAAAATTAAATAATTTAATAAGTGTAGTTACAGACAATCTTGATAATTATCAAACAGATAGAGCTGCAAGACCAATAATGGATTTTGTGGAAGAGCTTTCAACTTGGTATTTAAGAAGATGTAGAGATAGATTTAAAGACATAGAAGCTGAAAAAGTAACAAAGAATCTTTTGATAATATTAAATACTTTATCAAAGATAATGGCACCATTTACACCATTCATAGCCGAAGATACTTATTTATTTGTAAAATCATTTACTAATAATAGTAATTTGTTAGAATCAGTTCATTTAGAAAATTGGCCTAAAGCTATAAATATAGATGACATAACAGTTGAAGAAAAGATGAATCAAACTCGTTTGGTTGTAGAGCAAGGATTAGCTTTGAGAAATAAAACAGGTATTAAAGTTAGACAACCATTAAACTCTATATCAGTAACTAAAGATATTATAGAAAATATTTATCAAGATATCATAAAGGATGAGTTAAATGTTAAAAATGTTATGGTAGGGGATACAGTAGAATTGGATACAAATATAACAGAAGATTTAAGATTGGAAGGTGTGGTTCGTGATATGATACGTGAAATACAATCAAAGAGAAAAGATCTTAAATTGATTCCTGATGACAAGATAAGTTTGACTATAAAAACAAAAGAAAATATAGCCACATTCTTAGATCTTATAAAACAAACTGTTAATTCAGAAGATTTGAAGATAGAAAATTCAGGTGAAATAGAGGAGATTATAGTAAATAAAATATAAACCCATGGTCTACACTATATATGAGACAAATTGTATAGTATTTGATATCAAAAATTCTGGTGAAGATGATGCTTTGATTAAAGTCTTTTCTGACAAGTTTGGAATATTAAATATAATTGCTAAGAGTTTTAGAAAATCTACCTCAAAACTTAAATCAAATATAAAACCATTTTCTATTAATAAAATAGCTATAGTAAAAGGCAAAGAATTCTTCCGCTTAACTGATACAGAAAATATATATGTTTTTTCAGGTTCCAGGAGCCTAGTTCAATTCTTAAGATTAATAGAGGATTTGTTTTGGGCTGATGAAAGAGATTATTTTGATGAAGTTAATAATCAAATATATAATATGATCATACATTTATCTAAATATATTATCTTTTTAGTCAAAAATGAGAAATCGAAGACAGAATTAGAATTTGTAAAAACATTTTTTACTGTATACATAAGAGGTTTACAAGGGTTCGTTGAAAAAATAAATATAGACGATATGTTAAATTTAAAAGATGAAGACCTGTTTAATTATTTTTCTAATATAAAACAAAATACGTCTACGGTGTTCAAAAAAATAAATATATAGTCTATAATATCTATATGAACAAACTAAATGATGATGAGTTAAGTCGTATAGATAAGTTAAAGCAAAAACTATATTCTCGTTCTTTAACTGACAATGCATCAAAGTTGCATTTATTAAAAAGGCATGACATAGAAGTTCCAGATAGTTGGGAGAATGTTGATGATATATCAGATAAAAAAGGGGATATAAAGTTAAGTCCAGAGGCTCAAAAAGAGAAAGAGACTATTGCTGATTTCTTAGATAAAAAATTTGCAACTAAGCATGCTGATAATTATAGTGAAGAAAGAGCAGCTAAAGTAGAAAATAAAATAGAACAGACTAATATAGCTTTGAAATTAGCCCAAGCTAAGTTGAATAGTAAAAATCTATATCCAGAGTTAGATAGACAAGAGGATAAAAGAAGAGAAGAAAAATTAAAAGAAAATAATTTCCAAGCTGATTATAAACCAGATTTAAATACAGTGAATGTAGGCTTATCAGCTGATATGCAAAATATTAAACAAATACCTAAGAAGAAAAGGGATATAACTTTTGGATTCATAGTATTTATGCTTATATTTTTCTTTTTTGTTGGGGCTGGTTTCTATACATATGTGAGCTTATCACAAGGTAAAAACACTATATCAACTGATAAGATAAATATTAAAGTTACAGGACCTGTTTCAGTTAAGAGTGGGGAGGTTGTTGATTTCTTGGTTGATATTACAAATAATAATAATACAGATCTTATACTCTCAGATCTCGTAGTTCAATATCCAAACGGATCAAAATCTCCAACCGATAGAAATATTGATTTGAATAATGAAAGAATCTCTATAGGAACGATAAGACCCGGAGAAACTATTCGTCAGAAAAACTCTGTAATATTTTTTGGAGAACAAAATGCTAAGAAAAATATAAAGTATTCTTATGAATTTAATATTAACGATTCTTCAACGGTATTTAAAACAGAAAAAGATGTGGGTGTGTCTATATCTGGTAGTCCTATAGTTGTAACAGTTGAAAACGTTAAAGAGATAAATAATAATCAGGAATTAATATTTGATATAAATTTATCTTCAAATTCCGAAGAGGATTTGAAAAATATACAACTAAAAGTTGAATATCCTTTTGGTTTTAGATTACTTGAAGCAACACCTAAGCCAGTAGCGGATAATAATCTATGGAGTTTTGATAATATAAGCTCTATGTCATCAACCTCTATAAGATTGAAAGGAAAATTCTCTGGAGAGATAAATGTTGATAAAAACTTTAGATTTACTTTGGGGATAGAAGATCCAAAAACTAAAGAATTATTAACAATATTATCTACGCAAGATGAGCAGGTAGCTATACGTAAGCCTTTTGTTGTAACAAAATTATTAATAGATGGTGATAATTCTGATATTAAGCCTATAGATTATAGTCAAAATCTAAAATCGGATTTGATTATTACCAATACTTTAAAAGAACCAATAACTGACGTAATAGTTGAAGTACTTCTTGGGGGAGTACTTATAAATAGAAAAAGTCTAAGTAGTACAGACGGCTTTTATGATTCAAATAAAGATATGATGTTCTGGGATAAATCATTAAATACAGGTTTAACCACTATAGCTCCAGGTGAAAGTAGAGAATTGAGTTTTAATATGGCCACATTGGATAGTTCAGAAGGAAGTATAGCAACCCTAAGAAGATCTTCTTCTGATTTAACAATAAATGTAAGAGCCCAGAGATTGGGAGAAAATAGAGTGACAGAAAATATATTAGCAAGTACTAAAAAACAATTAAGATTACAAACAGATTTATTATTTAATTCTGATATAGCTTATGAGAAGGGTACATATTCACCAGAGGTAAATAAAGAAACAGTATATAAATATATAGGAAAAATTTCTAATACAGCCAACTCAGTTAAAGATGTTATGTTTATAGCCAAATTACCACCAAACTCAACATGGAAAGGTGTATATAGTTCAAATATATCAGCTTCAGCTATAAAATATAATCAAAGTACAAGAGAAATAACAATAAATCTCGGAGAAGTAGAAGCAGGTGCAGGTATTAATAAACCATCTAAAGAATTTTCGTTCAATATTGGTTTTATTCCAACTTTAACTCAATCAGGTCAATATGCTAGAACAATAATAGATCCTATGATTACAGCTACAGATAGTTTTACTAATCAAAAGATACAGAAAAAAACAGATTCAACTACTACTTCGGTAACGGTTGGAGTAAATTCAGATGTTGATGGTAAGGTAAAATAAAATGTGTTAATGTATAAAATATGACTAAGAAAGAGGTAACATTAGAAGATATTATTTCTCTATGTAAAAGACGTGGCTTTATATATCAAGGTTCTGAGATATATGGAGGTCTTTCAGGTACTTGGGATTATGGTCCATTAGGTCTTATGATTAAGGATCAGGTCAAAAAACTATGGTGGGAAAGGTTTGTAGACAATCGTACAGATATGTATGGTGTGGATGCTGCTATACTCATGAATCCAAAGACCTGGGTTTCTTCAGGGCATGTTGGAGGTTTTGCTGATCCATTGATAGAAGATTTGAAAACAAAGAAAAGATACAGAGCGGATCATATACTTGAAGGCGCAGGTTTTTCTGTGTCAGGTAAATCTATAGAGGAGATGAATGAGATGATAAAAACTAATAACATAAAATCTCCAGATGGAAATGATTTCGGTGAAATAAGACAATTCAACATGATGTTTAAAACTAATATCGGTGCTATAGAGTCAGATGAAAACACGGTATATCTTCGTCCTGAAACAGCTCAAGGTATGTTTGTGAATTTTAAAAATATACAAGATACATTTCATCCAAGATTACCTTTTGGTATGGCACAGATCGGTAAAGCTTTTAGAAATGAAATAGCACCTCGTGATTTTGTTTTTCGCGTTAGAGAATTCGAGCAAATGGAAATAGAATATTTTGTAAATCCAAAAAACTGGGAAAATTCTTTTGAGCATTTTCAAAATGAAATAAAATCATTTTTCAATGATATAGGTTTAGATAAAGATAAATTACATGAATTAGAAATAGCAGCAGAGGATAGGGCTCATTATTCATCACGTACTATAGACTTTGAATATGATTTTCCGATAGGAAGAAAAGAGCTTTGTGGTTTAGCCTATAGAACAGATTTTGATTTGAAAGCACATATGGAAGGATCAAAAGTAGATTTAACTTATTTTGATGAAGAAAATAAAGATAGATTTATACCTCATTGTATAGAACCATCTTTTGGTTTAGATAGAGCTATGTTAGCTATACTTTCTACAGCTTATGATGTTGATAATATAGGTGGAGAGGAAGATAGAGTTGTTTTGAGATTGTCACCATCAGTTGCACCATATAGAGTTGCTGTATTGCCTTTAGTAAAAAACAAAGAAGATTTGATTGGTAAAGCTAAAGAAGTTTTTGAGAAAATAAAAGAAATCGCTTCAAAAAATGGTATAGCAAAATCAAAAATAGTTTATGATGAGACACAAAGTATAGGAAAGAGATACAGAAGACAAGATGAGATAGGAACACCTATCTGCGTAACTGTTGATTTTGACACCTTAGAGAAAGGTACAGTTACAGTCAGAGATAGAGATAGTGGTAAACAAGAAGTTGTGAAGGTTGAGGATTTGGATAAGATTTTTGGTTAAGTATTTATTTGATGAAATAAAAAACCCTTAAGATAGATTAAGGGTTTTTATGTTTATAAAATCTTTATATTTTCTTTATGAGAATTTTAACACTGTTTCGTTAGAATATCTTGATGGAAAATGAAAAATTAATAGAATTGATAAAATCATATTATGAATTACCTAAAGGATTTTCCATAGATAATCCAAATAGATTAAATTTCATTTGCAAAATATTCGATATATGTGATGTATACATAAGTAATAAGGCCTTAAAACATATAGTTGAAAGTAGGAAGGAGAAGGATTTAAAGAGTGTCGATGAGGTGATAAATATTATTAAATATATAAATATTGTATTAATTGAACCTGAAATTGTTTTTATAAATGAAAAAGGTTTAAATTCTATAGGGTTAATTAAAAAAGTAAAGGACTATAAATCATCTAATATGGTGATTATCTTGGAATTAATTTTAATACATTATCACTATGAGATAGTCACCTTATTTGAAAGACAAGATAAAAAAATAAAAAATTTAACAAATGTAAAACACCTCATAAAATGAGATGTTTTACTATCTGGATGGACGGCACCAGTTTTACACTAGGTTCCATCATGAGTCTTGCCGTGGCACGCCGATCGTCTTGTTAGACATTTTCCACTGTTCAGATGTATATACACATAATATCAGGTTTCTTTTTGGTGTCAAACTGTATTATTTTACACATTAATCTCACATACATGTCATAATATACATATGAAATATATATTAATATTAATATTATTGTTGCTAGGTATTTTATTCTTTGTAAATAAAGATAATTTATTATCAAGATATCGTAATGAAAATAAGGCTGAGGTTTTAAATTCTGTTAATTCTGATTATGAATCTCCGAGAGTAGATAGAATGGGTTTGACTAATTCATCAACCACTAAATCAATAGTTGTGAAAAATAGTTCCTCAACAGTTAAAAATGCATCAGGTTTGTATAATGTAAAGTGGACAAGATATATAGATGGAAAATTTTACGATACTTTGTATAATCAATATTATAACTATGGTACGGTTGTTAATTATTGGCTATCGGATTTTGAGTCTATGAAAAATAACGGTTTCTTTTTTGGCTGGTTCGGTCCACAAAATACAGTCCCTCAAGGTGGTTATATGTCAGATCATATATCTTTTAATTTACTTGGTGATACTGAGGTGTCCACAAGATATAATAACTGTTCTGAATTACAGCCAAAACAAACTTTTTTCAAATCAACCAATTCTTTAGAGAAAAAACTTCTTCAATTTGCTAATAATAAAGGTGATACAAAAATAGGAATAAAAGCGGGAGGTGAAATAGCGGCTATAGCTGTGGTTTATGAAGACGGAGGTGTTTGTGCTAAATTCACAGAGGGATGTACTGATGGTGTATCTTGTAGTCTAAAAGATGATTTAGACTTTTTAAAATCATATAAAGGTAAATCTATAAAAAAAGTTATAGATTACCATACACATGATTATAATACTTACGATGCAATGTTTAGAGAGAATGATTCTTATTATGTTGATAATGTCGGTAATAATGTAGTGGTAGTAAGCCCTGCTCCTTCTGTGGAAGATTTGAGAACTGATTATAAAACAAAAGATCAATACAATAAGATTATTCCTGGTATAGTTACAGAAGATAAGGTTATATCTTCTGATGGAACAGGGTATTTATATAATGTACCAAAGAAAGCAAAAATAGTTGAAGATTTAATGAATAATTTTACTTCATTTAACAAAAAAATATTGGCTGGTATGACAAAGGCTCAAGATTATTCTATGGCAAAAGGAAAACGTAAAGAACCAAATTATCAAGATGCATATGCAGCTATTGATTTCGCTGTTAATAAATATAAAAGCCTAGGGGTAAATTTAGTCTTCTTTGAAATTAATTAGAGTTTGCACAACAACCCAAAAAAACATACAATTTAAATATGAAATATATAATAATCTTGTTATTACCTATATTAATTATTTTAGGTTTTAACAATAAATGGTTGTTATCTAAATATTCAAACTCGAATTTAGCCATGGTTTCTGCTCCTGATAATTATATAGAACCAGAGAGAGGTATTGCAAAAATAGGTGTAACCACTAAATCACCTACAGCGACTAGTACAAAAATAAAACTTGCCACACCTAGTTATGGCTCAATGTATAAATCCATATGGTCACATTATGTAGATAGAAAAGTTTATATAAATGCGGATCAAGTATACCCATATAACACAAATGTAACTTATTATTTCACGGACTGGGACAATATGAATAAGTACGGTTTCTTTCTGGGGTGGATTAATGAAGCCACTGGTGGATTATTTTTGAAAAATTCTTCTAGTTATTCATTTACATTACTTCGTAATACTGAGGTTATTAGTAAATATCAAAATTGTGCCGAATTGTCACCTAAACATGTTTTCTTTAAATCAACTGATGCTTTAGAAAGAAAATTGGTTAAATTTGCCAATAATATACCTGATAAAAATTTAGATATTATAGCTAAAGGGGAGGTCTCGGCTGATGCTGTTGTTTATGGTGATGGTGGGGTTTGCGCAATGTTTACAGAGGGCTGTAGTGGAAAAGTCTCATGTTCTCTTCGTGATACTTATACATTTTATAATTCATATAATGGTAAAGATATAAAACAAATAATTAACTATCACACTCATGATTTGAATTCTATGAATGATGTAATCAATGGTAAAACAGAGGGTGTTTCTGACGGTCATTTGAAATTCATCTTTGATGTTAAAGAAATCGGGCTTCTACAGATGCCATCCATTACTGATTATTTTCAAAATATGTTAAAGATAAATCAAGGATATAATACAAAAAACATAAATATTGCAGGTCTTACTCCCGATAATATTGTAGGAAAAGTTATTTTTCCAAACAGTACTGGTTATATTTATAATCTACCACTCAATAAGACACAGTCATCTCTAGATATTTTTGGTGGTTTTAAAAAATATGACAATGATACAGCAGATTTGATGAAAAAAACTTTAAATAATATATTAAAGAAAAATAATAGAACAAAACCTGTAAGTGTTGATATAAAATATGTTATTGATACAGTATTGATGCGTTACAAGAAGGATTTTAGTGCAAAGTCAGTTTATTTTGAGGTAAATTAATTAACTTTTGTAAAAGTTTGCACAACAACCCAAAAAAACATACAATGAAGACATGAAAATAACTTCTAAAGATATATTCAAAATTATATTGGGAATATTGGCTTTTTTGGCTTTAATTCAATTGAAAACACTTATAGTGTCTATATTGGTAGCTGTTATAATTGCTTCATTTATAGAGCCGTTAATAATTTTCTTTAAAAGGAGGGGTATAAATAGACCCATTGCTGCAATAACATCTTATTTATTTTTAATTATAATATTTTTATCTTTTGTCTTCTTTGCGATACCTCCGATACTTCGAGAATCAGTAAATGTTATAAATTCATTACCTGATACTATTAAAACATCTGATTTATTAAATCCGATACAAAAAGGTTTATACAAATCAGCAAAAAATATCTTTCCTGATATCCCTCAAACAATTTCATTGGAAGATCTCATAAGTTTGATGGCATCATCTTTTTCTGGATTTGCTGGCGGTGTATTTGATACCTTCAATAGATTTTTTGATAGTATAGTCGCAATGATATTGGTATTGGTTTTATCAATATATATGTCGATAGAAGAAAGGGGTGTGGCGAAATTCTTAAGATTGATATCTCCTAAAGAATATGAAAAATATATAGTAGATTTATGGAATCGTGTTCAGAAAAAGATAGGTTTATGGATGCAGGGTCAACTCGTACTTATGGGTATAGTTTTTTTGATAGTATTGATAAGTTTGTCAGTTTTGAAAATATTTTTAGGAGATCAAATTAAAAATGTTTTATTAATAGCTTTAATAGCTGGCTTTATGGAATTCATTCCAGTTATTGGAACATTTATATCAACAATAATTGCATTTGTATTTAGTTTTATAAGTGGCGGACTAGGAGTAGCTTTATTGGTTGTAGTTATGTTTACAATTATTCATCAAATAGAGGCTCATGTTATCTATCCTACAGTCATGAAAAAGATAATAGGTGTTCCTGCTATATTGGTTATAATCTCATTGATTGCTGGTATAGAATTAGCGGGTTTTGTGGGTATTATATTATCTATACCAACCGCTGTTCTTATTGTCGAGTTTATAGATGATAGATCAAAGAGGATAAATGAAAATGAAGAGGAAACTGTTTAGTTTTTGTGATATATTGATATTTATGGATAATACAAATAAGAAACCTACTTTTTATGTTACAACCCCGATATTTTACCCAAACGGTGATCTACATATAGGACATGCATATACCACTACTATATGCGATATTTTGGCGCGTATAGCTCGTATAAATGATATGCCCACATATTTTCTAACAGGAGCGGATGAAAATAGTCTGAAGATAGAAAATAAGGCCAAAGAGTTAAATATGGATGTAATGGAATTTTTAAATACTCAAGCTAAAAGAACTCAGGTTTTATTTGAAGAATTAAATATTTCTTATGATCAATATATAAGAACAACAGATAAAAATATACATCATCCTGGTGCTATCGCTGTTTGGAAAAGATTAGCAGAGAAAGGTGATATATATGAACATCAATACAAAGGATATTATTGTGTTGGTTGCGAAGCTTTTAAAACAGAAAAAGATCTTGTTGATGGAAAATGTCCGGATCATGGTATTATACCTGATTATATAGAGGAGAAAAATTATTTTTTTAAATTATCTAAATATACTGAAAAAATAAAAGAAATAATAGAGAAAGATGAGATTAAAATTTTTCCAAAAGAAAGGAAAAACGAAGTCTTGTCTTTTATAGAACAAGGTCTAGAGGATATAAGTTTTTCAAGACCTTATAAAGGTCAAGAAAATGCAATATTAGTTCCTGGTGATAATACACAAAGCATATATGTTTGGTGTGATGCTTTAGTTAACTATATATCAGCGTTAGGTTATGGTTCTTTAGGTGAAGATTTACCAGAAAGCCCATATACAAAGTTTTGGAAAAATCCTCTAGCACAGAATGTTCATATTATCGGAAAAGATATATTAAAATTTCATGCTATTATCTGGCCCGCAATGTTACTTTCAGCTGAGATACCATTACCAAAAAATATAGTTATACATGGATTGATGCAATCAGGTGGAAGGAAAATGAGCAAGAGTCTTGGGAATGTCATAGTACCAACAGAAATAATAGCAAAAGTAAAACCCGAAGGTTTAAGATTTTATTTTGCAAATAATATACCTGTATTCGATGATGGTGAAATAACTGAAGATTTAATAATAGGTGTATATAATAGTTATTTATCAAATGGTATAGGTAATCTTACAAATCGTCTCATAAAAATGATGATATCTTATGATGTTATAGTAGAATTTAAAAATTTGGAAAATGATGATTATTTTAATAAATTAAAAGAATTATCAGTAAAAACTTTATATGATTTTGATATAAATAATTATTCAAATACTTTGTGGAAAGAATTAAATTCTATTGATTTAGAAATACAAAACAAAGAGCCATTCAAATTATTTAAAGAAAATCCTGATGAGGCTAGAAAGATAGTATCGGATCTTATATATAAATTTTATATAATAATTCATTTTATCTATCCGATATTACCAAATACTGTATCTTCAATAATAAGTCATATACAAGATAGGGAAATGCCTAAAGAGCCGTTATTTCCTAGAGTATAATTTATGTTAGATTTAAATATTACAACAAAAAATCCTTTTATTGATTTACATTCTCATCTGCAATTTTCTGATTTTGATGAAGACAGAGATATTGTGTTGGAAAATATGAAGAAAAATAATGTTATCGCTATAAATGTCGGTGTTGATGAAAAAAGCTCTGTAGATAGTATAAATATGTCTAAAGAAAATCCGGGTTTTTTATATTCCACTATAGGACTACATCCATTATATCCTGAACAAGATTATGATTTGGAAAATATCTTAGCAGATGACAGTATGAGGCCTTATATATGTGGTATAGGTGAATGTGGTCTGGATTATTTTCGTATTTTAGATGAAGCAAATATCTCTGAAATCAAGGATTTTCAGAAACAAATCTTTATAAATCAGATAAAAATGTCTATAAAATATGATATTCCTTTAATGTTGCATGTTCGGGATTCCTACAGAGAAACTTTAGAAATTCTTTATGAGAATTTTAAGGGTGTTGTGAAAGAATATAAAGGTAATGTACATTTTTTTGCTGGGACAAAGGAAGAAGCTAAAGAGTTTCTGGATTTAGGTTTTAGTATATCTTTTACTGGTGTTATTACTTTTGTTGATTCATATAAAGAATTGGTAGAGTTTGTACCAATAGAGAAGATGTTTGCTGAAACTGATAGTCCATATGTAGCCCCCGCTCCTTTTAGAGGTAAGAAAAATGATCCAAATAAGGTCATAGAAATCTATAAAAAGATAGCTGAAATAAAGAAAATAGATATAAATGAGGTCATAGATATATTTTATAATAATGCTAAAAAACACTGGATTAAATCATAATTTTATGATAAAGTGTTTCTCATGACTGAAATTAATATAGAAAGCACAAAAGAAGGCTTCAAGGTTTATGAATTAGGTATTCATATCCTTCCGACCCTTTCTGAGGCTGATGTTTTAGTTGAATTTTCAAAAATTAAGTCAAATATAGAGAAGTTAGAAGGAGAGATAATCTCTGAATCAGAACCTCGTATGTTTAAGTTAGCTTATGAAATTCCTAAAACAATTAAAGCACAAAAGAGATGGTATGAAACTGCGTATTTTGGCTGGGTTAAATTCGAATTAGATGCAAGTAAACTTGCTGTATTTGATAAGTTTGTAAAAGAACTTGAAAATACTTTAAGATATATCATTGTTAAAACAGTGAAAGAAAATACACTTGTAGCTAAAGATCTTATCGCCAATCAAGATGATGTTTTAAAGGAGGATGTTGAAGAAGTGTTAGCTGTAACAGAAGACGTAGAGTCAGAAGTTGAGGTTAATGCAGATGATACCGTATCAGAAACTGAGGAAAAATAATTTTCCTATAGCTTTGTTAGTATGTAAGTGCAGTCGAAAGACTTTTATAAGCATACATTTATCAAACTAAATTAAAAATAAAAATATATGTACATAAACAAGGTAATATTATATGGTAATCTAACTAAAGATCCTGAATTAAAATCATTACCATCAGGTATGAATGTGAATTCATTTTCTTTAGCAACCAATAGATCAACAAAAGATGCTTCTGGTGCCAGAAAAGATGTTGTGGAATATCACAATGTTGTTGCTTTTGGTAAACAAGCTGAGGTTATACATCAATATGTAAAGAAGGGTAACCCTATATACATAGAAGGTAGACTTCAAACAAGAAGTTGGGATGGTCAAGATGGTAAAAAGAATTATAGAACTGAAGTTATATTGGAAAGTTTCCAATTTGGCCCTAAAGCAGGTGCCGGAACAGGTAATTATTCAAATAATAATACTTCATCAAATAATAATCCTTCTACCGACGATCAACCTGCACCAGCTGATACAGGTGCTGACGTTGAATATCCAGATGAAGATATAAATCCAGAGGATATACCTTTTTAAAGTAATATAAATAATTATATAAAAATATGTCAAAAAAGTGTTATTTCACAGAGCATAATATAAAACACATAGATTATAAAGATACTGAATTATTAAACAAATTTGTTAATAAATACGGTAGAATTATAGGAAGAAAAAGATCAGGTGTTACTGCTCAAAATCAAAGAAAATTAGCTTTAGCTATCAAAAGATCAAGATACATGGCGTTAACTCCATATATAAATCTAGGTTAGACAAACTAAAATAAAAACAAGGACTACTCAAAAGGGTGGTTTTTGTTTTATTAAATCCGAAAAAACAAAACAGCTATACTTTTTCGTATAGTCTGTTTTATTTTTTATGAAATTTTTTATTCTTTAAGTTTCTCTCTAATCTCCTTCATGATTTGATTTTTAATATCTTTATTTTCTTTTAGGAATTGTCTGGTTGCATCATAACCACGTCCTAGTTTTACATCACCGTATGAATATGAAGATCCGCTCTTTTGTATTATTTTCATCTTTTCACCTAGAGCAATCATTTCTCCTTCGAGTGATATACCTTCATTATACATAAGATCAAACTCTGTCTGTTTGAATGGGGCAGCTACTTTGTTTTTAACCACTTTTACACGTACACGACCTCCCATGATTTCTTCTCCTTTTTTGATTTGAGCAACACGTCTTATATCAAGTCTTATAGATGTATAGAATTTTAGTGCTTTACCACCTGGGGTAGTCTCTGGGTTACCAAACATAACTCCTATTTGCATACGTATCTGGTTTATAAATATAACTATAGTACCACTTTTGGCTGTAATAGCAGTTAGTTTTCTTAGAGCTTGAGACATGAGTCTGGCTTGTTTGCCAACATGATGTGCTCCCATATCTCCCTCAATCTCATCTTTAGGTGTTAATGCTGCTACAGAGTCTATGACAACAACGTCTATTTTACCACTGCGTACAAGACTTTCTGTAATCTCTAATGCTTGTTCACCGGCATCTGGTTGAGATATAAGCAGATTGTTTATGTTTACTCCAAGTTTTTGAGCGTATTCCGGATCCATAGCATGTTCTGCATCTATATAAGCACATACACCGCCTTTCTTTTGTGATTCAGCTATAACATGAAGGGCTAAGGTGGTCTTACCTGATGATTCGGGTCCAAAGATCTCAACTATTCTACCTTTTGGCAGACCTCCAACCCCAAGCGCTGCATCAAGACCTATTGATCCTGTGTGCACCACGTCAACATTTAACTTAGGCTTTTCACCTAGTTTCATTATTGATTCATCACCAAAACGACTTTTTATTTCAGCAATGGTATCTAGAATAGAGGAGTCGGAATCTTTAGAATTTTTTACTCCTTTTTTTCCAGATTTTTTAGATTTTGAATCATTATCATCATCAAAATCATTTTCATCTGATTCCATATCATTTTCTAATAATTCTTCTTCTTTTTCTGTTTTTTTATTTATTTTTTTACTCATGAATAGTGTTTATTTTACTGTTAATAATTGATTATAGTATATACTAATATCTTTCTTGACTTCCTTACCAAATCTATCTATAGATTTGATACTTATTAAGTTGTCACCAGGGTAGAGAAGTATTTCTTCCGTGAAATTACCATGTGTATCCATAAATATCTTTCTATTACCTATAAACAAAGTCGATACATTCTTGGTTTTACCTGTCAATAGATAAATATTTTTATCACTTTTAATGTCTATGCATTTATCTTTGTTTTTACAGTCTAGTATTATCTTAGGTCCAGATATAACTTTCCTTAATTCGAATACCGTCAATGTGGATATACTTAATAGGCCAAATATTAATAAAAATACTTTAATTTTGGTTTTTCCATCTGTGTATCCAAGAGTCATATTATAATATTTGAGTTAAATTTATTTAAAAGATTTTATAAATTAATTATATCATTTTTTACATTATTTCGTCAGTATTTTCTGGGGATTCTGAAGAATTATTACTTATAGAAGTCTCTTGTCTCAATACAAGTACTTCACGCGGTTTTGCTCCATCGGCAGGTCCTATAATACCTCTATTTTCTAATATATCCATCAATCTAGCGGCTCTAGAGTATCCAATCCTCAGTTTTCTTTGTAAATACGATGTAGATGCCTTTTTTGCCTCTATAACGGCACTCTTAGCATCTTCATATAGATCATCTTCATCATCTAAATCATCGTTCATGCCATCACTATTAAAAGATGAAGCAAATATGGCATTTGTACCTGAATTTTCTTGTTCTTGTGGTCCTAGTTGTATAGTATCAGGTATATAATCCAGATTATCTATCAAGTATTTAACAATTTTCTTTGTCTCTGATTCTGTTATGTTAGGAGATTGAACACGTTGAGGGTTTGGCATTCTTCCTGTTAAGAATAGCATATCACCGCGACCTAGAAGTTCCTCAGCACCTCTACTATCCAATATTGTTCTAGAGTCTATCTGAGATGCTACTTGTAAGGCCAGTCTTGTAGGTATATTTGCCTTGATGAGACCAGTTATAACATTTACTGATGGTCTTTGTGTTGACAATACAAGGTGTATACCAACAGCACGTGACATTTGAGCTAATTTAACTATACCAGCCTCCAACTCTCTTGGATAAGCTTGCATAATATCTGCCAACTCATCAATCACTATAACTATATATGGCATAGCATCAGGTAATTCACCGGTATTATCTTTTTTATACGCTTCAACCGCTGGTGCTAATATAGTCTTATGATATGAATCTATATCTCTGACAGAATTTTTTTCTAATATATCGTATCTTCTATTCATTTCTTTGGCTGCCCATTTTAATGAAATAATAGCCTTTTTGGGATCTGTTATAACAGGTGTTAATAGGTGAGGTATTTTATTATACAAAGTAAGTTCAACTCTCTTTGGATCAACAAATATAAATCTTAAATTTTCTGGTGAATTTTTATATAGAAGTGAGGTGATCAGGTTATGTATCATAACTGATTTACCTGAACCAGTTGTACCAGCTATAAGTACATGAGGCATCTTTGCCAAGTTTTCATAATACATCTTTCCTGACACTCCTTTACCTAATGCTATAAGTAGTGGATCTGGTGAGTTTTGGTATTCATTACTTGATAATAGGGTTCCTAGACCAACCATGGTTTTAGTTGAGTTAGGTACCTCTATACCAACTAAGGCCTTACCAGGTATCGGTGCTTCTATACGTATAGGGTGGGCAGACAAAGCAAGAGATAGGTTGTTCTGAAGACTTAATATCTTTGATAATCTGACACCTTCGGCTGGTTTCAAAGCATACCTTGTAATAGATGGTCCTACAGATATTTCATCCATCTCAACTTGCACGCCAAAGTTTTGAAGTGTTCTCTTGATAATATTTGCATTAGCTTTTATGTCTCCAACCTCAGGTCTACCCTTATCCTTTTCCAATAGAGATAGAGGTGGTGGGGTATAAGTTTTACCCAATAATGTCATAGTAGGTCCCGAAATAAGATTATCACTCATATCAGACATATCCTTATCAGCCTTATTTTCCAAAGGTTTTTTACTGTCTTTTATGTTTATATTGTCTTTTTTACTGTCTTTTACATTATTGTCTTCATCAGCATTTATATCAACCCCTTTTATTTTACTGTCTTTTATTTTAACTGGTTTAAACTCTTCCTCTTCATCGACTTCTTCTGTCTCATCATTTGATTTACCGAAAGAATATTCAAATAACACTATCAATGATATACATGATACTGCAAACAAAAATATATAACTTAAAACTGTATCAAATAGTCCAAGTATAGGTATAGCTATAATACCACCCAATATACCGCCTGCATTCTCTATAGATAATTCTAATATACCTAATATAGATAATAATAAAAGTATAGAAAATATTATTTTTGTCTTAGCGAAAGAGGTACTCTCTTTATGTATTGCGTAGAAATATGATTGCATTAAGAATAGTAGGGGTAACACAAAATATCCATAACCAAGTAAAGATGAGAATCCATTATAAGTTAGTCTTCCTAGGTTGCCACCTATACCGATTGAAGATAATGTAAAAAATAGGAATAGGACAAAAAAGACAAGTGCTGAAGCTGTGTTCTTTACATATGTATCATTAGGAACTACTGTTTGTCTTATACCGTTAAAAAAACCTTTTATATTAATATTATTATCTTTGTCAGGGACATTATTTTTAATGTTCTTCTTCTTGCTATTTTTTATATTCTTTTTGGACATATAAAATATTTTACCATGACTTGCGTTTAACACTTGCTTTTTTACTTGTCTTATATATACTGCAAGTTAATGGACACACAAAATAATAACAATCAAACAAATTTGGTTATTAAAAGACAGGTTCAAATCGAGGCGGTTTCGAAGGCTATTTATATGGTGACTGACTTATTTGATAAAGACGAGCCTTTAAGGATGTCTCTAAGAAGATCTGCTATAGAATGTGTAGAAAATACAAATAGTAAAGCTAGTATTTTACAATTGATTTCTCTTATAAGATTATCAAAGGAGTTGGGTTTAATAACAGATATGAATGCGGACATACTGTTAGATGTATTGAAAGGTAAAGTAACAGAATTGGATAATAGTGATGATAAACAAGTTGTTGATTTAAGTAACTTATCAGCTCATGTGAATAATGAAGATGATAAAGAGACTGAGTCTGGTATTAAAATTAAAGAGGATATAAGTCATGTATCTATACAAAAACCTGTATCAGACAGGAAAGTACAACCTACAGCAAGTATCACTATTCATAACAGTACTCATAATGTTAAGACTATAAATAACATATCTATGGACATAGGTTCCAGAAGAAAGAAGATTATGGAAATAGTTAGGGTAAAAGGAGCTGTTACTATCAATGAGTTTATGGATGCCATCAAGGGATGTAGTTCAAAGACAATACAAAGAGAGCTTACTTCACTGGTTTTGTCAGGAAACCTTAAAAAGACAGGGGAAAGGAGATGGAGTAAATATTCCTTGAAATAATGTCTTTTATGTGTATTATATAGGACATATAAACGTTTTGACCCAAAACCCTATAAAATGTAATATTTATAGAGTACATACGTTTGTATAAGTACAGGTTATTCTTGGCAGTCCGTTTTGGCTATCCTTCCAGTGTCATACTGTATTGATAATCAAGACGGGTTCGCAAAGATTTAACCCGAGGAATATGTGTCTATCATTACAAATATTATTAATAACAGACATCAAAAACATATTTCTTTTAAATCAAAACATTATGAAAACAATTTTAAAAACAACAATCTTCGCTCTTGCTCTTACTCTAGCAGTAGGTGCTTCAGCAGAAGGATATGTATTTAATACAAATCTTAAAAAGGGTGCAAAAGGTGCTGATGTTACAGCTCTTCAAACTCGTTTAGGAGTTACTCCAGCTACAGGTTACTTTGGTAATCTTACATTAGCTGCTGTAAAAGCTTATCAAACAGCTAACGGTTTACCTTCAACAGGTTTTGTTGGTAATCTAACAAGAGCAAAACTTAACTCAACAACACCTACAACACCA
>CAYZIG010000003.1:18174-21925 GCA_964478465.1 uncultured Candidatus Saccharibacteria bacterium | reverse complement strand
CAAATGCAAAAACCAGATGTCGATGAGATCACAGGTCTTTCACCGGCTATATCTATTGATCAAAAATCAAGATCAAATAATCCGCGTTCAACTGTAGCAACTATTACAGAGATATATGATTATCTTCGCATACTTTATGCACGTGTTGGTAAACCTCATTGTTTAACTTGTGATAGAGAGATAAAAAGACTTTCTAAAGAAGAAATAGTTGACACAATACACAACATAGTTAAATCAATAAATAAAAAAGATAAGAAAGAAATACTAGGAGTAGAGGTTGATTCAGGTATATTTAAAATATATGCACCTGTGGTTATAGGAAGAAAAGGAGAATATTATCAAATGCTTTATGATTATCTAGGAAAAGGTTTTGAAGAAGTGAGAATAGATGGGAAGACACATAAGCTTCGTGAAAAAATAGAATTAACAAAAACTAAAAAACACGATATAGATATATTAATAGATAAATTTTACATATCAGAGATAAATGAGCCATCACAATCTTTTAAAGAGAGACTGAATGATGCAATAGAAAGAGCCTTAAGAGAGGGAGATGGGTTATTACGTATATACACAGACAAAGAAGAACATCTTATTTCATCAAAATTTATGTGTCCTTATGACGGATTTTCATTTCCAGAAATAGAGCCGAGATTATTTTCTTTCAATTCTCCTTATGGAGCTTGTCCAGAATGTAATGGTTTAGGAACGGATAGCTTTTTTGTAAATAGATTATGTAAAGTTTGTAACGGAGCAAGGCTTCGCCCTGAGGCTTTAAAGGTGTATTTAGATAAAAAGAAAAATATTATAGATTTCACTGATATGACTATCAATGAGGCTATAGATTATGTATTGTCTATGGAAATGTCTCCTATAGATAAAGAGATATCTGCAGTAATTATTAAAGAAATATTATCTCGTCTAGAATTCATGCAAGAAGTTGGTTTAGATTATTTACAATTAAATCGTCGTGCACACACACTTTCGGGTGGTGAATCACAACGTATACGCTTAGCCTCACAACTTGGATCAGGACTTGTTGGTGCTATGTATGTTCTAGATGAACCAACTATAGGTTTACATCAAAGAGATAATGATAGATTAATAAAAACCCTATTACAGCTTAAGGATATGGGCAATACAGTCATAGTTGTTGAGCATGATGAAGATACTATATTATCAGCTGACTATCTGATAGATATAGGTCCTGGAGCAGGTGTAAATGGTGGTAATGTAGTGGTTGAGGGTTATTTGGAAAGCTTATTGAGAGATCCAATAAAATCACTTCCAATAAATAAAAAACATGCGGACCCACAATCATTCACAGGATCATTAACTCTTGATTATCTTAGAGGTGCACATGAAGTAGAAGTTCCTAAAAATAGAAGAGATACGAATAAGGGTTTTATAAAGATAGCTGGAGGTAAGGTTAATAATATTAAAAATCTAAATGTAGAGATACCGCTTGGAAGACTGGTTTGCGTTACAGGTGTATCAGGCTCGGGTAAATCATCATTTGTGTATGAGATCTTATATAAAAATCTTTTAGGAAGACTTGATAGGGAACATAGAACAAGTCAGATTTATAATTGTTCTAGTTTTACTGGTACAGATTATGTAGGGCGTACAATTTTAATAGATCAATCACCTATAGGTCGTACACCGAGATCAAACCCTGCAACCTATACAGGTGCATTTACGCATATACGTGATCTATTTGCAGAAACCATAGAGGCTAAAGCTAGAGCATGGGGTCCAGGGAGATTTTCTTTCAATGTTAAAGGGGGTCGTTGTGAAAACTGTCAGGGTAATGGTTCTATAGAAGTTGAAATGCATTTCTTGCCAACAGTATATGTTACTTGTGATGTTTGTGGTGGTAAGAGATTCATGAAAGAAACTTTAGAAATAATGTATAAAAATAAAAATATACATGATATCTTAACAATGACTGTTGATGAGGCGGTTAAATTCTTTGAAGATATGCCGGGTATATATGATAGAGTAAAAACTTTACAAGAAGTAGGTCTTGGTTATCTGGAACTTGGTCAATCAGCTACAACACTTTCAGGAGGTGAGGCACAAAGAGTGAAGATTGCTTCAGAATTATATAAACCTCATGTACAAAAAACTGTATACATATTAGATGAGCCCACTGTTGGTTTACATTATCATGATGTAAGAAAACTTATAGAGATACTTCAACGTCTTGTGCAGGCAGGTAATACAGTGATTGTCATAGAGCATAATATGGATCTTATCAAATGTGTTGATTATATATTGGACATAGGTCCAGAAGGTGGAGATAAAGGAGGAGAGCTTATAGCTAAAGGTACTCCAGAAGAGGTTGCTAACAATAAAAACAGTTATACTGGACAATATCTCAAAAAAGTACTATAATATTAAAACATGAGTATAGGAAGTAGTAAACATCAAAATATAGAGTATTTGCAAATATCTTTTCAATTCATAATACAAATATTTGTGTTAACTTTTCTTAAATTATTCTTTAAGTTTAAGGTTGAAGGAAAAAAACAGGTCATAGAAGTATTGAGAGAATATAGATCAAAAGAGAAGGGTATATTATTTGCTCCAAATCATATAAGTGAATATGATCCGCTTGTGGTTAGATATGGATTACCTTTTATTATACCTATAATGCCAATGTATTATGTATCGATGACAAGAGAGCATTATCAAGATGAAAAATTTGGATGGCGTAAATATTTCTACGGCGGAAAATTTTTTAAGATATTGGGAGCTTATCCCGCTTATCTTGGTATGAGAGATTATCAAGCATCTCTTATTAATCATATCGAATTATTAGAGCATGGAAAATCGGTTTGTGTTTTCCCTGAGGGTAAAATGGGTATGGAAACTTTTAGACCTGGTGAAGCAAAAGGGGGCATTGGTTTTCTTGCTGAATACACAAAAACAGATATTGTACCTGTACAAATCAGAGGTCTCAGAAATATAAATTGGTTTAAAGTATTTACTTTTCAAAGGCCTATTATAGAAATCAAATATAGAAAAGTTATTCATATCGAAGATGTTTTAAATGAATTAAAAGAAGATTCTAAATATGATGTTGATATAGAGAGAAATAAGAAAGTTGCATCTATTGTTATGGATAAGGTTTGGGAATAAGTCAAATTGATAAAATTTCTAAAAACCCTTATAATATCTAGTCTATGAGTTATGTTTTCTTTGATTTGGATAAAACCCTCATTACTAAAAATAGTTATGAGATAGTATTAAATGTTCTTAGACGTAGAAGAGTAATCTCTTTTAGAAAATTTTTATATTATAGATTTTTCTTATTGATGAGACGTAATATAGATAAAAAAATGAAAACCTTGGCTAAACTTTTTGAGGGTGTTGACATGAATAGATTGGATAAAGTTATGAAGGCCTTTATATTTACAGAATTTGATCAAATAAAAAATCTAACGGCTGTAGCTGAATTAGAAAAGCACAATACCAGAGACAAAAAGATTGTTTTAGTCACAACTTCATTTGAGCCCATAGCAAAATATGCTGCTAGATATTTTCATATACATGATTATGTTGCTACTAAACTTGAGATTAAGAGTGGTAAATATACTGGAAAAATTCTTGGAAAAATAAATTATAAAGAAGAAAAGATTAATAGATTGCGTAATTATGATTTTACTGATTCATTTGCTTACAGTGATCACAATTCTGATATACCTTTACTTAAAAAGGCAACATACCGATATGCTGTAAATCCAAA
>CAYZIG010000003.1:0-18074 GCA_964478465.1 uncultured Candidatus Saccharibacteria bacterium | reverse complement strand
AAAAAAGCTTATATTATATACATTATGTCAATGTTAGAATACAACGAAATCGTTATTAGAAAAGTGATTATTTATGATGATGGTGAACCATATGAGATCTTAGACTCACATGTTTTTAGAAAGCAAATGAGAAAGCCTGTTAACGCAGTTAAGATGAGAAATCTTCTTTCAGGCCGTACTATAGAAGTCTCTTTTCAGGCTACAGATAAAGCAGAAGAAGCTGAGATAGAGACTAAGAAAGTTAAATATTTATATAATAATAAAGGTGAGTGGTGGTTCTGTGATGAAAAAAATGCTGGCAATAGATTTAAGTTATCAGAAGTATTATTAGGTGATGCAACAAAATATTTATTAGCAAATGATCTTATTGATGTAAAATATTTTGGTGAGACACCTATAGGTGTTAGATTGCCAATAAAAGTTGAACTTGAGGTTACAGAAGCCCCACCTGCTGTTAGAGGTGATACCGCTAAAGGTGGTAATAAACTTATTACCCTTGCTACCGGAGCAACAATACTTGCACCGATGTTTATAGAGCCAGGGGATGTGGTTAGAATCAATACAGAAACAGGTGAGTATGTAGAAAGAGTTAGTAAATAAAAATTAAATAAAAAATAGGATCATTCAAAGAAAGAATGACTTATTTTTTTATTTAATTTTAATGAAACTATATTATATACAAAAAAAGACTCGGGGGTTGAACCCGAGTTTTGTTTTATTCGAAAGTGTTTGATTTTAGGATATTCACAAGGTGGAATCCTATGATATCTTGATGGTTGATGCGTATGTTTGCACTTGGATATGTCATAGGATGACCTACGGTGAGTGTAGAAAAAATGAATATAAACAGACATCCTAGAAAAAAACAAAATGATAAACTACGAAGACGATAATACGAGATAGTGTCTTCCGATAGGTCTTGCCTCATGGCCAAACGGTATACATGATCTGATCTGTTATTGAACCAACAACTTGAGAATATTGTGGTTATGATGCCAAACATCAATATCATATCAAAGTTATTATATCGAATCTTATTTACAGTTGATGTTATTAGCATCACTATAGAAATTGCAATCGAATACGGACAACTTTTTACTGCAAAGCGAACTATGAGTGAGTCGATTCGGTTTTTCATAAGGATGGGTTTCAGGTTCTGACGAATATTAAAATACCATAAAAATTATGATATAATCAAGTTATTATGAAGAAAATTATACTTTCAGGTGTTAGACCATCAGCACGTCCTCATATAGGAAACTATTTTGGAGCAATGAAGCAGTTTGTTGATATGCAATACGATGCAGATTTTAAAGATGCTGAGAGGTATTTTATGGTGGCTGATCTGCATACGCTTGATGCTAATAAAGGTGAGAGTATGCGCAAGGCGACTATGGATGTTGTTTTAGATTATCTTGCTATAGGTATAGATCCTAAAATCTCTAAAATATTTATACAATCACACACAGCTTATCATCCAGAACTTGCGATGATATTCTCTTATCTGACAACTGTACCGTATCTGATGAGAGGTCATCTTTATAAAGATGCAGAAGCAAAAGGTAAAGAAGTTATAGCTGGAACTTTCTTATATCCAGTTCTTATGGCGGCGGACATACTTATGTATGATGCTACTCATGTACCAGTTGGTATAGACAATAAGCAGCATCTAGAGATAACTCGTGACATAGCTCGTAAGTTCAACAAAGAATATGATGTTGAATATTTCGAAGAACCAAAAGAATATCTAATAAAAGATATGCAACTTGTTCCAGGAATAGATGGTCGTAAGATGAGTAAAAGTTATGGAAATCATATACCACTTTTTTCAACTAGAGAAGAGATAGAAAAGCTGGTTAAAAAGATAGTTACTGATTCAGGTTCTGATATACCAGAAAATGTTTATGCTATACATAAACTTGTTCGTGATGAAAAAGAATTGAAAGCTATATATGAAGAAAATAAAGGTAAATATAAAATCTTAAAAGATATTCTTATAGAAGATTTAGATGCATTCATAAAACCACTTCGTGAAAAAAGAGCTAAGCTTGAGGCTGATATGGATTATGTGATGAAAGTGTTGAAAGAGGGAAATGAGGTGGCTGCGAGTTTGGCAGCGAAAAAGATGAGTGAAGTGAAGAAGATTTGCGGGTTGAGTTATTAATCAATAATATTTTTGGTAGAAATTTATAATTTCTTAATCAAAACTTTATATTTTCTTAAGCGGAAATTTATGGGCGTTTTGTTATATTTTTTAAATGGAAAATATAAAACAAAACCCTAAAAAATCAGAATTTATCTCAAAACAGATAAGATTATTAACTAAGATAGAGATGATATATTTATATCGATTAAACCAAGTTATAAATAATAAAAGTGAAAAAGAATCTATTGCATATCTACCCTGTGATGTATCTTATGATGGTAGAATAAGGCAATTAATAATCTCTAAAAAGATGATTGATAAAATACAGTCTGATCATGGTCCTATATGTGCCGAAAATATGATTATAAATGCTCATGAGTGGGATTATTGTGTTTTAAATGTTGATGAAAAGCCTGATAGAATAAATCTAATCAAAAAAATACCTAATTCGGATAATTATTTAATAATAGCCGCAGATAAAAGTAATGGATTTTTTGTTGTAACTCATTTTGAAACAGAATCTAGAAATGGTAACAATTTAAAACGCCTCCTCAGGAGAGGAAACGTATTAAACAGGGTCTCTTCTGTAGCCTAGTATTATCAATCAAGATCACAAGGATCAATCTAGAGAAGTTATCTAGCGTCATTGATAATAGTTGTATTTTATCCTTTTAAAATATTTTGTCAAATAAATTTATTTATTACATTCTGTTTCAGTCCTCGGACCTATGGTCCTGCGAAGAAACTCATTTCATAAATAAATTTAATAAAACTATATATCTATAACCACACATATATATTCTCCAAAGCCTTAACAGCATCGCCGACAGCGATGTTGTTTTGATGATACAGACCATCTGTACAATCACCAGCTGCCCATATACCTTCAACGGAAGTTCTTTGTGTTCTTGGATCAACTATAATATTACCGACATTATTTTTCTCAACTATATTTATATAATCAGTATTTGGTATTTGTCCAATTTCAACAAATATACCTTCAACATCAAGTTTATTATCATTATTATAAGTTAAACCTTTTACAAATTGTTCACCAAATACTTCTGTAACAACCGCATTATTTATTATTTCTATATTTGATTTATTTTTAGCTTTATCAACTGTTATCTCATCAGCTCTATATGATTCACTTCTATTAAGTATATAAACTTTTGTACAATAAGCAGCAAGCTGAAGGGCTGATTCAAAGGCAGCATTACCACCACCTATAACAGCTACAGCTGTATCTCTGTACATAGGGCCGTCACAAGATGCACAATACGTAACACCTTTATGTTCAAATTCATCGGCACCCTTAGCTTCAAGTTTACGTCTCTTACTTCCTGTAGATACAAGTATAGCTTTGGTTTGTATCTCACTTTTATTTGTCTTTATAGTAAATGTCTTATCTTCGCTTTGTGTAATAGAAGACACCAATTCTTTTATAATATGTAAAATATCTCCTTGATACTCTTTAACATGAGTCTCAAGGGATTTTGCTAAATCCATACCTGAGATATGAGGTGTTCCGATCCAGTTCTGTATATCGTCAGAGACTACACTTTGACCGCCGAATTCTGTGGTTATTATGGCTGATTTTATTTTTTTTCTAGCAGCATAAACAGCGGCCGCTGATCCAGCAGGGCCGCCGCCTATAATTACTAAATCATACTTTTGATTTGTATTTTCCATTTATATTATTTAAATAAATATTAATAATTACTTATTTTTAGCTCTTCTTAAGAAAGCTGGAACCGCAGACCAATCATCTTCATCTGTATCAGCAGCTGGTTTCATAATGTTGGAATTTTCTTCTGATACTGAAGGCTCTATGTCATCTACGACTTTTTCTTTTTTATTTATTGTTAATGTATTAAATATTTTTCCTGGCTTACTATCTTCTTGGGAAGATACAGATTCTTGTACCATTGTTTCTCTGTCGCGGAATATATTTCTAACTGCTGTAAGTTTATCAGGGAAGTTGGCCGCAACTACAGTTACCCTAACTTCATTTTTCTTTAATTTATCATCTTTTACTGTACCAAATATTATCTTAGCATCTGGATCTACTGATTCTGTTATAACTCTAGCAGCTTCTGAGATTTCAAACATTGTAAGATCATCATTGCCAGCTATAGAGAATAATACTCCTTTTGCACCGTGTATAGATATATCTATAAGAGGAGATGATATGGCAGCTTTAGCAGCTTCTACGGCTCTATTTTCACCTGATGCTTGACCTACACCCATCAATGCAGAACCCGCGTTTTCAAGAACGGCTCTGATATCAGCAAAGTCTATGTTACCGATAGCACCTGGGGTTGTTATAAGATCAGATATACCTTCAACAGCTTGTTTAAGAACTTCGTCACTCATGGCAAATGCGTCTTTAGCTGTTGTGTCTTTTGATATAGCCCCCATTAATTTATCATTTGGTACAACTATAAGAGCATCTACTGATTTTGATAATTCTGATAAACCTTCTTCTGCTAATCTCATACGTCTTTGACCTTCAAACATAAAAGGTTTTGTAACAACACCTATAGTTAATGCACCCATTTCTTTTGCTATTTTGGCGACTATTGGACTGGCACCTGTACCCGTACCACCACCCAATCCTCCGGCAACAAAAACCATATCTGCATTTTTCAAAGCTTCTTGTATTTCAGCTCTAGTTTCTTCAGCGGCATTTTTACCTATATCAGGATTCATTCCGGCACCTAGACCTTTAGTTAGATTTTTACCTATATGTATTTTTTTAGGAGCCAAAGAATTATTTAAATCTTGAGCGTCAGTGTTTATAGCTAAGAAGTCTACACCCTTAACTTTATTGTTAATCATATGATTTGTGGCATTCTTTCCAGATCCACCAACCCCTACGACTTCTATTCTTGCAAATGTTTGTATATCAGTTTTTACTTGTGGCATAATTTATGATTATATCACGGTAGTTTATACCTGCCAATTTGAGAGGGAGGGGAATATGTGTTGTGATTTTAAGGGGTTTTTATACCTTAAGGTAAAAATTGTTTAAATATTTCACCTAGATTTTTCAATAATTGTACAAAACTATTATCTTTATGAGATGAATAATTACTCTTTTCATCTTGTTCTAAATAATATAAACCTGTAGCATATATACTCATAGTATCACCACATTCAACGCATATATTTTGACTTTGTTTAAATTTACATAAATCCTTAGAACATATAGTATCTGTTCTAACTTGTGTTGGTAGATGTAATATCTCTCTAGATATGGTAGATATATCTTTCATCATCGATCCGCCACCATGTATGATTATACCAGCCGGTAATAATCTCTCTCGCCCTATTTTCTTTAAATGTTTTTGTATAAGTTCAAATATATCTATAATACGTGCATAGATTATCTCATGATATTTTTCTTGTAATGATAAAAAGAAGGCTTTTTCTCTTTGATCTTTTCTAACATTCATTCTTTGTCTGCTTATAAAAACTTCAGTTAACTCAGCTGCCAATTTCTTCAATTCTATATCAGGATTCATTTTTATTGCTTTAGCTTGAGATAAAGTAACTTTTAGACCTAAAGCCAAATCTCTTGATATGTCTTCTGAACCTAAGGGTATAACCTCAAGAAGTATAGGTACATTTTCTTCATAACTGATAACTGTACTAGTATCACCACCGATATTTACTATACATACACCAGCCAATCTATCAGCCTCTGAAACCTGATTTTTAGAATAAGCATATTCAGATACTATAACATCTTCCACAGTAAGATTATTTTCTTCGCAGGCAAGTAATACATTTTCAAGATGTTGTTTGTTTACAAAAATACATAAAGCCTGAAGCTCTAGTATATTTCCTGATAAACCTATAGGTTTATTGGTATTTATTGTTTTACCATCTATTTTATATTTTTGAGGTACAGAATGTATTATTTTTTTGTTTTGTGAAATGTTTTCAGGGATTTTAGTCTCGACTTTTTGAAATAATTCATTCATGATTCTCTCATCAATGATTCGATTTTTGTTATTTATCTTTATTTCAGCCGATGAAGAAATACTTGATATTGCCGATCCAGACAAAGAAATAACCACTTTTTTAATAGTGTTCAAATAGTTTTTATTTGTTTCTGATAATAGAGTTCTTACGCTTTTGGTTAAAGCATCAACATCTTTAACTAAACCTCTTTTAATATAATCTATGGGTATATTACTCGTTGCTACTATTTTTTCTGATTCTTTGTTAATAACAATCAAGCGTAGGTTGGTGGTGGCAATCTCTATTATTATTACATCTGAATCATTTTTCTTCATATATACATATAGTATACTAGTAAGGATAGAAAATGTTAAGTTTTTTTGTGTATTTTTTTTCTAATTTATCCATCTGGTCACCGTGATCTAGTCCTCTTAAATGTATCATCCCATGTACAAATAAATAATTTAGATAATCTTTATCTTTTGCGTCAAAAAGTTTTGCTTTTTTATTAGCTTTATTTAAACATATATATATTTCTCCAAAATTATCTTCTAGAAATGGGAATGATAATATATCAGTCACATAATCTTTTTTTCTAAATCTTTTATTGATCTCTTTTATTTTTTCGTCCCCGACAAAGTATATGTTTAAATCGTATTTATCACCAAGTATTTCTTTCTTTATCTTATGCAAAAAAACACCATCAATATGCGGTGTTTTTTTTGTTGTATATGATATTTTTAGATTTTCATTATCTATAATATATCTCATATATAGTCTAGAATTATTTTTTGTTAGATGTATTTAGATATTTACCCATTTTCATATCAGCAAGTCTTTTTTCGTTATTTTTTATTTTCTTTAAGGCTTCTTTTTTAACCTTATAATATGAAAGTTGTCTCTCTGAATATCTTTTTGTACGAGCCTTATTTAGACCGCCCCATTCTTGCATTTTCTTAGTAAATCTTTTCAACACTGAAGAAGGTGATTCGTTATTATTTTTTTTGATTGATACGTTTAATGACATATTCGCAAATTCTAGCATATTTATGCTATATTTACAATATCATGAGTAAAGATATGAATAATCAGTTTTACGACCATAAAAAGATAGATTCTTTCTGGCAAAATAAGTGGCAAAAAGAAGCTATATATAAAACCAAAAATGATAATAAGAAACCTAAAATGTATGTGTTGGATATGTTCCCATACCCATCAGGTGCAGGTTTACACGTTGGACATCCACGCGGTTATGTAGGCTCAGATGTATATGCTCGTCTAAAGCGTATGCAAGGATACAATGTTCTACACCCTATGGGCTATGATGCTTTTGGTCTTCCTGCAGAACAATATGCTATACAAAATAAAGTTCATCCTAAAAAGGCTGTAGAGTTAAATGTTAAAACTTTTGAGAGACAATTATCTATAATTGGATTATCTTATGATTGGTCAAGAAAAATAAATACTACTGATGAAAAATATTATCATTGGACTCAATGGATTTTCTTAAAATTATATAATCATTATTACGATGAGAAAAAACAAAAAGCACAACCTATAGAAGATTTGATTAAGGTTAAATCAAAAGATAAAACATGGTCAGCTTTATCTGAAAAAGAAAAACAAGATGATTTGATGAAGTATAGATTGGCTTATGAGGGATATTCAGAGGTTAATTGGTGTCCAGGTCTCGGAACTGTTTTAGCCAATGATGAAGTTATAGATGGAAAAAGTGAAAGAGGTGGTTTTCCTGTAGAGAAAAAATTAATGAGACAATGGTTTTTACGTATAACAGCTTATGCTGATAGATTGATTAGTGGATTAGATGAATTAGATTGGTCTGATCATGTTAAATTGATACAGAAAAATTGGATAGGTAAAAGTTATGGGTATGAATTAAGTTTTCCTTTAAATAAAAATGTTGGTGAAGTTGATAATATAAATATATACACAACAAGACTTGATACATTAAATGGTGTGACATTTTTAGCTATAGCCAAAGATCATGAATTGATAACTAAAAATTCAGATATATTTAAAAATATCATTCAACAAACAAAAGGTTGGGGAGTATCTGAATCTGATTTGAAAATAAAAAAAGGTATTTTATTGGAAAATATTTATGCTATACATCCAGATAATAAACATAAAATCCCTATATATGTGACAAATTATGTATTGTCTGATTATGGTACAGGCGCGGTTATGGGTGTACCAGATAAAGATGAAAGAGACGCTGATTTTGCATCTATGTATGATATTTCTATAAAAGATACAAAACTTGAAGATGCTGAGATTATTGCAAGAAGATTGGGGGCAAAATCTATATCAAAATACAAGATCCGTGATGCGGTTTTTGCACGTCAAAGATATTGGGGTGAACCTATACCACTTAAATATGATAAAAATGGAATAATTACACCATTAAAAGACAAAGATTTACCTCTAACTTTACCAAAAGTTTCTTCATATGAACCCATAGGAACAGGCGAGTCTCCACTAGCAGGTGTATCCTCTTGGGTTAAGGCTGGATATGAGACAAACACTATGCCGGGCTGGGCAGGTTCATCATGGTATTACTTGCGATATATGGATGTTGATAATAAAAAAGCTTTAGTTGGTGATAAGGCTGCTAAACTTTGGAAAAATGTTGATATGTATGTTGGGGGACTAGAGCATGCTACCGGACATCTTCTATATGCTCGTTTTTGGAATAAATTTTTAAAAGATATAGGTATAGCTCAAACAGAAGAACCGTTTAAAGCTTTGAGAAATCAAGGTATGATTTTAGGATCAGATAATCAAAAGATGAGTAAAAGATGGGGAAATGTCGTAAATCCTGATGATTGTATAGCAACTTATGGTGCCGACGCTTTTCGTATGTATGAGATGTTTTTGGGTCCATTTGATTCACAGCTTCCATGGCAAACTGAAGGTCTTATAGGAACAAGAAGATTCTTGGATAAAGTATGGCGTTTAGTGCAAACTGTAAAAGAAAATAATAAGAAAAATAAAAATCTCAAAACTGATAAAAAAATAATTTCTGAGATTAATAAAACTATCAAAAAAGTTACAGATGATATAAATGATTTTGCATTTAATACAGCTGTATCTTCACTTATGATTTTACTAAACAATCTTGATGAAAATATTAATCAAAAAGATTTTTTGGAATTTATAAAATTATTAGCTCCATTTGCACCGCATATATCGGATGAGATATGGTCTATGTTTGGAAATAAGAAATCTATAAACATATCGTCATGGCCAAAATATGATGCTAAAAAAATAGTTAAGGATATTATAAAACTTGGTATACAAGTAAATGGTAAATTACGTGGTGTATTAGAAATAGATGATAATAAAAATGAAAAACAAATACTAGATGAAGCTAAAAAAATAGTGAAAAATCACATAGAGGGTAAAATTATTAAGAAGGCTATATATATACCAGGTAAAATTATTAGTTTTGTTATATAATAAAATGCATGCATAAAGACTATATAGATGTAACAATAGAAGAATTTGATTTACAAAAACATCCTAAGGTTTTAGATGAATTTTTGACAACAGAATGGGATTTGGTTGATACAGATCATTTTGGTGAGGTTACAAGATTGTATTCACAGAAAAGATTTATATATGTAGTTAGAAATGATGCTGATAATAAGATTATTGGTTAT
This sequence comes from uncultured Candidatus Saccharibacteria bacterium, assembly GCA_964478465.1. Taxonomy (GTDB): domain Bacteria; phylum Patescibacteriota; class Minisyncoccia; order Phycocordibacterales; family CAIZLB01; genus CAIZLB01. The sequence continues at coordinate 8,276 of CAYZIG010000003.1, read as the reverse complement.
GCTGTATTGGAAACAAATATGGGTGTAGCAACTATTGTCTCTATTGTATTCAAACAGACTGATAATATAGATGATATAGGTCGTGATCTTATAAAGTACATAATCGAGGATGCTAAGAAAAAAGAATGTCATGTTATCAAGTTGGAAACTGGTACACATTGGAAATCTAGAGAAATGTATGAAGAGTTAGGTTTTAAGATTAGAGCAGTGTTACCTGATTATTATAGTAATCAAGAACATGTGTTGATGGACATGAGGCTTCGTGGAGGTATGATAGATGCTTAAATAAAAATGCGCGGTCCGGTTAAGGATACGCGCGTTTTGGGTTGAGGGTTTGCTGGTAACTATTTTGCTACGGACACTTTTTCAGCCACCTCGTGGATTTCAATGTGAAGGTCATGTTTACAACCTTTTCTTGGGCATTTCACCCCGTAAATTTCCAGTTCCGGAATGATTGAATCCTCGAGTAGATTCTGCGGGATGTTGATGTTACCTTCTTTGATGCGGTGGCGGATGTATCCACACACACAGGATTTGTGAACGTGAACACAGGTCCATGTTCTGGTGATTTTCTGTCCGACCAGATCTGATACCTCGAGCTTTTTCTCGAACCAACTTTCAGCTGCATATTGGTTGAAAAACATGGTGTTGGTGTCGTGTTTGCGGAAGGTGACAATCAATATGCCGTCCTGGATATAATACTCGACCCTGACTTGTTTAACTTTGGTTTGAGGAATGAATCCCAGACGTTTGCGTTTGACCACATTGGTCTGGGTGTTATTCTGAGGTATCACGAGGAAGTTTCTATAACCCGGTACTTTGAGAGCAGTGAGTTTGGATCTTGAGTTCATACTCAAACAATAATACAATTTAAACCGGATATAGTCAACAAAACCTAAAACTCGCCACGACACACAATTTCATATATAATAGCCAACATGGAAACTCTACAACAACAAATAAAAAATCAAATTAAAGATGCTATGTTAAAAAAAGAAACTGTTAGACTTACAGTACTTCGTGGTTTAATCTCGGCTTTTACAAATGAATCAGTTGCAAAGGGTAGAACACCTCAAGATGAATTATCAGATGAAGAAGTTTTAACTGTTATCAGAAGACAAGTAAAACAAAGAAAAGATGCTATTGAACAATTCACAGCAGGTGGACGTGATGATCTTGCGCAAAATGAAAAAGATGAATTAACTTATCTTGAAGTTTTCTTACCTCAAATGATGTCAGAAGAAGATGTTAAAAAATATGTAGAAGCAAAAAAGATAGAATTGGATATCATAGACGCAAAAGATAAAGGTAAACTCATGTCAGAAATCATGAAAGATTTAAAAGGCAAAGCAGATGGTGTTGTTGTTAAAAACGCAGTCGATTCTTTGTTCTAATATTTGATTTCTATTTTATTTGTATATTCAGTCTCTTCTATTACTTTTATTTTAAAATATTCTAATTTATCAGGGCTATCTGTAGGATATTCAGCTTTATATACTTCATAAGTATTATCTTTTTTGATTATATAAAATATGTATCTATTACCAATCCATACACCTGTTACAGCATCATTTGCTTCTATTGGTATTTTATATTTTGGATCGGTGTATTGATATTTATATAAGGTATTAAAGTCATCTCCTTCAAAGCTAAATATTTTATATTCTTTATTATTAACAGTTACATATATATCAGATCTATTGATTCTACTGTCTGGTATATCTAAATTTTTTCTTATAATAAAACCAGTATTATTTTTAAATTTATTTATACTGAAATCTTCATTAGATATATATCCATTTTGTAATAGATATAAGAAGAATGCTAAACCCAAAGCTAAGACAAATAAAATAAATTTTTGCATATATTTACATTATAGATTAGTAAAATGAAAACACCAACTTATTACGGTTGGTATTTTTATTTTCCTTCAAACTATAAGCCGAATTCTGTATTAATATTTATCGAAATAAATATTAACGACAATCATTTATCTGGGATATATATTACTATATACCTCGAGCGGCACTTACGCATATTGCGCACACGGCCTTGCACTTGTGTAAGAATTTAGCCGTTTCACTCTCAATACTATTTCAACACTGTATTGAGTATACTCTGTGTAAGTTGTATTTCTTTTCAGGAATACACGTCACTGTTCGCATCTCTCTATCACTAGAGAAGGGGGTTACCCTCTACATTTCTGCCTAAAAGGCAAGTGTTCGGACTTTCCTCTATAATATTCTTAATATTTCTATTTGAATATCACAGCGATTGTCTGTTTGGAGGATATATTATATTTATATGGTTTTTAAGATATTGTCAAGTATATAGTCAATTATAATCTGTTAAAATAAATGAGATGAATATAAAACTCTTTATACAAAATAAGTTAAAATCCAAATCATTACAAAAGACTGCGATTATGATCGCTGGCTTTACTTTTTTGGCTCAACTTTTATCTCTCGTAAGGGATAGATTATTTGCATATAAAGTAGGTACAGGATTGTCGCTCGATAGTTATTACTATGCTTTTAAAATACCTGACATTATGTTTGCGATATTTACATCCCTTGTTTCTGTCACGGTTTTAATACCACTTCTCGTAAAATACGATAAAAATCAAGATGATGAAAACATGAGAAGGGTTTACAACATATTATTTTCCGTATTTTTATTATTTTCTATTACAGTTATTGTTATATTGATGATTTTTATGCCCTATCTGATATCGCATCTGGTAGCACCTGGTGTTAGAGATTTGAATGCTATTGAAAATATTGTTTTATATTCTAGATTATTATTATTACAACCATTATTTCTAGGTATATCAAATCTTTTAGGATCTTATGTTCAGATGAGAGAAAGATTCTTGTTATATTCTCTATCTCCAGTTGTTTATAATTTGGCAACGGTTTTAGGTCTTGTGTTTTTATATCCATTTTTCGGAATCAAGGGTGTTGTATACGGTATAGTTATAGGTAGTATTTTGCATGGTCTGATACAGATCCCTTTTGTGAGAAGTCATAATTTTTTACCGAGATTTATTAAGATTAAGAAAAGTGATTTATCTGTTGTTAAAGAGGTTATATTAACTTCTTTACCAAGAGCTTTTATATTATCAATGCTTCAAATACAGTTTTTATTTTTAAATAGTTTTTCTTCTCATTCTCCAGTAGGAAATACATCAATTCTTAATTTCGCTAATAATCTACAAGGGGTTCCATTGGCTTTAATAGGCGTATCTTTTGTCGTGGCCGCTTTTCCTGTATTTTCTAAAAAATACGCAGAGGGAGATGAAAAAGCTTTTTGGGATTTATTTAAATACACTGCGGGTAAAATCGCTTTATATTGTGGTTTGGCAACTATAACTATATGGATATTAAAAGACTATATAGTATTAATATTATTGGGTAATATAGCAACATATAAAACTATAGCTTTAGCTTTCGGTATATTCTCATTATCATTGATACCTCAATGTATAGAGTTATTGATAATACGTGTTTATTATGCAAGAGGGGATAATAAGAGACCTGCGATATTGAGTATTGTTGGAACAGCTTTTGTTATAGTGTTAGCATATATGTCAACAAAAACAGCTATAGATATAGCTAAATCTTTCACTATAGGAGCTTGGATATCATGTGTAGTTTATATTTGGAGTTTAAGAAAGTTTATGAAGGTTACTGTTAATTAAATTTATTTTATGAATGAGATCATCCGCAGGAAAATTGTGATAATTTTCCGAGGACTTCTGATCGAAATGAATAAAGTAAATTTTATTTTTTTATCTCAACCTGAGGATTAATCAATTGTTTTCTAGATAATCTGTTTAATACTTTTATAATCATAAATACAGCGAAAGATACAATTAAGAAATTTATTATATTATTTATAAACATACCCATTTTAACCTGTCCTATCATCCAATAAGATAAATCAAATTTTTTGAATAATCCTAATAATGGCATGATGATATCATCAACCAAAGATGTCACTATTTTGGTAAAGGCTGTACCGATGACTATACCTATTGCTAAGTCCATAACATTACCTCTCATGATAAAAGTCTTGAATTCTTGGGCTATATTTTTCATATATTTTTTATGTATTTTATGCTATATTATATTAATAATAATAAATTATATAACATATTTTCACAAATGTCTTTATTTTCAAAAAAACTAGGTATAGATTTAGGAACTGCTAACACTTTAGTATTTTTACCTGGTAAGGGTATAGTTTTAAATGAACCATCGGTGGTTGCTGTATCAGAAGGTGATAATCAGATATTGGCTGTTGGTATAGAAGCAAAGGAGATGATTGGAAAAACTCCAGATTCTATCATCGCATATCGTCCTATGCGTGATGGTGTTATCGCTGATTATAGAGTGACAGAAGCTATGCTTCGGTATTTTATACATAAAGCTTTAGGAAAATGGAATCTTATCGCTCCTGAAGTTATGATATCTGTTCCAGCTGGTGTCACTTCAACAGAAAGACGTGCTGTTATAGAAGCTGCTATACGCGCTGGTGCCAAGAATGCTTATGTGGTTAAAGAGCCGATCCTGGCCGCTATAGGTGCTGGTATATCTATACAGGATCCATGTGGAAATATGATTGTAGATATTGGTGGTGGTACTACGGATGTTGCTGTTATATCACTTGGAGGTATAGTTGTTTGTTCTTCTGTAAAATGTGCGGGTACTCGTATAGATGGAGCTATAGTTGATTATGTAAAGAAAAATTATAACCTAGCTATAGGTGAAAAAACCGCTGAAGATATAAAGATTAAGATAGGGTCAGCTGTTACTGTTGAGGAAGAACTATCCGTGTCTGTAAAAGGTAGAGATTATATAACTGGTTTACCAAGATCTATTGAGTTAAAAACAAATGAAATAGTTAAAGCGATATCAAAAGAACTTAGGGATATGATTAAGGCTATAAAGGATGTGTTACAAGAAACTCCTCCAGAACTTGCATCTGATATTATAGATCAAGGTATTACTATGACAGGCGGTTCATCATTACTTCGTAATCTTGATGAGTTAGTTTTCCGTCGTACAGGTGTGAAAGCTCATGTTGCCAATGATGCACTTTATTGCGTAGCAAAGGGAACAGGTATAGCCCTTGACCACTTGAATGCATATAAAAAAGCTATAGTAACTAAGAGATAATTTTAATTATGAAAATATTAAAAGGTGAAGCCGTCTTAATAAAAACTGATAAAAATATTGAAGATAGATTGTCATTTATAAATGATAATTTTGAAAATAATGCTGATATATCTATTTTAGATAATAAGACCGTATCTATTGAGGATATAAGAGAGTTTCAAAATATTTTTCAAAAAACAACACATGAATTAAATAGAGATTTTAAAAAATTAGGAATTTTAATATTTGATGATATCTCTATACAAGCTCAAAATTCTTTATTGAAAATTTTGGAAGATATAGATAAAGAAAATTGCATTATTTTATATACAAATAAGAATATAAAATTATTGTCAACTATAATGTCAAGGGTTATAGAAGAAAATGAAGAAGAGGCTAATAAAAAAACAAAAATCAAAGAGCCGGATTTAACTTCTAAAGAAGATATAGATAAACAAGAGGTGATAAAATGGATAGAATATAAGATTGAAAATAGTAAAAATAAAGATAAAATCCCACTTATTTGGATAAATAGTCCTTCACCAAATATAAAATACATTATCGAATATGTTAACCTTTTCTATTAATAAATTTATTTATTTCACTCCGTTTCAGTCCTCGGAATCAAAGATTCCTGCGAAGAAACTCATTCCATAAATAAATTTGGCAAAACATAAATTATGATATAATAATAACCATGCGTATAGATAATGACATAAAACTTGATTATGATGATGTATTACTTAGACCTAAGAGAAGTACATTAACTTCAAGAAAAGATATTTCATTAGAAAGAACATTTACCTTTTTGCATTCTCCGAAAACTTGGACCGGTGTACCTATTATGACCGCGAACATGGCATCATGTGGTACTTTCTCTATGGCTGAGACTTTATCTAAACATAAAATCATTACTACATTTCATAAATATTATTCAATTCAAGATTTTGAAAAATTTTTTAAAAAATTCAAAAAACCAGATTATGTTTGTTATACATTAGGCATAAGAGATGAAGATATCAAGAAGTTAAAGCAGATGAAAGCTAAGAAACTTCTTGATAATTTTTCTTTTATTTGTATCGATGTGCCAAATGGTTATCTTGAAAGATTTTTGGACACCATTAAGCTTGTTAGAAAATTATGTCCACAACATATAATCATTGCTGGTAATATTGTCACAAATGAGATGACTGAAGAGATACTATTATCAGGTGCTGATATAGTTAAAGTTGGAATCGGTCCAGGATCTGTTTGTACAACACGTCGTATGACAGGTGTTGGCTATCCTCAACTTTCAGCGGTTATAGAATGTGCTGATGCTGCTCATGGTATATCAAATACAAAAGCTCATTGTGGTTTGGTTGTGGCTGATGGTGGTCAAAAATATCCATCATGCATAGCTAAAGCATTTTGTGGGGGTGCGGATTTTAATATGTCGGGCTCATTATTTTCTGGTTATGATCAAAGTGGTGGAGATTTGATTGAGAGGGATGGTAAAAAATATAAAGAATTTTTTGGTTCAAGTTCCAATAAAGCATTACAAGAATTTTACGGTAAAAAAGATACTCATAGAGCGTCAGAAGGTAGATATGTACTTATGCCGTATAAAGGAGATATAGAAATATTTATACAAGATTTATTTGGATCATTAAGGAGTACATGTACATATCTTGGTGCAAGGTTTATAAAAGAATTATCTAAGAGAGCAACTTTTATAAGAGTGAATAGACAACTTAATACTTCACTTGAGATGTATGATGTAGGGAATTCTGAACAATAATTTGTGATATAATATTTCCCATGAATAAGAAAAAAGTGATTATTATCGGGGCCGGTCCTGGTGGATTGTCTTCAGCTATGATTTTAGCTCATAGAGGTTATGATGTTACTGTTTATGAAAAAGAGGATAAGGTGGGTGGAAGAACTTCACCTATAGTGGCAGGAGATTTTACATTTGATTTAGGCCCAACTTTTGTCATGCTACCGCAGATTTTTGAGGAGGTATTTAGCTTAGCTGGTAAAAATTTACATGATTATATAGATTGGAGGAAATTAGATGTTTTATATAAATTACATTTTAAAGATGGTAAAAAATTTCCTGTTTATTTTGATAAAGATAAATTAAAATCAGAAATAAAAAATATATTTCCCGGAGATGAGGTTAATTATGATAGATATTTTAATAAACAATCTATAAAGTTTGATAAAATGTATCCTTGTTTAAAAGTACCTTATCATAAATGGTATCACTATTTTAGACTAAAACTATTAAAAGCTTTACCTGTTATGGATATACATAGAAGTATATATGGTGTTTTATCCAGATATTTTAAACATGAGGATATGAAGATATCTATGACTTTTCAAGCAAAATATCTTGGTATGTCACCATGGCATTGCCCAGGACCTTTTACTATTTTATCTTATGTAGAACATAAATATGGTATATATCATCCGATAGGAGGTGTGCATAAGATTACTGAAGCTATGGCTAAAGTTGCTTCAGAAAATGGCACTAATATAGTTTTAAATAAAAAAGTAAAAGAAATAATAGTTAAAGATGGTAAAGCGGCTGGTGTTTTGCTTGACGATGGAACAGAGGACAGGGCAGATGAAATCATTATGAATGCTGATTTTGCTTATGGTATGAAAAATCTGATTAAAAATGAAAATAGAAAAAAGTGGAAAGATAAAAAAATAGAAAAATCAGAATATTCATGTTCAACCTTTATGATATATTTGGGTATGAATAAAAAATATGAAGATTTGGATCATCATAATATATTCTTTTCAGGTGATTATAAACAAAACATCAAAGATATATTTGAGAATAAGATATTGTCTAAAGATCCTTCTTTTTATATACATAATGCATCCAAGACAGATCACACTCTTGCACCAGAAGGAAAGTCTACTTTATATATCTTGGTACCGGTTTCTGATTTAACAGCTGATATAGATTGGAATACAGAAAAAGAGAATTATAAAAATCTCGTAATAGATAAAATAATAGAGAGAACTGGTATATCAGATTTTCGTGATCATATAGAGGTTGAAAGAGTTATCTCTCCTAAAGATTTTGAAAATAGGGTAAATGTGTTTAGAGGCTCAGTATTT
>CAYZIG010000002.1:0-24425 GCA_964478465.1 uncultured Candidatus Saccharibacteria bacterium | reverse complement strand
ACAACACGAAACTCTATAAACCCTTATTTCTGGCAATCTGGACAATAATGACTTGACCTGCCATTTAACACTTTTCTTTGTATTGAACCTTTACAATCTTTACCAAAACAGTTCAATCCTTTTCTTCTATATACCTTGTGTTTACCCTGAAAATTACCTTTTTCGCCATATATATTTCTATAATCACTCATAGAGTCGCCACCAAAGTTTATTCCATCTAAAAGTAATGGTTTTATATTTTTATAAATATTTTTTAATTCAATATTATTCAAAGAGGAAACAGGTCTATATGGCAAGACTTTAGCTTTATGTAATATTTCATCTGAATAGATATTTCCAATACCTGCAACAAGCCTTGTATCCATTAATGATGTTTTTATAAATTTATTTGGATATTTATTTATGTTTTTATTAAACACTTCATATGTAAAATTATCATCTAATGGTTCCGGGCCTATTTGTTTTAATTCTTTATGTAAGTCTTCGTCTACTAAAGTCACTTTGGCGAATTTTCTAGTATCAGACATTACTAGATGCATGCCATTATTCAATGTAAAAACTAAATGAATAAATCTATTGTATGGATCTTCTAAAGCTCTTTGACCTTTTTCTGGTATCCATTTGTTTTCCTTTTTATTATAAATATATTTTCCATACATAATATGACCTGTCATTTTCATATGTATGAGTATGGTTTCCTGATTGTTTAGGTGTATTAAAATGTTTTTACCTTTTCTGTCTGCTTTTGTAATTTTTCCGTTTATTATTTTTTTCTTAAAATTAGCAAAAAATCTAGGGTTTTTAATTGTAGATGAAAACATCTTAGCCTCACTTTTTAGATCAGTCCAAACATCTACTATTATCTTGTTTTTGGCAACAGTGTTTATTCCATTAACTGTTGTTTGTACTTCGGGTAACTCTGGCATGGGGTCATTGTAATATATTTATAAAATAAAAACACCTATTATAGGTGATTTTATTATTCTATTGTTTTTATATAGAACGATTATTCATCATTTGATGTGTCTTCATAACCACATTGCTTCATCTCCAATCTGTATATAGATTTTGCTGCACCTTTTTCATTTGTTAATTCTTTCATTATTGTTTTTTGAGTAGCAGAAGCAGTATTAGATGCTGTTTTTAAAGCCATAGTTCTTTCTGTTCCTGTTTTATCAAATGCTAATTTTTGAGCAGCTGTTCTAGTTGTTATTGTTGCAATCCATTTTGTTGTAAAACTTTGATAAGCAGCAGTTATTTTTGAATCTCTTTTCTCCAAAGCAGCTTTAGCACAGGTTGCATTTACTGTTTGTAATGCTGTTTGACCAATCGCTTTTTCTTCATTAGCAAAAGTGGCTACGATATTTTTAGGACCATCAATTGTTATTTTACATGTTGGTCCTTCTGTGTTTTTACAATCTCCGCCCCAAGATACAAATTTTGAACCTGTGTATGGAGTTGCTGTTATTGATAGAACGGTTCCTTTATCAACCTTAGTTGCTCTACCCACACCTATTTCTATAGCAGGTGTCTTTGTAAAATATCCTTTTCCTGCGCCCTTGGTTGATAGAGTCACGTTGTATTTAGTTGTGGATGTTGTGGATGTTGCTGGTGGTGGAGCTATCATGGCTGATGTAGAAATAGCTAGAATTAGCGTTAATATTAATATTGAAGTTTTTTTCATTTTTTTTATTTTTATAATATTTAAATTTAAATAATCTGACATATATAATTATAGTTCATATGTATCTGTGATACAATATTTACATGAATAAGCAAAATATATATTTTATAATATTAGTCTCGTTATTTGCAGTTTTATCTTTATTTATATTGTCAAAATTCATAGTTGTATTAGTTTTAGCCTATGTATTTTCAACCTTAATAAGGCCTGCATATAAAAAAATAGAGAAATGGTTATCAAAGATTATGTTTATTAGAAAGATATCAAGTTCTCTAGCTGCCCTTATTTCCATATTGTTATTTTTATTAATAGTTATAACCCCTATGTTTTTTTTGATGGGAAAAGTATTTATAGATACACAATCTGTTTATGAAAATATAACAAATAGAGGCATAAATATTAATTTTATAAGCGATAAGATAAAGGATTATTTTACTACAATATCTCCAAATATAAATTTTAGAATAGATATAAACAAAATAGCTGAATCAATATCAAACTTTTTTGTATTGAATATTGGTAACCTGTTTACAGGTACTGTTGATGTGTTATTAAAATTATTTTTGTTCTTATTGGCTATGTTCTATTTTTTGAGAGATGGAAAACAGTTTCGAGAGTTATATTCTATAGTAAGTCCTTTAAAACAGGAAAGTGACGATAAGATATTTTCATCAATAAAACAGTCTATAGATTCTATTATGATAGGTTCTATTACAGTAGCTTTAGCTCAAGGAATTTTTACAGGTATAGGTTTATTAGTGTTTGGGGTACCTAATCCTTTCTTCTTCGGTACATTGGCTGGTTTCTTAGCTTTGATACCTGGACTTGGTGCACCTTTGGTTTGGATACCTGCATCAATATATCTTTATGTTACAAAGAATGATAGCTGGTTTTGGTTATATCAGATATTGTGGGGTACTTTTGCGGTGGGTCTTATAGATAATTTTCTTGGACCTCAAGTTATAAAAAAAGGCATAAAAATACATTCATTATTTATATTATTATCTATAATAGGAGGAATATCTGTATTTGGTCCAGAAGGGTTTATTCTTGGTCCTTTGGTTTTGAGCGTGTTCGTGGCTATTATAAAAGTCTGGAATTCTGATAAGACTGCGGTTTTGTAGTATAATAGATAAATATGAAAAAAATTACTATTCTCACTCACTCTGGTATATTTCATGCAGACGATATATTTGCTACTGCTACAATAAATCTTTATTTTAAAAATAAAGATAAAAAGATAAAAATTATACATAAAAGAAGTTTTAAGCCTGAAGATATAGAAAAAGCTGATATGGTTTATGATGTTGGTATGGTCTATAATCCTAAAGAACTTCGTTTCGATCACCATCAAAATGATGCAAAATTAGTGCGTCCTAATGGTATACCTTATGCAGCCTTCGGTTTAGTTTTTAAACATTTCGGTCCAGAGCTTATATCTATGATGTCTGGAAATAAAAATAAAAATTTTATAAAAGATTGTTATGAGATAGTTGAAAAGAGGTTGATACAACATGTTGACGGTATGGATAATGGGACTTTAACTTATAGACAAGTTTTTAAGGGTGTTGATATAGCAACAATAGATAATTATTTTCAAATGTGTAAAGTTAATATAAAGTCTGATAAACCTAAAGATATAGATAAAAAGTTTTTTGAATTAGTAAAATTTGCAGAAACTTTTTTGGAAAATGTTGTTATGTATTCAATAAATGCAGGTGTAGAAAAAAAATTAGCTATAAAAGCTTACAAAAAAGCAAAAGACAAAAGAGTTATTGTATGTGATAAATTTTATAATTATAATTTTAATAAATTTCCAGAACCTCTATTGACTGTCTATCCAGATTCTAGAGGTAATTGGTCAGCCAAAGTTGTTGAAAAAGGGGATGAGCTATATGATGCTAGATTTTATTTTCCGGAAAGCTGGAGAGGTTTGGTAGATGAAAATCTTGATAAAATCACAGGCATAGAGAGCGGAAAGTTTTGTCATAAAACAGGTTTTATGGCTGTGCATAAGACAAAAGAAGGGATATTAGAAATGGTGTATGAAGCTTTTAAGATTTTAAAGATAAAATAATACCCCCCAGAAAAAATTGTTTATACAAAAAAGTGTAAACTCTTTTTCTCTTAGGTTTGATGATATAATATCATTATGAAAAAAATATTGATAATAACAGCTCATCCTTCAACAAAAGGTTTTACTCACAGTATAGCTCAATCAGTAAAAGAGGGTGTTGAGTCAAAAGGCAATCAGGTTGAAATAGTTGATTTATATAAAACTGAATTGCAAATACCTTTTTTAAATTTTGAAAATAAAGAAGATATGAGAAATATTGGTGATAATGTTAAAAAAATGCAACAAAAGATTTTAGAGTGTACAGATATGGTTTTTATACATCCTTTGTGGTGGATGGGCACACCGGCAATAATGAAAAATTTTTTTGATAATGTTTTTACTTCTCATTTTGCTTTTAAATATGTAGACGGAAAACCTGTGGGCTTACTTAAAGATAAAAATGCTCATATATTTTTTACATGTGATGGAAATATGTGGTGGTTTAAGACAGCTATATTTTTATTGAATCCTATAAAGTTTTTTTGGAGCATGGGTTTATTACATTTTTGCGGCTTAAAACATAAAACTATGATGATTTTTGATAAAAGCTTTAAGAGAAGTCAGGGAGAAAGAGAGGCTTTCTTGAAGAAGGTTAGACTAAATGCTGAATCGATATAATTTACATTTATTTGAAAATATTTCACAATTTTCATATTTTTGTCATTATACGATATATCATATATGATATATACATATGTCAAAAAAAATAAAAACAGACACAAATAAAAATCTTGGATTTTTTATAAAAAAACTTAGAGAAGATAGACATCTTACACAAAGTGATTTTGCAAAACTTTTAAAAACATCACAGAGTGCAGTAGCTCGTATGGAAAATGGTGGACAAAATATGACCACTGAAGAGTTAAATAGAATAAGCGAAGCCCTCGGAAGAAAAGTGATGACAATATCTGATTCTATAGATGTTGAAATACATGGTGGTAGAAAATTATCAGGGAGTATTGCAACAAACACTTCTAAAAATGGAGCACTTGGACTTATATGTGCATCTTTATTGAATAAAGGTAAAACAAGATTGCATGGTATACCTCGTATAGAAGAGGTTCAAAGGATAATAGAACTTATGGAAAGTTTGGGTGTGTCTATAAAATGGATAGAAAAAAATACTCTTGAAATAATAGTTCCCAAGAAATTAAAAATACATAGTCTTGATCAAAATGCGGCGGGAAAGATAAGATCAGGTCTTATGATTATTGGTCCACTTCTACACTTAGAAAAAGAATTCAAACTTCCTCATGCTGGTGGCTGTAAGATGGGACAAAGAACTATATCAGCCCATAGATATGGACTTGAAGATCTTGGGGCCAAGATAGACACTAAAGCTGATCATTATCATATAAAGTCTGGAAAATTAAAACCGACACATGTAATCATGGCAGAATCTAGTGATACTGCTACTGAAAATATATTGATGGCTGCTGCACTTATAAAAGGAAAAACTACTATACAATTTGCACCACCTAACTATCAAGTACAAGAAGTTTGTTTTTTCTTGGAAAAACTTGGAGTTAAGATAGAGGGAATAGGAACTACTACCATGATAGTTCACGGTATAGAAAGTATAGATATGGATATTGATTATTATAACAGTGAAGATCCAACAGAATCCATGATGTTTATTTCAGCTGCGGTTGTTACAGAATCAACTTTAACTGTGACAAGGTGTCCTATAGATTTTTTAGCTCTTGAAATGTTTAAGTTAAAAAAGATGGGATTAAAATATAAACAAAGTGAAGTTTATTATGCTTTAAACGGTAGAACAAAACTTGTAGACATAACTGTATACCCTTCAAAACTTATAGCACCTATAGATAAGATAGCCGCTCAACCTTATCCTGGCATAAACACAGACAATCTTCCGTTTTTCGTACCTATAGCTACACAAGCTAAAGGTATAACCTTGATACATGATTGGATGTGGGAAAATAGGGCGATATATTTTACAGAGTTGAACAGGCTTGGTGCAAACATAAACTTAGCTGATCCACATCGTGTGTTTATACAAGGAGGAACTCCACTTAAAGCTACGCAGATAGTTTGTCCACCAGCTTTAAGACCCGCGATGATAATCATGATTGCGATGTTAGGGGCAAATGGAAAATCAATACTAAGAAATATATATCCAATAAGTCGAGGATATGAGGATATAGCGATGAGGTTAAATAAGATAGGAGCTGATGTTAGGGTTGTGACGGGGATATAGTACAACCACCACCGCACCTAAAAATCAACCTTGCAGGTAAAGGAATTTTATGATATGATAGCTCTAGCGTAAAACTGATTGAGTAATGATAGCCTTTTTCGCATTATTATCATTTTTAATTCCTAACATTTTTTAATATTACAATATGTTGAAAAGAAAACATTTTTCACGTTTTCGTGAATCTTTAACACCATTACCAAACTTAGTAGAAGGTCAAATACAATCATACAAATGGTTTTTGGAGAAGGGGTTAAACGAAGTTTTCAGTGAATTTTCTGTTACAAAAGATTATACAGAAAAGAAATTTGAATTTCGTTTTGAAGGTATCAAATTAGATAGACCTAAATATGATGAATTTTATGCGAAAGAAAATAAGGTTAATTACGAAGCTACTATAAAGGCTACAATTAAACTTATAAACCATGTAACCGGTTCTGAAAAAGAACAAGAAATTTTTATGTCTGATCTTCCTATGATGACAGAGCATGGAACATTTATTATAAATGGTATAGAAAGATGTATAATGCCACAGCTTGCAAGAAGTTTTGGTGCATTTTTTACATCTAATGAACATAAAGGTAAAAATTATATCGGCGCAAAGATTATACCAGCTCGTGGTTCTTGGATAGAAATAGATACAGATCCAGATGGGGCAGTTTATATAAAAATAGATAAAAAGAGAAAATTCCCAGTAACAACATTGTTACGTGCTCTAGGTGCAGAATCAGATACTGATATTAAAAAATTATTTATTGATGATGCTCATATAAAATCACATATAGAACACACAATAGCTAAGGATCATACAAAAACAGCGGACGAGGCTTATATTGAAATATATAAAAAGATGCGTGACGGTGAGCTTGCTACAGTTCAAAATGCTAAAGATTTCGTAGAAAATATGTTTAAAGCTGAGAGATATGATTTCTCAAGAGTTGGACGTTTCCGTTTTAATTCACGTTTTGGTAAAGATATGAGTGAAAAATCACTATCAAGAACAACTTTAAATCTTGATGATTTTATAACTCTTATAAGTAATATTTGTACAATGACAAATATTCCAGACTCAGAAGGTGATGATATTGATCACTTGGGTTCAAGACGTGTTAGATTTGTTGGTGAACAATTACAAGCAAAAGTTAGACTAGGTTTATTACAAATCAAGAAAAATGTTCAGAACAGAATGTCCACTATAGAGTCAGATGTATCTCAACCAATGCAATTGATTTCTCCTCGTCCTCTACAGGCTAGAATAAAAGAATATTTCTCAACAAACGCATTGTCACAATTCATGAGTCAAGAAAACGTTCTATCAGAATTAGAACACTTAAGAACTCTTACAGCCCTTGGACAAGGTGGTCTTTCATCAGATAGAGCTGGTGTTGAGGTTCGTGATGTTCATCCATCTCATTATGGTCGTGTTTGTCCTATACATACACCAGAAGGTGCCAACATCGGTCTTGTACTTCACTTGGCTGCTTATGCAAGGGTAAATAATTTTGGAATGATTGAAACTCCATATGCTAAAGTAAAAAAAGGTAAAGTTACTGACGAAGTTATTTATCTAGATGCTTTACAAGAAGAAGGATATAAGATTGCCCACGCTGCTATTGATTATGATAAAGATGGTCTCATAAAAGAGGAGATGGTAGAAGTTCGTCTAAAAGGTGACCCTATAATCGTTCATAGAAATGAAGTTGATTTTATTGATGTTGCCTCAGGACAACCTTTCTCTATTGCTACTTCTATGATTCCTTTCGTGAATCACGATGATGCCAACCGTGCACTCATGGGTTCTGGTATGCAGAAACAAGCAACTCCTTGTATAGTTCCAGAAGCTCCTTTTGTTGCTACTGGTATTGAAGAGATAGCTGCAAGAGATACTGGTCGTATAATAATTGCTCCAGAAGATGGAGAAATAACACATGTCGATGCTTCTTCTATAACAATAAAAGGCAAGAGAGAGACAACTTACAGATTAGCAATATTTAATAAAACAAACCAATTTACAGTATTCCATCAAAGACCAATAGTCTCACTTGGACAAAAGGTAAAAAGAGGTGATGTATTGGCCGATACATCAACAACAGTAGATGGACAAATATCACTTGGTCAAAATGTTTTGATTGCATTCTTAACATGGAGTGGTTCAAACTATGAGGATGCTATCATAATCTCAGAAAAATTAGTGAAAGACTCAAAATTCACATCTATACATATAGAAGAATTTGTTATTAATGTTCGTGATACAAAGATTGGTCCAGAAATAACCACACATGATATTCCAAATGTATCAGAAGCTAAACTTAAAGATCTTGATGCTGAAGGTATTATACGTATTGGTGCTGAAGTTAGACCAGGAGATATATTGGTTGGTAAGATTACTCCAAAAACAGAAACTCAACTTACTCCAGAAGAAAGATTACTTAGATCAATCTTCGGTGATAGAGCAAGAGATGTTAAAGATACATCAAAAAGACTTGAAAATGGTAAAAGAGGTCGTGTTATCGGTGTGAAAATATTCTCAAGAGAAAGAGGTGATAAATTAGAATCAGGTATTCTAAAAAGAATATATGTTGAAGTAGCACTTCTTCGAAATATATCAGTAGGTGATAAACTTGCTGGTCGTCACGGTAACAAGGGTGTTATATCTAAAGTGCTGCCTGTAGAAGATATGCCATATATGGCTGATGGTACTCCAGTTGATATGATACTTACACCATTGGGTGTGCCTTCACGTATGAACTTAGGTCAGATCCTAGAATTACACTTAGGTCTTGCTGCTTCAAAACTTGGTTATCAAGCTATAGTTCCTGCATTCATGGGACCAACATCAGAAGAGGTTCAAGATGAACTTGAAAAAGCTGGATATGATAGATCAGGAAAAATGCGCCTGTTTGATGGTCGTACAGGTGAAGCTTATGAACAAGATGTTTCAGTAGGATACATGTATATGCTTAAACTTCACCACATGGTTGAAGATAAAGTTCATGCTCGTGCCACAGGTCCATACTCACTTATTACTCAACAACCACTTGGAGGTAAAGCTCAAGGAGGAGGACAAAGATTTGGAGAAATGGAGGTCTGGGCTCTTGCTGGTTACGGTGCATCTTATACACTTCGTGAAATGTTAACTATAAAATCAGATGATATACAAGGTAGATCAGCCACTTATGATGCTATTGTTAAAGGTGAAAGGATATCAGATCCAAATACACCTGCATCATTTAATGTTCTTCTATCAAACTTGAGAGGTTTATGTATAGATGTAGGTTTTGATAATGATGAAGGTAAGCATCTTGATATAGGTTTAGATGTAGGTCATATCGGTCAACATCAAGAACATGATGGAACAACAATAGATGAAGAATATGGTCTAGATGTGGAAGATGAAGATCATATAACTGAATTAGAAGATAATGTAACTGAAGAATAAATTTATTTAAAAACAAATTAATAAAATTAAATTAAAATAAAAAATAAATATGTTGAAAAATAGAAAAATAAAAACAAAATCTTCAGTTGATGATATTGATTCAGTATCAATAAGACTTGCATCACCTGAAAAAATAAGACAATGGTCAAGAGGTGAAGTTAAAAAACCAGAAACTTTAAACTATAGAACAGCTCGTAGTGAAAGAGATGGTCTATTCTGTGAGAAGATATTTGGTCCAGAGAAAGATTATGAATGTTATTGTGGTAAATATAAAGGTGTTAGATATAAAGGTATAGTTTGTGAAAAATGTGGTGTTGAGATCACAAAATCTATAGTAAGACGTGAGAGAATGGGTCATATAGAACTTTGTGTTCCTGTATCACATATATGGTATTTGAAAAATATGCCATCAAGAATAGCGACTATACTTGGTATGTCAGCTGGAGATGTAGAGAAAGTTATTTATTTTGCTGGTTATTTGATCACAAAAGTTGATGAAAAAGAAAAAGCAAGATTACATCGTGAGCTTGATGATGAATTTAAATCAAAAATGAAAACTATTGTTGATGAAAAAACAAAAGAGGCATTACGTGATTTGATGGCAACAACAAAAGCAGATATAGATCTTATCAATGTAGGGAAAGTTTTAGATGAAAATCAATATCATAAATTCTCATATAAATTTGGTTCAGCTTTTGAAGCAGGGATCGGTGGTGAAGTTATATATAGTATATTGAAAGGTCTAAATATAAATGAATTATACAAAAAATTAAATCAAGATTTAGAAAAAGCTTCATCTGTAGAAAAAGAAAAAATTCAGAGAAGACTTGGTTTTATAAATGCTATGAAAAAATCAGGTGTAAGACCAGAATGGACATTTATCAAAGCTTTACCAGTTATACCTGCTGCACTTCGTCCTATGGTTGCTCTTGATGGAGGTCGTCAAGCGACATCAGATATAAATGATCTTTATAGAAGAGTTATAAATAGAAATAATCGTTTGAAAAAACTTTATGATATAAAAGCTCCTGATGTTATTTTAAGAAATGAAAAGAGAATCTTACAAGAAGCTGTCGATGCTTTACTTGATAACTCAATGAAAGGCAATAGTGCTGCTTCAGGTATAAATCCTGGACAAAAGAGAGCATTAAAATCTATAGCTGATAACCTAAAAGGTAAAAGAGGTATATTCCGTCAAAACCTATTGGGTAAACGTGTAGACTATTCAGGTCGTTCAGTTATCGTTGTGGGTCCAGAACTTAAATTGAATCAATGTGGTCTTCCAAAACACATGGCTCTTGAATTATTTAAACCATTCGTTATCTCAGAGATATTAAAGAGAGAATTGGCTTTTAGTATAAAAGGTGCTAACAGAATGATTGAAGATCAAGATGAAAATGTTTGGTCAATACTTGAAGAAATAATTAAGAATAAATATGTTCTTCTAAACCGTGCCCCAACATTGCATAGACTTTCTGTGCAAGCTTTTCAACCTGTTCTTATAGAAGGTAATGCTATACAACTTCATCCACTTGTATGTTCACCATTTAACGCCGACTTCGATGGTGATACTATGTCAGTACACGTTCCACTTTCAGAAGAGGCTCAATACGAAGCACATAACATCATGGCATCAGATAGAAATATTTTGAAACCAGGATCAGGTGATGCCACAATTACAAATAAAATGTTGGATATTGTTGTTGGTGCATTCTGGGTAACAAAAATGTCTAGTGATGAAATAGGTGCTGATAAATATTTTGAATCCCCAGAAGCTGCTATAACAGCATTGAATAATGGTGTTATATCTTATAGAGCTCCTATAAAAGTTCTAGCACCTGAAGATGATAAATTTGGTGAATATAAAGGCAAATTATTTGAAACAACAGTAGGTCGTATATTGTTCAATCAATTATTACCAAAGAGTATGACATATATAAACCGTGAAATAAACAAAAATGTTATGAACGGCATTATAGATGAATTAATTATCAAAGAGGGAAGAAATTCAGTTGCTCCAATTATCGATTCTATTAAAAAATTCGGTTTCTCATTTGCTACAAAATCAGGTATTACATGGAGTATTTCAGATATACAAATACCAGAAGATAAATATAAAGCTTTAGATGATGCTCAGGAAAAAGCAGATAAAATTTACGATGCATATAATAAAGGTTTATTATCTGATACAGAGAAGCACGTTAAAATAGTTCGTCTATGGCAAGCTGTACAAGGTCAAATAGAAAAAATGATTCCTGCAACACTTCCAACAAATGGTCCTGTTAATGATATGGTACTTTCAGGAGCTCGTGGTTCTATAGGTAACATCAATCAGATGGTTGGTATTAAAGGTCTTATTGCTACAGCCAGAGGAACAACTATAGAGCTTCCTATAAAATCTTCATTTAGAGAAGGTTTAACTCCTATTGAGTATTTCATCTCAACTCACGGTGCGCGTAAAGGTATGACAGATACCGCCTTGAACACTGCTAAAGCTGGTTATTTAACTAGAAAATTATTCATCTTAGCACAATCAGTTATCGTTACAGAAAATGATTGTAAAACTCATGATGGTATTGTGATAACAAAGAAGACAGCTTCAGGTATAGAATCAAACTTTAGTAAAAATATATTCTCTAGAATATTAGCTCAAGATATACTTGATAAAAATGGTGAAGTAGTATTTAAAAAAGGCCATATGTTATCAAAAGATGACGCTAAAGCTATAGATAAATTGGATATAGATTCTGTTAAGGTAAGATCACCTTTGACATGTAAAACAGAGAGAGGTATATGTTCAAAATGTTATGGTGCCGACCTGTCAACAGGTGAGGTTATAGATATCGGTGAATCAGTAGGTACAGTCGCAGCCCAGGCTATCGGTGAACCAGGTACACAGCTTACAATGCGTACTTTCCACGCCGGAGGTGTTGCTCAAGCAGGTGGAGATATTACAGCCGGTCTTCCACGCGTTGAAGAGTTATTTGAAAATAGAACACCTAAGAATCCTGCAGCTATTGCATCACATGATGGTGTAGTTACAGCAGTTATAGAAAAACATAATGAGAAAATAATTAGAATATTACCTGATGTTCCTCATAAGACTTCAAAGAAAACAGGAAGTGAATTAGAATTCTCAGTTCATCCTATGCGTATAGTTCAAGTTAAGGTTGGTCAACATGTGATTCGTGGTCAAATAATGACTGATGGTTCAGCTGACGTTAATGAATTATATGATTATGCCGGACGTGATGTTGCTCAAGCATATATAATAGGTGAAGTAAAAAGAATTTATGAGTTACAAGGAGATAACCTTGCACGTAAACACATAGAGATAGTTGTTCGCGAAATGTTTAACAGAATCGTTATTACAAACAAAGGCGACACAGAATTTTCAGAAGGTGATGTAGTGGAATCATTTGAATTCTTGAGAGTGAATAATAAAATGGAGGAGAATAATATGATGCCAGCTAAAGGTAAGACAGTAATCATGGGTACTATGGAAGGTTCTCTGAATAGACAATCATTCTTAACAGCTGCTTCATTCCAAAATACAAACAGAATATTGGTAAATGCATCTTTGAAAGGTCAACATGATCCACTGTATGGTATTATGGAAAATACTTTGATTGGTAGATTGATACCAGCAGGTACAGGTTTCCAAGGAAGTCAAAAGAATCAAGGTATAGTTGATCTACAGGCAGAAATAAATAAACAATTTGAATCCGATGAAGATTCAGAAGAAGCTGAAATATATAATATAAAAAGACGAAATGTCTAGATTTATATAGAACCTTAAAGTGATACAATAATATTGTCCTTAAACAACTAGCTTAGACATTTTTTTAAGGGAGTCCAATGTAGTTTCTAAACCGTGGTTTAGATCTCAAGACACCCACCTAGCTTTAAAGACTAGGTCTAGTTAGTTTAGGGGCTTTAATAGGGGTGGTTTGCTGAGTGAGTTTAATGAGTGAGATCATCCGCAGGAAGCTTTGCTTCCGAGGACCTCTGATCGAAACGAATAAAACAAACGACCCTTGCTAAAGCCATGTTAATCAGTGATAAAAAACTATTTTTCATAAGTTTATTACTATTAATTCTACTTATCACATTAGATACAATCTTTAAAATAAATAGTTTTTATTATTTTTATCCAAATACTGATATATTTATGCATTTATTGGGTGGATTTTCTATCACCACTTTGGCTATATCTATACTGAGGGATATAAAGATGGATAATAATATTAATATTTTATTATTTATATTTTTTGTTAGTATATTTTGGGAATATATTGAGTTTTATCTAGGTAAAAATATTTATATAAATAGTAATTTCTTAATAGATACCATAGTTGATTTGCTTATGAATGCTTTAGGTGGGATAATTGCATATATATGTTTTTACAAAATAAAGAATCAAAAGAATTTGCAAAAATAACATTTTGTGGAGGTGTGTCTTCCGTTACTGGAGCAAATTTTTTATTAGAAATAAATAAAAATAGAGGAATAAAGAGGATTCTTGTTGATTGTGGTATGGAACAAGGTTCAGATAAAGCAAAAGTATATAACAACTCACCATTTATATTTGATCCAAAAGATATAGATATATTGTTAGTAACTCATGCTCATATGGATCATATAGGTCTAATACCGAAACTTATAAAGCATGGTTTTAAGGGTACAATATATAGTACACCAGAGACTAGGGATTTATCTGTGTATATGCTAGAGGACGCTTTAAAATTGATAACACAAGAAGCTGATCATGAAAAAGTTGAGCCCCTATATCATCCAGAAGATGTTAAAAGAGCATTTGATTTATGGAAGACTATACCATATCATCAAAATTTCGATTTGTTCAAAGAGTTAGATGTTAGTGTTTATTTGAAAGATGCTGGTCATGTTTTAGGTTCATCAATGTTTGAGATACATATACCTTTGAATAAACAATTGAGAAAGTTTCTATTTACAGGTGATCTCGGTAATAGTCCAACGCCAATATTGAAAGATACTGAGGATATAGATGGTGTAGATTATGTAGTTATGGAAAGTGTTTACGGTGATAGAAATCATGAAGATAAAGCAGTTAGATTTGAAAAATTAAAAACAGCAATTGAGGATACGATTAAAAAACATGGAATACTTTTAATACCATCATTTTCATTGGAGAAAACCCAAGAAATATTATATGAAATGAATAAAATGTTTGAAGATAAGATGATACCAGAGATACCGGTTTATCTTGATTCACCATTGGCTACTAAATTATTACCTATATATGAAAAATATATAAAAGATTATAATAAAGAAGCGATTTTAAGAAAGAAAAATGGTGATGATATATTGGATTTTAGAAATCTAACAATAACTCAATCAGCTGAAGAATCAAAGGCTTTAATACATACAAAAAATCCAAAGATAATTATGGCCGGTTCTGGTATGTCTACAGGTGGTCGCATACAACATCATGAATTAAATTATTTAAGTGATAAAAATACAATATTATTATTTTTAGGTTTTCAAGCTTTAGGAACTTTAGGTCGTGAAATATATGATGGAGCAAAAGAAGTTAGTATATATGATCATAAAGTTAAGGTGAATTGTGAAATTAGAAAAATAGATGGATACTCAGGTCATAAAGACTCTGATCGTTTACAAGAATTTGTTGCTACAGCAGGTTTTGGTTTGAAAAAAGTTTTTGTCACTATGGGTGAGACAAAGTCAGCGTTATTCTTAGTCCAGAGATTAAGGGATTATTATGAAATAGATGCAGTACATCCAGAACAGGGTGATAGTGTTATATTGGATTAACAAATAAATCAATATATGAATAATACAGAAATCAAAAATAGAATAGAAGAGATAGAAAATCAAATGTTACAACCAGATTTTTGGAATGATTCCGCTAAAGCACAAGGGATTATGAAAGAATTGCAAGATCTCAAACAAGAATTGATTAAGAATGATTTTTCATCAAATGATGCAATAATCAGTATTATTCCCGGTGCTGGTGGAGATGACAGCGAAGACTTCGCCGCGATGTTATTTAATATGTATTTTAAATATGTTAAGAATAGGGGTTGGTCTATGTTTATAATACATCAACATGAGAATGATCATGGTGGTTATAAAAATATAACTTTCGAAATAAAAGGTAAAAATGCTTATGGAATTTTAAAAAATGAATCAGGTGTACATAGATTAGTGCGTATAAGTCCTTTCAATGCAAAAAGTCTAAGACATACATCTTTTGCTTTAGTTGAAGTAATACCAAAGATTGATACTCAAGTATCTATTGATTTAAATGAGGCTGACTTAGATATTTCATTTTCAAAAGCTGGTGGAGCAGGTGGGCAAAATGTAAATAAAAGAGAGACTGCGGTTAGGATGGTACATAAACCAACAGGTATAGCAGTTCATGTGACAGAAGAGAGATCACAGGTACAAAATAAAGAGAGGGCTATCAACATGATAAAAGCAAAACTTCTGAAGAAAAAAGAAGATGATATGAAGCTTAAAGAAAAAGGTTTATCAACTACAGATACTGTAAGTATCGAGTGGGGTAATCAGATCAGGTCTTATATTACTCATCCATATAAGATGGTAAAGGATCATAGAACTGATTTTGAAACTAGTGATGTCGATGGTTTTTTAAATGGGGAAATAGATAAGGCTTTGGAGATGGAAAAAACTATATAATACAAGGATTTTTAATGATATTTATTGACTTTATTATCTATATGTGATATTATATATATGTTTATGAAAAAGAGCACATTGACTATTATGTTGGGGTTTGCTCTGTTGATTGCGGTGGCGTGTCTCACGTTCCCGAAGTTGACAGAATACAAGCCTAAGCCCGTAGCAAAGTTCTCAAAGATGGAGGTGAAAACCGGTCATCATGGGAAAGTTGCTGAAACCAAAAAGATCATCCCGGTCGAATTCTCGCTCAATGCGAGCTTTGAACCGCAGCCGAAAATCGAACAATAACCGAAAATCAAAAATATCAATCAAGACATGAAAATTCTGCAATTCCTAATTACCGCGATGTTTTGCGTCGCTTCCGTCTCTTTGGCCGAACCTATGCCACTGCCGAACCCCAATGTCTCGAAACATCTTTCTATCGGTGGGGCCGCTGTGGTTGAAACTTTGGCACAAGCAGACACCCTCGAGGTGTATTGCACAGCACCAAGTGCGACGACTAAGTTCTTTCGGAAAGTGAAGCTCGCGAGCATCACATCTCCGGATGACATGATTCCCGTCATTCAAGGTATCAGGCCAAGTTTTGGTATCACTGACGCCAAGGATTTCATCACTCTCACCGGTATCATCCGTGGAGTCGGTGGTGTCGAACTCTTTCGTTCGGAACGTCAGTTTCAGATGGAGAAAGTCGGCTATGCTGTCGATGGTAGTCCTGTCTATCGTGTTCCGAATTGGGCCGGTGACATGTATTTCATTATCCAGGACTTACTCTATTCAGTCGGTGATGATATCACTGAGGGGTATATGCTCGCTATGAACGGTGACAAGTACCAACTCAATATCATCGACGGCCGGGTGCAGATCTTCGGATGGATGAACTATGTCGGACGGTTCAGTGAACTGGTGCTGAACGGCGGCCAGTATCGTTTCGATATGATTACCGGTGATCGCATGGATATCGTGATTGCAACACCGGTGACCAATTCGGTCATGGTCCACGGTATCGAATATGCCGAACATGTAGGCAACTCGGTGACTATTGCGACAAGCCCTCAATACGGCGCACCCCCGAATTTTGAAGTCAGAATCTCAAGCTGGAAAGAGCAATCATTCCATCTTCAGGTGAAGAACTCTGACAATTGGGGAGGTGATCCTATCACCATCAAGGTCGCAATGTTGAAAGACTTGGTACCTGGTGGTATTGGTTGGACCAAGTTCCCGTATCAATCAGGTGGAATGTGGATCAATGTCCCGAATCCGGGTGTGTACTACATCTATCCTGAATACAAGTCGCAGGATATCGGTCGGGAGATCTACTATCCTCAGCCGGCAACACGTTCAACTGGAGGTGGTGGAGGTTCAACAACCAGTCAAGGTTAACCCCTGACATCAAGATAATTCAACCCCTCGGGTGCAGCAATGCACTCGGGGGAATTTTTTATTTAAATTCATTTGACAAAGAAAAAGTTTTACGTAACATTAATTATGGTGTCCAAAAATGCTATCTTGCAGACTGCTGAGGAACACTTCGTGCTGTTCTGGTCTTGTACCAGCGAGAGTAACACGTAAATTACCTAAAAGGGGTTTGCGGCCTATGAGCTTGTTGGTGAGGTAATAGCTCACCAAGGCTGTGACGGGTAGCTTATGTTCCGCGAAGTATAAATCCTGATGGTGTCTGATGGAATGTAAGCCAAAAAACAGCAAAAACATCAACACCTTGTCCGAGTGAAATCGGCAAGGTGGTTTTTTATTGTATTAAATATTGTCAGTTTATTTTTATTTGATATTATATTGGATAATGAATAAGATATTTAAAAATAAGAAAATTAAAAAAATATACATTAAAAGATTTACTATCTATTCGTTTTTCTGGTGATAAAAATTTAAGTAAGAATGTAGATAAGATAGTTTATGGTCTATAAAAATAAATAGTTTTTTAAATAAATTATTTAAGTTATTGTTTTCGAGGTTATAGGATAGAGGTTTTTAGAATTACATATTTTATATTTTCTTTATGATAAGTTTAAGGGTGCTTTTGTAGTATGGAGGGATGGAGAATAATAATCCTTTATATATTTATATAGATGAATCAGGAAGTATGGGTTTAAACGGAAAAGAACCCTATTTTATAATATGTGCACTTTTATTACATCAAAATCAGATGAAAGCTATAAAAAATGTTGTTAAAAGAACTTTTCAGCAAATATATGAAAATATGGAAAATAAAGAATTGCATGCTAATGAAATGACCTTTAAAGAAAAGACAGTTTTCTTTAATTATCTAAATAATACAGATTTTAAAATTTGTTATTTGAGCATAAATAAAGATAAGGTGAATAATATATTCTTCAGAAAGAAACATCTTTATTTTAATTATATGATTTATTTAACACTAGAAAATGTTATGAAAAATTGTATCGATAAAGAAATATATATTATTGTAGATAATAGAAATATAAAGATTACAGCCGAAGATTCACTAAACGATTATCTAAATATAGAATTAATAAAAAATAAGTTATATGACAAAAACATACATTTGAAATATTCAGATTCAAAAGAAAATAGATATTTACAAGTTGTAGATCTTCTGGCAAATGCTATTTACGCAAATTATAATTTTAATAAAACTTATTTTTATAAATACATAATAAATAATATAATTGATATAGTGTATCACCCGGATAAATTTGACATCAAAAATAAATTAGATTAATATCTTAAGTAAGGTAAGACTTCTAGATACGCCTTAACGGGTAAGTGTGCTATATGTACATCGCCTAGAAGCACTGTGACAACATTCTGAGGGGTGTTTTCCTGAAAAGTACTCGTAATGAGTGCTTTTTAGTTTGTAATTTTAAAGTCTAATATCTATGTGAACTTATATAACCTCTTCCAAAACGTCATATAAAATGCTATTTTATTAATATATTAATAATTTAAACAAATAAACATATGTCAATTATAGACACATTTAAAGATAAGTTAAAAGCTTTAATCGGTCAAAAAACTGATCAAGTTGTAGAAATATCTAAAGAAAAAGCACAAGAAATAGCTCCTGAAGTTGCCCCTGAAATAACAGAGAAGATAGAAGAAGTTGCTCCTGTGGTAGAGCAAAAAGCTGAAGAGATTGTAGATACAGTTGCAGATGCTGTTGAGGAAATAGTTCAAGAACCAACTACAAATCCTGAAAACAGTATAATGGGGGATAATCAATAAGATTATTCTGTGCCCGATCGTCTAATGGTAGGACAGCGGTTTCTGGAGCCGTTGATTGGGGTTCGAGTCCCTATCGGGCAACAAGATGCAAAAAGGTATCGACTACACAGGAATAACAATAGTATATCTTTGTCATGATGGACATGGAAATATTCTTTTAAGTAAAAGAAGTGATAAATGTAGAGATGAACACGGTACCTGGGATCCAGGGGGTGGCGGCTTAGAATTACATGATACAGTTATAAATACTTTAAAAAAAGAAATAAAAGAAGAATACTGCACCGATGTTTTGAATCATGAATTTTTGGGATATAGAGATGTACACAGAGAACATGATGGTAAAAAAACTCATTGGATAGCTTTAGATTTTAAAGTATTGATTGATAAAGATAAGGTACAAAATGGTGAACCTCATAAATTTGATGATATAAAATGGTTTAAATTAGATTCATTGCCAACTCCGTTACATTCACAATTTCCAAAATTTTTGGAATTATATAAAGATAAATTAATGTTATAATACCTTCATGCAAACAGTATTCATTACCGGTATTAGTCATGGTATAGGAAAAGCTACGGCTATCAAATTTTTAAATGAAAATTATCAAGTCATCGGCACATCTCTTGATGGGCAACTTGATTATAATCATGAAAATCTAAAAGTGATTAAGCTTGATTTAAATAATCAAGAAAGTATAGATAATGCCGCTAAAGAATTATCTGATTTGAATCAGAAGGTAGATATCTATATAAATAACGCCGGGATACTTTTAGATGAGGGCGAGGATAATATCGTCATTGATAAATTAAAAGGAACATTACAGGTTAATCTTATAGGTCCCATAGATTTAACGCAAAAAAATTTACATTTAATAAATGATGGTGGACACATTATAAACATATCTTCATCCGCTGCATCTTTAGAAAAAGTTCATCATACTGATTATCCTGCATATAAGATTTCTAAAGCAGCTGTAAATATGTTTACAGTTTGGTTAGCTTTTAAATTGAAAAATAAAATAACTGTTTCTTGCGTTCATCCTGGTAGAGTTAGAACAGGTATGGGTGCTTGGGAAGGAGATATGGAATCAGAAGAGGCGGCGGAGTATATATATAAGACAGCTATAGATAAAAATATAGAAACCGGACAGTTTTGGTTTAAGGGTGAAAAGTTTCCTTGGTAGATATACATGCTATAATATGTTTATGAAAAAAAATATTATATACACAATTTTAGTTTTGTTATTATTAATTAATATATCAGTAAAAGCTTCAGAACTATCTGTTGGTGGAGATGATGATCGTAATGATGTTAGAAAGGAGATAAGAGGTGAAATAAGAGATGAGAGAAGAGATAGTATAGAAAAAAGACAAGAGATTAGAAAAGAAAGATTTGATGATGTTAAGGAAATAAGATCTGATCTTAGAACAAGGATAGCTTCTACTGAAATATCATCAACTACAGCTCCAGAACTTAGAAAAATGAGAGAAGAATCTAAGAATGAGATAATGAAAGTTAGACAAGAATTTCAGGCTGCTTTAAAAGCTAATAGAGCTTCTACTACAGATATAATAAGAGAGAAAAGAGAGGATTTAATAAAAGCCACACAAGACAAAAGGGAGTTATTTAAAAAAGAATTAGAGGTGAAGAAAGAAGAAAAGGAGGCTAAGAGAGAAGAGCTTAAAAAGAAATTTGAAGATGGTTTACTAAAAATCAAAGATGAAGATAAAAAGGTTAGATTAAATAATATTAATACAAATCTTACAGATATAAATACAAGATTGACAGCACAAGCTACAGAAAAGGTGAATAATATTGAGAATGTTTTATTGGCTATAGAATCAAGAACTGATAAATTAGCATTAGAGAATATAAGTGTAAATGATGTTAGATTGGCGATAACAAATGCTGAGGTGGCCGTCACTGCAGCAAGGACTGCTATAACTACTCAAATAGCAAAGACATATATAGTTAACATAGAAAATGAAAGTACAGTTAAAACATCTGCTGAATCAACAAGAAATACATTAAAATCTGATATAAAGACAATGAATGATAAGATGAAGGCTTCTCATGATGCAGTAAAGAAAGCTGCTCAAATATTAAAATCAATCATGCCTGTAACAAACGCTACTTCAACAGCGACTACAACTCAATAAAATTAAAAATATAAATTAAATAATAAAATATATGAAAAAAATAATTATAATAATTGTATTAATAGTAATAGTTGCGGCTGCTATATACTACAATAGTAAAATGAAAAAAGTCGAGGTTTTAACACCAGAACAAGTTATTGAAAAAACTGTACAGAAAGATACTCCAAGTGACATAGACCAAAACCTAAATTCAATAGATGTTAATACGAATGTTGATACAGATTTAAAATCAATAGATGAGGATTTGAATAAATTATAAAAATTAAAATAAAAAATGGCGCAAGAGGAAAATATCCGCTTGCGCTTTTTTTGGGTTTTTGCTTGGGTCTTCATAGTGATGCCAATAGGCGAGTTGGGGTTTTATCGACATATTGCTTCTTGACTTCATCCAGATAGGCAAGTTTTTCTTTCTTGCTTAAGCTGAACTTGAAGTCCGGACCAATGTAGGGGATGACAATGAAGTGGTCCCAGTAATGAGTCATATCTGTTCGGCTATGGAAGTCCAGTACAGGAGCCTTAGCTTCTGGGCTATCTTTCGGATATCCAAGTTTTTTAGCTAGCTGTTTTGCAGCCTTACGGCTTTTAACTGCGCTTCCTGTATCTACGGCCACCCCGATGATTTCTTGGCCATGTTTGTCACGCCCAATAATAACACTCCCGTAAGGGATTAGGCTGTTGTCGACTGCGATACATTCAAGATCACGACCTTTAACGTCGTCAATCTTGGTAAGTGATGAGGTTTTACCTGCGGCGCTATCGCTATCACCGGAGTGATAACTGGTTCCACGTGCATATACTCTGAATGCTCCCTGCGTATTCAATTGTTCAAGTGAGGAAAGGTTTTTTTGTCGGTCACCGGCGAACAAGATGTTCGCACTCATTAGAGTGGCCAGTAAGAAAACGATTCCAATTATTTTCTGCGTTCTTAGTTTGTGCATGATTCTCTGATACGTTGGTAGTGTCAAGTGCTACTTTGCCCTTGACATATATATCTTATCATATATACAGATTTTGTCAAATAAAATTTATTTATTACATTTTGTTTCGGTTCTTGAGTTTATAACCCTGCGAAAAAACTCATTACATAAATAAATTTATGATACTATATAGTATATGCAAACTAGAATATATGTGACAAGACAAATACCAGATATCGGTATAAAGATGTTAAGAGAGAAAGGTTATGAAGTCGTTATCGGTAAAGACACAAAACCATTAACTCAAAATAAAATAATTAAAATTTTACACAAAGCAGAAAAAGAAAATAAACCTTATAACATATTATTAAGTTTATTGACCGATAAAATAGATAAAAAAGTTTTTAATAAAGCTCCGTCGTTAAAAATGGTATCAAATTATGCTATAGGATTTGATAATATAGATATCAAAGAAGCTAAGAAGAGGGGGATAATTGTAACCAATACTCCAGGCGATTATATGGGTTCTATAGCTGAACATGTTGTAGCTATGACATTATCTCTTTGTAATCGTATAGCAGAGGCGGATCACTTTGTGAGACGTGGAAGATATAAAGGGTTTGATCCTATGTTAATGATTGGTCGTGATGTGAGTGAAAAAATAATTGGTATTATTGGAGCAGGTCGTATAGGTGAAAAAGCTGCGTATGCATTTGCTAAAGGTTTTGGTTGTAAGATTTTATATTATGATCATAATCAAAACAAAAATATAGAAAATGAATGTGATGCAGAACGTGTTCATAATCTGGATGAATTAATCAGGAGATCAGATGTTATATCTTTACATGTTCCATTGACAGAAAATACTTATCATATGGTAGATCGTGAATTTATAAGCAAAATGAAACCAGATTCATTTTTAATAAACACAGCTCGCGGTCCTGTTGTTGATGAAAAATATTTATATAAAGCTTTAAAGGATAAGAAAATAGCGGGTGCAGGTATAGATGTATTTGAGTTTGAGCCCAAGGTAACTCGCGGTCTTAAAAAGCTTGGTAATATAATCATGACCCCTCATATAGCTTCGGCAAGTTTAAGAGCTAGAAATATTATGTCAGAGCTTGCAGCAAAAAACATTATGGATTTTGTTGAAGGAAGAGAGGTGGTAAATAATTGCGCAAAATAATTGTTAAAATATTCTATAAAAATAATCATTCTTTTTTTGAATGACTTATTTTTATAGAATATTTTCTGTGATATAATAGACTAATATGAAAGTTACCAATACAATTCAAAATGATTTAAAGAAAGCTTATCTTACTCCTAAAGTGGGTGTAAGTTCTACAGCAGATGGAAGTTTCTTAAAACAAGAAGCTTATGAAATAGCAAAATTTTTAGGTAAAGAAATAGTTGAACAAGGAGGAATAATAGTTACAGGAGCATCTAGTGGTTTTCCGTATTGGGCTACACAGGGTGCAAAAGAGGCAGGTGGTTTATCTATTGGTTATTCACCTGCAATATCACCAAAAGAGCATACAGAGGTTTACAGATTACCATTAGACTATATGGATGTTATTTCATTTACAGGTTTTGGTTTTCCGGGACGTGATCTTATATTTACTAGAACATGTGATGGTATTATTATTGGTCCAGGTCGTATAGGTACTATACATGAGTTTACTATTGCTTATGAAGATGAAAAACCTATAGGCATATTACAATCAGATGGATGGGAAACAGATGAAGTCTTAAAATTGGTTATAGAAAAAAGCCATAGACAAAATCCATATATAGTTTTTGATAAAGATCCTAAGGCTTTGGTTAAGAAAGTTATGGATATGATTAGACAAAAAAGAGGAGAATAATGCAATTGCTTTAAGCTTGATTTTATATTAAGCTAAGGCCTATTGAAGGAGGATTGGATGAGTGGTTTAAATCAACGGTTTACTAAACCGTCGGACAAGAAA
>CAYZIG010000001.1:0-40794 GCA_964478465.1 uncultured Candidatus Saccharibacteria bacterium | reverse complement strand
AGAATATTTTAATATAGAATAAAAATAGTAAAAATAATGCAAAATAAAAAACAAAGTTAGTGCTGAATAGTATTTAAAATAAAAAAATAGACTACTGCAACATAATTTAAAACAATTTAAAAACAAAGATTGATAAAATACTCGAACAAAGAATAAAAATCGTTATAAATGATTTAAAATAAAATAAGAAGGTGATGAAAATGGATAGTTTAGAAAAATTAAAAGAACATTGTATACATAAAATGAAAACAAATAAAATAAGTTCTTCGATTTGGCTAGAACATAAAATAACTTTTGATTTAATTGAAGAAAACGCAAAACTAAAAGAACAAATTGAAAAGCTAAAAAACTGTAGTAACTGTAATAATCAAGAATGTTTGCGAATAATCTTGATGGACCCTAATAAAGATAAATTTAAAATCGTGAACACTGAGGAATGTACGAAAGAAAATCATAAGTACTGGAGGTTATAGAGTGAATAATTTTACTATATGTTTATGGATTGCATTAATATTTCAACATCTTGAAAGTAGAAAAAGATATTATATTTTAAAAAATGAAATTTTATATTTAAAAAATAGGTTAAAAAATATTGAAAAGTTGGAGGTTATAAATGGAATTTAAAACTAAAAAACAGATAAAAAATGATGAGAAAAGAGCAAGACAGAGAGAAACAAAAGAAAATAAAAAAAATATTAAAGCTAAAAAAATAAACGATGAATTAAAAATATTAATAATTAGAAAAGAAATATTTGCAGAAAATTTTGACGTTAAAAATTTTGAAAAAACAACAATAGAAATTATAAAACTTGAAAAGGAGTTGAAAAATTTAAGATGAAAGAAAGCGATATACAGCGAAGCATAATAGATTATTTAGAAATTCAAGAAGCAATAGGAAGATTGTTTTTTCAGAGAATTAATAACACGCCTATATGGGATAAAAACAGATTCAGAGCACTACCAAAAGGAACTAAAAAAGGATTCCCTGATATATTGATTATAAAAAACTGTAAATGTATCGGAATTGAAGTTAAAACAGAAAAAGGCAGACAATCAGAACATCAGAAAGACCAACAGGAAAGATTTATAAAGAACGGAGCGGAATATTTTGTGGTTAGAAGTTTGGAAGATCTTATAAAAATACTGGAGGATAAATAAATGGAAAATGCTTGTAAAGGACTTTGTGATATATGCGATAGCTCAGACTGCATAACAAGGGCAGGGACAGAAACTAAAATAAATAAAAGCAACTACTCGGAAAATATGACAGAACTAGAATTTAAGGGTAAAAAACTGAGGGTGTATGACCTTAAAATGTATAATAAAACGGACTATTTAGAGCAGTTGTTAAAGATAGAAGAGGAATTTAATGAAATAGTAAACCATACAGACAAAGAAAACCTTGCCGAAGAAATTGGAGACCTTATTCAAGCTGCAATCGGATTAAGCATAGTCGCAGAGATAGAATTGAAAACAATCCAAAATATTTTAGATAAAAAAAGAATTGAAAGGGGGGATATAAAATAGCTGATATAGACTTTAAAAGCAAAACAAATTTTTATGAAAAGGAAAAATCTGGAATAAAAAACTGTACAGTAAGATATTCAGACACGGATTATAGATTTTTACTTTTAGATGATTTCGAATCTGGAAAAGTGAAAGATTTGTCTATAAAAATAATAAATAGAGAAACAGGAGAAAGTTTTGAAAGAAAAGTAAAAGATGTTTCTAAAATGAATAGAATGTATATAATATCTTGGGAGGTGTAAAAATGTCTTGTGATGGTGAATGTTATATATGTAGAAAGTGTGAAGAAGATGAAGAATATTTTGAAAACTTAGAACTTGAGGAAGCAGATAGAAAAAACGATGAGAAAAGGGGTAAATGAATGGCTAGAGGCGACAATATTATTACCATTTTCATACTTCTATGTTCATTTAACAAAGATGTAAGATATAATAATTTAGCGTGGTGGATTTTCGGGTTATATTTATTAATTCATATTTGCATCATTCAAGAAAATAAAAGAAAAGAAAAGAATAGATAAAACTAAGGAGGTTTAAATGAAAAAATATTTGATAAAAAATATTAACACCTCAGAAGAGTTTACGAAGACGGAAAAAGAACTTAAAATTTGGTTTTCAGAAGTAGGAATAGAACACACGGCGAATTTTTACAGAACCAGAGGAGAAAACACAGGATATAACCATCATAAAGGATTTAAACTTCTAAAAATCACCGAAGAAAAAGAAATTGATGCAGAAATTGACGAAAAAAGCGGAAAAGTACAGTATAAACCGAAACTTATTGAAAATGGTGATAGTGTAATAGTTTACTATGGCGACGGATTGAAAATAGAAACTACAAAAGACGAAGTTAGAAAAGCAATGAAGTTGTTTTGTGGTGGTAAGGGTTCGATGACGATGCAAGATACCGCTCTTGAAATGAAATGGACTGATGAAGAGTTCTACGCAGTTAAAACGGCGTATGGAATGAAGAAAAACTCGGTACCTTATATCAATGAGGATATTGATAATAACGATGTTGAAGACCTTGCAGAACTTACCAGAATTGAAAAGAAACGACAGTATAAACAGTCTTTACACAACAAAAAATACAAAGATATGGAAACAGAATTAAAAAAACTGCATCAAAAAGAATATTTGGTAGAAAAAATAATTGAAGGAATGAAAGATATAAAAATTGAAATACCGGAAAGAATTGAAAAACCTAAAAAAACGGTTTATCTTGGAAATGAAGGAATTGTGCATCTAACGGATTGGCATTTCGGAGCTAAGACAAATAATCCATACAATATTTTTAATAGAAATGTTGCAGAAAAAAGGGTTGATAAATTTATAGAAGAGAGCATTAACGAGATAGAAATGTTTGATATTGAAAAACTGCATATAATAATAACAGGGGATATGATAGAGGGAATAATACACAATTCCAGTAGAATGCAGTCAGATTTAAAAATAATCGAAAGCATTATATTTGTTACGGAACAACTTACAAAATTAATATCGAAACTATACTTGTATACTGACGTTGAAGTTGATATGATTCATGGAAATCATGGAAGAGTACAGCAGGGGAAAGAAGATAATACAGATGAGGAAAACTTTGAAGATTTAATCCCAATTTTTCTAAAAAGATACCTACAAAACGAAGATATAAAAATTAATGAAAATGTAAGAGGAAATGTAATCAGGAAAATAACGAAACACGCTAATATTTTGGCACTGCATGGGGATAAATCGACACCAGAAAAATTAATTGATAATTCCTTTGACAAGTCTGGATTTAATGCTGATTTATGTTTGGTGGGACATTGGCACAGTTTTAAAAAAAGAACTTATAAAAAATGCGAGATAATACAAACAGGAAGTTTGGCGGGAGTTTTGGAGTATGCGGCAGGAAAAGAATTAATAAGTGATGCAGGGCAGACAATGATTATTTTGTTTGATAAAAGTAAATATATGAGTTTTGAGGTAAATTTACAGTGAAAAATATCTATATATCGGGAAAAATAACAGGAAACGAAAATTATATTCAAGAGTTTTTAGAAGCTGAAAAATATATACAAGGTAGATGGGATTGTAAAATATTTAATCCTATAAAACTAAGTTTAATCTTCCCTAATGCAACTTGGGAGCAGTACATGGCGGCGGATTTGATGATACTTGAATTATGTGACACTATATTTATGATGAATAATTGGAAAGATAGCAAAGGGGCACAGTTGGAGCATGAAAAGGCTGTGGAAATAGGAATGAAAATAATTTATGAGGAGTAGTGAAATAATGAATATTAAAGTTTGGAGCATAAGTAACAATGGAGAACCTATAAAAGGTATTAAGATAAAAAGAAATGATAAATGTAAATGCGGAAGCGGTAAAAAATTTAAAAAGTGCTGTTATAGTAGATTAGTGGTTGGAGAACTTGAATTTGTGAAAGAATATGAAAAAAACAAAAAGTCATATTAAGATAAAAATAATTTATGAGGAGTGATAATTTTGGGATTTGAAAATAATATAAATAGTACAAATGAAATAATTTCACAAGGCGAAGGAAAAGCAATTAGAGAGGTTACAACAGGGAAAGGCAGATTTGATTTAATAAGCCCTTTTGCAGAAGAAAGATTGGCAAAATGGTTTGAATTGGGAGCAAAAAAATATGCTGACCGTAACTGGGAAAAAGGTATGAAGTTCTCAAGATACCTTGACAGTGCAAAACGACACATTAACAAATATGTTCAAGGTGATGAAACAGAGGATAATTTGGCGGCGGCCGTGTGGAATTTAATGGCAATAATACACCATGAAGAGTTAGGAGAGCTAGAAAACGACGATTTACCGCATTATATAAGAAATGGAAGAAAAAAAGAAACAACTGAAGAAATAGAACAAAGAAGATAGCTAAAAAACACCTAAAAAATACTTTTTGAATAAATAGGGAAATAAACACTAAAAAACATCAATAAAATCAACGTAAAAACACCTAAAAAATACTTTTTTCAATATTCTATCAATATAATTAATTTTGAACTTAAAAATTGATAGAAAAATCAAAACTTAGCGGTTTTTAAAAATAGTTTTTGAAAAAAGTTGAAAAAATTGATAAAATAGAATAAGATTAAAAGTGAGTTTAGAGGTTAGAAATTATAATAAAAATGGTTTTTAGCCTCTAAAAAATCACTAAGTTTTGTCAATATAATAAGTAATTATATCAGCCAAAAGAAAACAGTTAAAATGTTTAATGAAATCAATGCTTAGAGCACTAAAAAAAAGACAAAATACTTTTTTTGTGATTTTGTCAATATAATTAAATTTGGAGGTTAATAAATGGAAAAAATAAGACAAAATAAAATAAAAATGTTCAATGATAATTTTCAAAATTATAAAAGGTATGGTATTCCAAAAGCTCAATTAGTAATAGCGGATATTCCATATAATTTAGGTATAAACGCTTATGCAAGTAGTACAGAATGGTATATAAACGGAGATAATAAACAATGGGAAAGCAAAAAAGCAGGAAAATCATTTTTTAATACCGACCATAATTTCAACATAGCTGAGTATATGCATTTTTGCAGTAAATTATTAATAAAAGAACCTAAAGAAAAAGGAAAAAGTCCTGCTATGATAGTATTTTGTAGTTTTGAACAGATTCCTATTATAATAAAATACGGAGAAAAACATGGATTTAATAATAATTATCCTTTGTTTTTTATAAAAAATTATTCCGCACAAGTTTTAAAAGCTAATATGAAAATAGTTGGAGCCACAGAACACGCAGTAGTTTTATATCGTGATAAACTACCTAAATTCAACAATGGAAGAAAAATTGATGAAGAAGGTAAAAATATAAGAGGAACTGGAAAAATGATTTTTAATTGGTTTAATTGGAATAGAGATGGAAAAGAAATTCCTAAAATACATCCGACACAAAAACCAGTTGTTTTATTAAAAGAATTAATAGAAATATTTACGGATGAAGGCGATACAGTTATTGACCCATGCGCAGGAAGCGGAACTACTTTAAGAGCTTGTCAGGAATTAAAAAGAAATGCTTATGGATTTGAATTGCACAAAGATTTTTATAATAGAGCAGTTAATGAAATGTTAAATGTTAATAAAACGGTAAAAAATGAAGAAAAAAACGAAGTTCAACAGCTTAAAATGTTTTAAAAAATATAAAGTGGGTGAAAAATGGAGAAAAAACTAGACGAGTTTTTAAAAGAACTTGAACTTCGGGAACTTTCAAAGCGAACACTGAAAAAGTATAAAAGCGACATCATGCAGATGATAAAATACCTAAAAATCGAAAAAGTGAAGGACATAACAAAAGAAAAAGTTATAGAATACAAAGATTATTTGATTAAAACGTGTCAATCTGCATCCGTGAACAATAAAACCACTATAATTAATCAATTTGTGACTTGGCTAATCGGGAACGAAACCTTAAAAACTAAAATGGTAAAAATCCAGAAAAAAAATACCACCGATAAGATAATTTCGGTATCGGATTATGACAGGTTAATCAGAATGGCTGAGAAGTTAGAAAAAAAGAATATAATGTATCTTATGAAAACCCTTAGAGGTACAGGAATAAGAATTGACGAATTAAAATATATCACAGTTGAGGCAGTGAAAAAAGGTTCTGCTAAAGTCTTTAATAAAAATAAAGAGAGGGATATAATACTTTCAAAAGGGCTGTCAAAAGAATTGAAGGTTTATTGCAAAGAGCAGGGCATAACATCGGGAATTATTTTCAGAAGTAAATTTGGAAATATTCTTGATAAGTCATACATTTGGAAAGAAATGAAAAACATAGCGGGACAAGCTAGAGTAAGCAAAATAAAAGTACACGCTCATAGCTTCCGGCATTTATTCGCAAAAGATTTTTTAAAAGAAAGTAATAATGTTTTAGCTTTAGCGGATATATTAGGGCACTCTAACTTGGAAACAACGAGAATATACACGAAAGGAAGCATCGAAGAACAAAGAGAGATACTTGATAGAATAAATAAAAAGTGAGGTGTGAAAATGAACTTATACGAAAAAATTAAAAGTTTTGGAGTTGATGAGTTCAAAATTAAATATAACCTTGAAATTTTGCAAGAACTTACAAAATTAGAGTTACATAAAAAAATAGAATATGAGTTGCTTAATAATAATTATGTTAAAATAAAAATTAAGAAAATAATACAAGTAAAAAAAATAAAAAAAGAAGTAAAAAAATATAAAGATTTCGTAATAGATAAAAAACCAAGATTTTTTTCTTACATGAATATAAGAAGTAAGTATCCAGAAGAAACATTTATAAAAATTTTAGATATGCACAATTCCGGAATGAGCTTATCAAAGATTTCTATTAGTATAAAAATATGTAAAAGTAGCGTTTCAAAACTGTTAAGAACTTATAAGAAAAATAATGAAAAGGTTGCTGAAAAAAATGATGTATAAAACTTCAAAAGAACTCAAACAAGAAAAAGTTAAGAAAATAGAAGAGTTTGTATTTAAATGCAGATGTGGCATAATTGAAAAAGAAAAATCAAGAGTGTATACGACGAGTAAGGGTGAAGTTTGCGTGAAATGTTATTTGAATATGATATAAATAAAAAATGTATGTCAATTTGATGTACCTTTTTTATTTATTTACTTTGATAATAAAAATATATTGTTTTCAAAGTAAAAATGAAGTATAATATTAGATATATAATTAAAAAAATGAGGTGAATTTTTATGGATAAAATAAGAGGTGACCCAAAAATAACTGGAAAACAAAAGAAGTTTGCTGACGAGTACATAAAAACTCTGAATGGTAGGAAGTCATACAAAGTGGCTTACGGCGATAAAGTAAAAGATAATACCGCTGATACAAATGCTGTAAAATTGCTAAGTAATACAAAGGTAAAAGAGTATATTAGACAAGAACAGTTAAAAATACAAGAAAGAACAGAAATAACAGAAGATATGATAATAAGAGAGTTAGCCTTGATAGCTTTTACTGACCGTACAAAATTTTTTAAAGTAATTGAAAAAATAAAAATAGTAGGAAATGATGAGATAGGTTATGAAGAAATTAAATATAATACAACTGAAATAACCAAAACAGAAGATTTAAAAGAAAACGAAAGAAAGGTTATAAGCGGAATTAAAGAAGGAAAGAACGGAATAGAAGTTGAATTATGTGACAAGATGAAAGCTTTGGAATTACTTGGGAAACATCTAGGAATATTTAAAGATAAAGTTGAACTTACTGGAAAAATGGAAATAAATTTAGAAAATATAACAAAGCTTTCTGATGAGGAGTTGAGGAAACTTGCAGAACCTTAAAAAAGAAGCTGAAAAAGAGTTAATAAGACGAGAAGCAAAAAGGGAACTTGCAAGAAGAAGCCTTTTAGAATTTACCTTACAGACTAAAGATAATTACGAGGTTAATTGGCATCATAAATATATGTGTGATAAACTTACCAAATTTGCAAACGGAGAAATAAAAAGGCTTATGATATTTGTACCTCCACAGCATGGAAAAACAGAGATTGCTACAAGGCGTTTAAGTGCATTTTTACTTGGTAAATATCCCAATAAAAAATTAGCGGTTGCAGCTTATAATCACACTGT
Organism: uncultured Candidatus Saccharibacteria bacterium; assembly: GCA_964478465.1. Classification (GTDB taxonomy): domain Bacteria; phylum Patescibacteriota; class Minisyncoccia; order Phycocordibacterales; family CAIZLB01; genus CAIZLB01. The sequence goes on along the minus strand of CAYZIG010000001.1, from coordinate 32,662 downwards.
TGCATCAAGCTTCAATAGAGATATTCAAAGAATAATCGACGATAGTGTTTATAGGGCTATTTTTCCTAAAACTTTGTTAAATGGTAGCAATGTTAGAACAGCACAATCATGGCTTAGAAACTCTGATGAATTTGAAATAGTAAATAATACTGGTTCACTGGTAAGTGTCGGAGTTGGTGGAGCATTAACATCAAGAAAGATAGATATATTGATAATAGATGATATTTATAAAGATGCTAAAGAAGCATGGTCACCAGTACAGCGTAAAAATGTACAGGAGTGGTATAATACAACTGCCGAAACTAGATTACATAATAATAGCCAAGTTCTAATAGTATTCACTAGATGGCATGAAAATGATTTAGGGGGTTATATACTAAAGAATGAACCTGATGATTGGGAAATAGTATCTTTTCCCGCTATAAAAGAAAATGAAAACAATATAAATGACCCTCGACAATTAGGTGAGGCATTATGGGAGAAAAGACATTCAAAAGAAAGATTATTAAAAGTTAAGGCAAAAGATATTATTACTTTTGAAAGTTTATACCAACAAAATCCAAAACCTGCTAAAGGTTTAATGTATTCACAAGGGTTTAAAACTTATGATAATGAAAAATTAAAATCATTAATTGAAAGTGGTGCAATAATAAAATCTTATACTGATACCGCTGATACTGGAAAAGATTTTTTATGCACTTATATTTTCTTTGAAGAGAATAAAAAGGCTTATATAAAAGATGTTATATACACAAAGGACGATATGAGCATAACTGCCTCGTTATGGGCTAAAAAACATAGTGAAAATAAAGTTAATTATGCTAGAATAGAATATAATAATGGTGGGCATCCATTCAAGTTGTTTTCTGAGGAAAAATTAAAAAAAATACATAATTATTATAAATGCGTGATAAAAGGATTTCATCAATCTGAAAATAAAGAGGCAAGAATAAACTCATATGCGGTATGGATTCAAGATAATGTTTATTTTCCTGAGAATTGGCATATAATATGGAGTGATTTATACGACCACTTACATAGGTTTATGAAAGAAAGTAAAAATGATTATGATGATGCAGAAGATGCACTAACAGGGGTTGCAGAAACAATTTTAAATGGAAATCAACATTCAGGCATAGACACAACAAATTATAAAAGATAGGAGGATTAAATGGCAATTTTAGACTTTTTCAAGAAAGCGATACCACCGCCGAAGCCAATACAACCGCAAAGACAATTATTAACACAAGAGTTAGCAATCAGAACAGCTAACAGAATAATGACAAACTTTTCATTCTCTTACATGACACCAACCGAGCTAGAAAAAATGTTAAGGGATGATACTATTTTATCTGCATTCAATAAAATTTTTCTACAGTTATCAGGTAGAGAATGGCATATTAAAGCAGTTAGAGATGAAGATAAAGAAGGGGCGAAAGAGTTAGAGGGGAAATATGCTTTATTGAACATGTCGAGTATTATCGAGAAAATGGCATGGTCAAAATTCACAGGGTATCAAGCACAAGAAATATTATACGATAATGAACTATGGGTTGAAAAAATAAAATCAAAGCCTAATTATTGGTTCAACTATGATGGAAATAAAAAAGATTGGTACTTTATAGCCGATAATGGCGAATATTTATATTTTTCAGAAACACCTTATAAGTTCTTAGTAACAATAAACGATTGGTCGGAAGATATGCAGATGGGACGAAGTATATTAGAACCGCTTTACAAATGCTGGAAATTAAAAGAACTTGCATTAAACAAAGAAGGATACATTGTACAAAATTACGGTGACATAATAACCTACTTTGCTTATGACCCAACTTTGACAGGAACAGAGGCGGCGGCTTTGGCATCTGATGTAAAAGATATGATGAGAGGCGGAAACGTCGTAGGGATGCCTGTAAACGAATTTAACAGCCAAGTTCAATTTATTACGCTGGACCAATTCAAAACAGAAGTACACGCTTCAATTATTAATCAGGCAGTGGATGCGATCAACGTATATTTGCTAGGTTCTAATGTATCAAACGCAGTAGGACAGGCGAACGGTTCAAATGCTCAAGCGGTTACTCTTAACGAAGTATCAACAAACATGATTGAAGGGTACGCAAAATATATTAGAGACAGTTTTCAGAATGTTATTAATTGGCAAGGTGAGTTAAAAGGGTTCGATGGTAAAAAGTATTACTTGTCGTTAGATAGCGAAGTAGACAGACAAAAAGAAGAACAGACAAAATCTGCTATAGTTGACAAATATGTTAAATTGAAAACAGCTGGAATAAAAGTAGGTTTGGAGTATATATCGCAGGATACTGGAATACCTATCGAACAATTAAGCTATGAAGTATCACAACCCGCTATTCAAAACTTTGAAAGAATTGAATTTGCAGAAAAAAAAAAGAGTAGAATACAATTAAAACTTGAAAAAGCAAGAAAACAGGAGAAAGAATTTACTGACAGTATGCTTGAGGTACTCCCGAACATAGCGGACGAAGTATCGAAAAACTATATCAAGCAAATTTCTAAAATTAAGTCTATAGAAGATATAGAAAAAATTGGCATGGAATGGACAGAAACGACCTTTGACGAAGCTTTTACGATTGCAAGGTTAAAAGGTATGGACAGTGTATCCAAAATAGTTATAGAGGCTTTTGCGGAGAAAATAGACCCTTTCAAAATGAAGTTTGAGGAAGCTATAAAGTTTTTCGTTGATAAAGACCCTGTTTTGTTTGCAGATATTGAAGATGTAGAGGATGAAATAAGGTCACAATATTTTTGGGTTAAAAAAGCAACTGACTTAGAGATGACAAAGAGGATATATAAAAACTTGAAAGATGCAATTGATAACGGTTCGACATTTAAAGAATGGTTAAATGTTATGGAACCTGAAAAAATTGCAAGCAAAGCATATCTTGAAACAGTATTCAGAACTAATCTTGTATCTGCGTATTCGGCAGGTAGATATAACGAACAGATGAAGAGCAAGAATGAGCCTTACTGGCTTTATAGTGCAATTTTAGATGGACGTACTACAGAAATATGCTTTTTCTTAAACGGTAAAGTCTATAAACAAGATGACCCGATATGGTCGAAGATATATCCGCCAAATCATTATAATGAAAGGTCAATAGTAATTGCACTCGACAAAGAAGATTTAGAAGAGGAAGGGTTGAAGGTTGCTAACTCTGACAGAATACCAGAAGAGGACTTGAAAGTGTTGAAAGACAGTGGTTTTGGTTATAATCCCGCTATTGGAATGAGTAAGAGCATGGAAAAACTGGTTAATAAGAAAGATGAAGAGGTAAAAGAACTTAGAAAGTTGGTGAGTTAATGATTACAATATCACTTGACACAGCAGGATTGACACTTCACATGAAAGAAGTGATAAAAAGGAGTAGAACCTTAAAACCTATTCTTGAAGAAATAAAACCAAAAGCACTCAGTCAAACACAACTTAGATTTAGAAATACAGAAGCACCAGACGGAGGACAATGGGAAAGATTAGCGGAAAGTACAATTAAGAGGCGAAGGCGTGGAAGTTCTAAGCCTCTTAACGATACAACGACACACATTTTACAGAAAATAACCGCTAAAAGTTACAAAAACTCGGTTGCGGTCGGGGTGTATGATTCGGAAGATGTAAAGATTGCGGCTGTCCATAATTTTGGAGCTGAAATATTACATCCGGCTAGAAAAACTAAAATTAATTGGAAGATTTCAAAAAACGGAACTATGAAAATTGTAAAACAAAACAAAGCTAATTTTCAAACCGAACATAAAGTAAAATCTTATAAAGTCTCAATACCTGAGAGGCGTTTCTTAGGATTTTCATCTTATGAGGTCAAGAAATACACGAAGATGGTACAAAAATATATTGTAAAAGGAGAATAGAATGCTAACGAAGAAAGTATATAATAATAAGCTAGTCACGGCGTTATACGAAGATACAGGAAATTATATTGAAGTGACAAACACAGGCAACGAAGATATAACTATTTCAGTAAACGGAATAGATAAAGTCATTGAAGCAGGACTATCTGGAGATATAACAACTCAAACAACTTTTTCGGCTTTCAAAATAATAGTCCCGAATAGCTCAAAGCATCATATAGTAGTAGGATTAGTATAATGAAATTAATATTATTAATATATCTATTAATTTTTACTTTTTCATTTTCTGATATAAAAAAAGTTGAACTATTCAGAGAACGGAATAACTTTCAAACATTAATGGATATTTCAGAATATGAGAAAAAATATGAAAAAGAAGGTTATAAACTTATTAAAAAAGATTATGTCAATACTACGAAAGGGGTTTTCATAACTCTTTCATTTGAAAAATCATTTGATAAAGGCGGTGGAGTATTTGAAAACAGTTCTGTGTTTTTCGGGTGGTGGCGTTAGAGGGATTATAAGCCTTGTCTTGATGAAAGAGTTAGAGAAGAAAGAAAAAATCGTTCCTGACTTGCTTTGTGGCGTTTCTACAGGGGCAATTATAGCGGGAGCATATTCAATTAGTATGAAGACAGAGGATATATTGAAAGTTTATCTTGAAGAGATATGGAAAATATTCAAGAAAGATTTTTGGTATAATATCAGAAGCCTAAATGGGTTGATAAACCCGAAATATCAAAGTGAACAATTAAGAGAAAGTCTTAGAAAAATACTCGGGAATATCCCTATAAGTTGTATCGAAAAAAAGTTGATGATAACAGCGTATAATATCACAGAAGATATTCCACAATACTGGAAAAGTTATAAATCAGAGATTACAAATTACGCCGCTTTATCGGATGCGGTAGAGGCAAGTTGTTCAGCTCCAACTTTCTTTGAACCAAAAGAAATTTTTTTCAATAGATATGTAGATGGAGGAGTAGACCAGAACGATTTATGTTTGTCTGCATATATCGAAGCAAAAAAACTTTTCCCTGACGAAAAAATAAGAATAATTTCAGTAGGTACAGGGAATTATAAATATAAATACTCAGTTAAAAAAGGCGGTATTTCAGACTGGCTAAAAGATTTAATTTCATTGTTCATGATGAGTAATTCTACAAGTCCGCCGTACATTCTGAAAAAAGTATTGCAGGATGGGGATATATTCGAAGAAATAAACGTAAATTTAAAAAATAATATCGAGCTTGACGACATAAGAAAAGAAACAATAGATTTTATGTTAAATATTAAAAAGGAGGAATAATGAAAAAACTAGCATTAAGCATTATATTAATACTAAGTGTAATAGTAATATTTGCAGGCGGAACAACTAATCAGGTATTAAGCAGAGATTCAATGTCAACATGGATTGGTTCTAGCGGTAATTTAGTAAATTCTGCTGATGTTTTGACAGCAATACAGAATAATACACAGTACATAAGTTCGGTAGGTAACATAAGTGCAACGAACGGGGCTTTAATCGTTAATGGTGATGTAGGCGTTACAGGTTCGGGGATAATAGCGGGTGATTTTGAAGTTCAAGGTAACTTAACAGCCGACACCTTGACGGTAACGCAAATAATTAATGAACAAGTCGTAACGAGCTTCACATCAATCAACAGTCAAACAGTAAATCTTACAGCCTCAGCAATAACTTCAACATCTATTCATAGTGATACAATAAATTTAAATGGCGAAGATTTACAAAATTTATTGAATTTAAAACAAACCGCTTTTGTGGGATTGTGTGAAAAGTGTCCTGTAAACGTTTCGATTGATTACGATACTAAAGTTTTGACAGTTACAGCAGTTACGGGAAGTTCGTTTGATATATTCACTGATGGTAGTGGAGTAGTAGAACGGCATACTATAACAAGTCCATGTAATTTTCCCGCGTATACTTCATCAAGCGGAGTATGGTATTTTTATATAGATAATACTGGAACACCTGTAACTACTCAGACGGCATGGAGTGATTTTTCTTTATTAGCTCCTATTTATCGTATATATGTAAATGCTAACTTAACAGGTTCGGCAATGGTAGTTGTTGAAAGTTTAGAAACGCACATGAATACAATGAGTTCATCAGACCATGCTTGGAAGCACAAATACGGTACAATATGGTTGAGTGGGTTTGACTTAATTTCTAATGTTACTAATGGAACACCTGACACAAGCGGATTGAATACAGCAATATCATTAAAAACTGGTAAAAATATGGACGATAATTTAAGTTATACTGTGACCAATAGTACGTCAGGTGCATTATTTACACAAGATTTAGGATACATAACCGCATCAGGTATAACCGTCACAAATTCGGCTGTTATGAAGATACGCGGTAATGATGTAAATGGTATTTTAGAAATGTATCCCGCTACTAGATTTCCATTTTTATTTGACAGTGGAACAAATATTCCACAATATATTTTAACTACTGGAATGGCGGTTGATGTACCTGACAATAATTATTTTGTGTATTATATATATTCTTTACAGGACCAAAGAGCAGGAGAAGCATTAAAAACCTGTTCCGCAATAGAAACTTTTTCAACTTTACTAGATGCACAGGCTTCGGATTGGATTGATTTACAAAATGTATATCCAACGTTGAAAGATGAAGAAATAAGACCACTTTATAAACTTATTTTTCAATATAAATCAACTTATTCAAGCAATGTTAAATATACTGCGTTAAGAGAAACAGTAGATTTAAGAAGAAGTAATTTTTCAGTAACAAATAATAACTTTTCAATAACTGCCACAAATGTTTCGTCTACTACGTTCGGGACTATATCAAGCACAAACTTACAATCTGCAATCGAAGAGCTTTCAAGTGAAAAAATAGATAACTCAGGAGTTGCAGGAGGACAGACAATAATCGGAGGCACTGCAACAACAGAAAGATTAATATTAAGAGGTAATAGTGCGGATACTACTAGCGGAGGAATAACGGTTCTAAGTTCATTACAATCTACAGCACATACAAACGGTTCGCTTATAGTGAGCGGTGGAGTGGGTATAGCAAAGAATATTAATACGGCAGGGACTTTAACTGCAGTTAGTACAATATCAAAATTAAGACCGCCTGCGGGAACTTCAACCGCCGATACCGCACCACTCAAACTTATAGATGGTACACTTAACACTGATTCAGAGGTAGGGGCAATAGAATTTTCTGGGGATTCACTGTATTTCACTAACGTGTCAGAAGGAAGAAAAGAAGTAGGATTATATAATACACATTATGGTGAAATGTATGCTTTTGAAAATGCAAATATAATTGATATAAAAGTAGTTAATGAGTATCAGGCGGTAACGGGTTCAGGAATAACTACGGGTAGTTGTATAGATTTTACATTCAAACAAGGCGTAACAGGCTCTATAGCGAGCGTTTCGACCTATGGGGCTGTGGTTGCAGGTACATCATTGTTTACTGTCACGGCAGGGCATAATTTGACAACTGGGGATGCAATAACAATTCATTCTACGACAAATTATGATGGAACTTATACAGTTACAGTAGTAAGTCCAACAGCATTTTATATATCAAAGACTTTTGTTGCGACAAGAACAGGAAGTTATTATCGAGGGGCGTATCTTGAGGTAGGTTCAAGTGGAGCAGGAACTTATAAAGTTAATGGAACTTTGACGCTTTATTGCGATACTAATACAACACAATTCAAAGTAGGAGTTTTTAAAAATACTACAGAACAGACAAATATAGTTGCATCTAAATATTTTACAACAGCAAATCAATATGATAGTTTGGTTTTTGGGGGTATATTATCCTTAACTGTAGGTGATAGATTATGGCTAGGTATAATTAATCAAACAGATACGACAGATGTCACTATCAGACATTTTAATTTAAGTGTTAATCGAATATAAGGGGGACAAATGAAAAAAACACTATTATTAATTTTTACGTTACTTTCAATACTTAGTTTTTCGGGAACGGTAAACACTACAACGACAAAAGGGGCGTTTTATCAATGGACTAGTTCGACAGGTTCAGCGGTAAACGCCGCTGATGTGCTTCAACAGATAGCGACTAATACAAGTTATATAGGGCAAGGATACTTGGGGGCGTTAAGTCTGACGGGTTCGGCATTAATACTCAATGCAGGCGTAGGAGTTACAGGAGTTATAACAAGTTTAGGGGATATATCGACATTATCTACTACACAGTCTATAAGCATTGCTACAGGGGCATTAATAGTTGATGGTGGAGTAGGCATAAAGAAAGATTTATATTTAGGCGGTAAACAAACTATAATAAATACTGCCTCTTCTGGAACTTATACAGCTTTATCACTTGATAATTTTTATGCTTCGGGCGGTGGAGATGAACATACAATAGAATTTAATGTTAGAGATAACGCAGGAACACATTTACTTGCTAACTCAATAGGTACAAACGTAATAAGTGCAGGAGCTAACGACTATAAAAGTGACTTAGTTTTTAAAAATGTAAATGGTTTAACGATAACGGAACAATTAAGAATAAAAGCGAATGGCGGTATAAGTTCACCAAGTTTGACCGCTACATCCACAACACAGAGTTTGACAATTTCGGATGGTTCTATAATTGCAAGTGGAGGAGCAGGAATAGCAAAAGACTTGAGAGTTGGAGGAACTATATTTTCAAGAAATACAAACGGATATACGACTACAACATGTTCAGCGACTATAACTACACTTACAAGTATATCAAACAGATACCAATTTTTTACAGGAACAACAACTCAAACTATACTTTTGCCAGTAACTTCAACACTTTCAACAGGTCAAATGTGGGAAATAAAAAATAATACTACTAATGCGGTTATAACTGTTAATAGTTCAGGAGGGGAGTTGGTTCAAACAGTTACCCCTTCAATGAAAGGTAAATTTACTTGTATCGGAGTAACTTCAACAGGGGCTATAGACTGGGATTCAGAAGTTAATGGAGTAAATTACATAATAGGTTCAGAAATTGCAACGAATGAGTATATTGATGGTAATAGAGTGTTTTGTAAAGTTATAAACTTTGGGGCAATACCAAACAACACGACAAAAAATGTTGCACACGGTATAAGTAATTTTGACAGAACAAAAATTGTAAGAATGAACGGTTCAGCTTACGACGGGACTAAATTTGTACCGTTCGGGCTTGATAGTACAACCGCCGCAAACCAAGTTACATGGCAAATTGACAGTACAAATTTAACAGCCGTAACTGTTGCAGATAGAAGCGGATATACCGCAAATAGAATATATATTTTTTATTATAAATAAGGAGTAAAAATGGCAATAATAAAACAACTAGAAAATACGAACTATCACAAAATTTCATTCTTTTATGTTTCAGAAAATGAAAATAATCTTAGAATGACAGTAGAAAGTTATGCAAACAAAGAAAGTAGATTAAATGGCGAATATCCGTTAGACATTCAGACAATCGAACTTGAAAGAAAAGACTTTAATACTGAATGTTTTGAAAATATATTTTATTTAAATGATAAAACTTTTGAAATAAAAACTAATGAAAATAAAAAAGTTTTTGTGGAATCAGTTTTTATGGATGAAGTATATAAACTTTTGAAAGCACAAGAAAAATATATTGGATCAATGGACGACATATAAAAATAAAAGGCGGTGTATTATGAGGTTAATGACATGGATTATAATAGTTATATTAAGCACCGTCTTTGCAATTGAAAGCAATGCAACGGAATTGCTTATAGGTATCGACACAAGACACTATGGAAATAATACATTAGTTAATAACAACAATTATATTTTAGGATTAAAGTTTGAAAATATAACTATAATGACAATGAATAATAGTAATTCAAAAGACAGTTTAGGAATAGTTTATACAAATAAAATAAGTGATAATTTAAGTTATGGAATAGGGGCGTTTTCGGGATATGATAATTATATATACTTTGGAACTAATGAATATTATACAAAAAATATTCTAATTAATAACAATATTTTGGTAATGCCTTTACTGTTTTACAATAAAAATATTTGCAGTGATATAGATTTAAACTTTGTGTTCACACCAACAAACTTGAGCACAATTATTTCAATAAAATTAAAATAGGGAGAGTGCAGAAATGAAAAAATTAATGTTAGGATTGATATTAGTGTTAATATCAACAATGAGTTTTGCAGTGGTAGGAACGGCAGGATTTGACAGCGGAACAGATACGGTATCAGGGGCAAGACCGTACCTACAAGGAAATTTTGAGGCGTTAGGTTTTGGAACAACGACAAGCGGAGTAACAACAAGTGGAGAAGCTTTAAAAGTTCCAAAACTAGGAACAACAAGTATTTTAACGTGTTCGGGAATATCTTTTCCTGCAAGTCAATCTGATGATGTAGGAATAAATGTATTTGACGATTATGAGGAAACATCATATAATCCTATAGTTACAGCAGGAACAGGGACTATAACTTCTTATTCTGCGACAGGATATTATACAAAAGTAGGAAATATTATTAACCTTTCTATAGTTATAACCATAACAGATAAAGGAACCGCAACGGGTAGTTTAACTATAACACCTCCAATTAATCCTGTTCGAAGTTCTGCGGGAATAGGGCTTAATGAAAATAACTCTAAAATATTAACTTGTTTTATGTATCAAGGTGAAAATAAAATCTATGTTGGAAATTATGACGGAACAAACGCAATAGATAACCACGTATATCATGTAGAGATAACATATAGATAATGGAAGAACACGAATGTAAAAAAATAGAAACAATTGAATTTCTGAAAAATAAAATTTCAGAACTCGAAACAGAGTTCAAGAACTTCAAAGAAAAATTTGGGGACTTAAGAGAACAATTTCTCTTAAGTTCTCAAAAAATGAATGACATGTTCGAGATATTGAAAAAGATTGAAAAAGAGATTGATGAAAAGAACAAAGAACCTGCAAAGCTCAATAAAGAAATAACAAAAACAGTAATATTGTTGATTGTAGGAGCATTAACAACATTAGCAATCAAAACTGTTTTAGAAGGGAAGTGATAAAATGTGGAATAGAGCAGAACATTTTGGAGAAAAAGGCAGTATGACAACTATTTTTTTTGATGATGAAGAAAAGAAGGCTATAACGGTTAAGGGAATTTGTGCAAAAAGGAATAATAATCCGGGTAATATCGAATACGGAAATTTCACAAAAACTTTTGGAGCAATCGGAAGAGCGGGTAAAGATAATCGTTTCGCAGTCTTTGCAACCGAAGAAGAAGGCTTCAACTGCATGAAAAAATTACTTTGTAACTCAAAACATTATAAAGACAAAACAATAGAAGAAATAGTAAACAAATACGCTCCATCAATTGAAAATAATGTAGAGGATTATATTAAAGCTATCGAGGAATACTCAGGTTTAGGGCGTAAATTTGTACCAAAATTTGAGGTTGATTACTTAAAATTGTGTAAAGCGATGGCAAGACACGAGGGTTTTTATAATGAAAAAGTTATAATAAAAGATGTAGAATATAATCCTAAATAAAATATTTTTATTATCAAACTATTTTATATACTAAATATTTTAAATATTATTGTTTTTATATTCAAAATATAGTATAATAAAAGTATTGATACTTAAATTTTAGGAGGGGGGATTAATGGGTAAAAAATTAAAAGTTTTTTCAAAGAAAATGTCTAAAAACGATTCAAGAAAAGATATGACAGATTCACAAGTAAATACCATCTTTGGAAATGTTACTGAGGCGGATGCACAATATATTCATACTTCACACTGGGACAAAGAAAATAAAGAACCTATCCATATCGGGAAATGGGAAAACTTTGAAATAAAAAACGGTGAAGTGTTTGCAGAGCTTTCATTGAATGAAAAGGGTTTAATGTATGAATCGGATGGAGTTTTTAAAGGAATATCGGCAGAAATAGATGGGTTAAATAATAGTTTGATAAATATATGTGTTTTGCCACTTGGTGTTGCCTCTGCATGTGTAGGGACCGAGTTTGAAGAAAAGAACGCATATAATACAATACTGGAATATGAAATAATAAAAGAGGGAGGGAACATAGTGACAATTGAAGAAATAAAACAAGCTATGCTAGGATTAACGCTTGAAAATAAACTTGAGTTAATGCAAGCAATAGCACAAAGCGTAACAGCGGATCAAAAGAAACAGATGAGAAATGTAGTTTATGGAGAGTTCGAAGAAAAAATTACACCAGAACAGCAGAAAGTTATTGACGACTTAGCAGCAAAGGATAAAGTTATACAACAGTATGAAGCGGATGCAAAGAAATCAAAAGTTGATGCAGTTATGAAAGAGCAGAAGACAAAATTGGTCGGTGAACTACCTGAGATTTTAGAGTATGCTCTTACAAAAGCAGTTGAAGAAACGGAAATACAAGAATTTGAAGCAGGAGTAAAACAAACAAGATTTGAAAGAATTGTTTCAAAGATTGAGAAGATGAAAGACTTTAAATATCTTACTGAAGAGTTCGAAGGTAAAAAAGATAATAAAGAAAAAACAGAAATCCAAAAAACAGAGGAAATTATAAAAAACACTATGGATTCTATAAAAAAAAGACAGGGGGTAAAATAACACATGGCAACAAATTTGGTTACAATAACAGAGTATAATCAAGGCGATGCACTCGTCGCAGGAGAGAAAGAAGTCATACAGGTTGTGATTGCGGCAGGCGAAGGAACGATATTAAGAGGACAGGTTATAGCGTATGATACAACAGTAGGAAAATGGAAAAAGTATGTGTCAGGAGGAGCAAATGGAACAGGGGTGGCAAGAGCGATTGTTGACACAGTAACAGCGGATGCTACGGCAGATGTTAAAGTATCTGCAATATACGAGGGTGAGGTTAAGAGTACCGGAATAATCGGAATAAACTATATTGCATCTACAGACGAAATTGCAACGCCATCCGCTCCAACCTTAACAGTACAGGCAGGTGGAACGCTTGCGGCGACTACTCAACACGATTATGTTTTAGTAGGAACAAATGATACAGGCGGAAAAACAACAACATCAGGTTCAACTTCAGCGACAACTTTAGCGGTTGCGGCCGGATATGTTCAAGGGTTGCAGGTTGCAAATATTGCGGCAGTTAATGCAGTACTCGGGGATTGTTCAGTAACTCCAAAAACAGTTATATTCACAGTTGACGGAGTGACACATTCTGCTACTTTCAATCTTGATTATTCAGGAGCAGGGGCATTAGCAAATCATGCGGCATTGGTAACAGCTTTGGATGGGGCAGGATATACTCCTACAAGTTCAGACGGAGCAAAGATAAAAATTGCATCAGATACAACAGGAGCAAGTTCATCAGTGACGATATTATCAGATACAACAGGATTATTCGCAACACCAACAACAGTTGCAGGGGTTGCGGTAAGTAGAACAATCAAAGTTGCGGGGGTATTACCATCAGGAGCGACAGGACTTAGAGCATACAGAACAGTTGGAGGGGTGGTTGCGTATAGAGATTTCACATCAGCAGAACTATTAGCGGGATATATGACTGATACAGGTTCATTAACATGGACAGTAGCAGACCCAGTTACGGCATCCGACTACACAGCAATAATCAACTTGTTTGATAATAAAATAATAATTGTAGACCTTGAAGAAGGATATAATTTTAGAGGAGGGTATTAATAAATGGCAGTAATAACACTGAATCAACTACCTGAACAGGTAAAAGTAAACTATGGAATATTGGTAGCTTCAAAACCTGTAACATTAACGCCTTTTCTCGACCTTTTCAAGAAAACGGCTCCGTTAATGTCAACGAGAGCAAGAAAAATAGAATGGAGATATAGAGTAGATAAAGCAAAAGCGGCTGACTTGATAAAAAGAGGGGAAAGAATAGAAAAAACTCTTAATGGTACACATTTCAGAAAGGTTGAAATAGAACCGGGAATAATTTTCGCTTCTGAAAGCTTAACAGCAGACGAGATAACACAGATGCAAGCGGACAGTAATAACGTATTCTTTATAAATGGTCAAGCAATCCCAACCGCTCAGGTAATAGCAGAGGAAAAATACGGGTATATCAAAGATGCAATAGATTCAGCATTAGAAATAATGTGTGAAAAATTGATAAATAACGGAATAGTTCCTTTTGCAGACGGTACTTCGCAATGGGATTTCGGATTGCCTGCACCAGTGGCAAAAACTTACAATGCTACAACGGGATTTTTAAAACTCGTAAAAGATATAGATTTTGACTATACGAAGAAAAACAGAAAGAAAATGACTAACTTCCTAATAGGTGAAACAATAGTTGACAAAATGTTGCAAGATACATCATTACAGGCGACTATGTTGTCATTAGGTATGAATAACATTGCGGCAATGTCAGCAAATGACAAGGCAATGGTAATAGGGACGTTCATGGGAAAAAATCTTGAACAGATGCCATACACATTTGACCAGAACGGAGTAACAATCATACCTGGTAACGTAATAAAATGTATAGACACGGCACAATTAAAAATAGGATATGGAGCGATAGATGTAAAAAATCCTACTACAAAATATCCCGATACATATTTAGGGGATTATTACACAGGAATACAAGAGGGTACAGACTTAAATCCTGATGCTTTACTCTTCGTAAAAACAGGAGCTTTTGCAATAGTGGTTGACCCTGTTTCTATCCAAACTTACGAAATAACAATGGCTTAAAAAACTGAGGGCGGATAAAAACGCCCTCTACTTAAGAAGGTGATAAAATGGCAATACCAAATTTAGCAGTGTCAGATTTATTTCTTGATGCTGAGATACACAAAATTTATAAAGGACTTGGGATATACGGACTTGTTTCCGCTGAGGTTGATTTAGCTTCGTTAGTTACAAAATATAATGCAGATTGCGAAGGCGACGTATCTTTTCAAATTAAACGTGAGAACTGGACACAAATAAGTGACGCAGACTGGACGACTATAAAAGGTTACTATATCAATTATATGATTTACGCAAGAATGAAAGCCGAGGCGATAGCGGCAGAACAATTCATTTTGTATGATAGGGCTTTAAAAGGATTAAAAGAAAGAATAGAAGGTTCGGGTGGTACAAACGCAACACCTACAGGTAATATTATAACAAGAGGAATGAGAATATATGAAAATACACTTGATAGGGGTATATGGCAATGAAAACGCTTTGTAATGCTATGAGAAGTTTTTATATATCTAAATCTTGGCTGTGTGACATTATAGGAAGCGAAGAAACTTATACTAATGCTTTTACTACAACTTTCGTAACTATTTCACCTATACGGCATAGACGGCTTTTAATGGCATCTAATCAAGGGATTCCTAGAAGAAGAGATTTTGAAATATTAGTAACTTATACAAGTCCCAAAATATTAGATGATGATAGTTCAGGATATTTAAACTGGATAGAAACGGTTGAAAGTGTAGTGATTAATGAAATGCTTGGAAATGTTTCTGTACAATCAGCTTTTGGAGATATAGATGATATTGATGTAGTATATATAAGCGAAGAAAAAGAACATGATGTGTGGATTGCAGAAATAACAATAAGAGGTAGTTTATCAGTAAGCTCTTCAATTGATTTAAAAATATAAGAAATAAAGGAGGAAATACATATGTTAATGTTAGGTAATTTTATACCGTACATTGCACCTTACACAACTGATGGAGTGATACCTACATGTGCAAATCTAAGCGGATGGACGGCTTTAGGTTCACAAAAAGCGGTTGCAGAGTTTAACTATTCTGAAAAGTATGCAGGTGTAAAAACGGTGGAAAGTGGTAATGAAGCAGTGAAAGCAATAATGGAAAGTCAATCCGCAACTTGCAAATTAACATTATCGGATATAACAGTAGCAAAGTTGGATGAATGGTCGGCAGGAATATCAAATTTTGATGGAGCTGCATACGCTGCAAGTGTTTTGACAGTTACAAATAAAGTTGGACAGATTGCAAGCGAGTACATATTGAGACTTCACCCGGCAGAAATGGGAACAGACTATTCAAACGATATAATCTTATGTAGAATAGTAGCGAATAAGTCTTTTGAAAAGAAAGGAACATACGGAGACCAAGCCGCTGTTGTTTGGGATTGTATGGCAATGTGGAATGATTCAGCAACTCCGAGAAAAGTCGTATTTGGAGCGGTTACCGCTTAAGGGAGGTAACAAATGGGAACACCATTATATCCAAGTATTTTTCAACTTTACATAGCTTTATACGACGATGGATTTATACCTACAGACCATGACCTATGGGTAGCTTTAGGAAATCAGAAAACAGGCGTTGAATTTAATTATTCAGAAAAAAACGCAGAAGTTAAAACGATAGAAGATGGAATTGATGGGGCTGTATGTTCGGAACATCCTCTCATGGCAAAATTATTTCTTGTAGACTTAGATTTAACAAAATTACAAGGATTTAGGCTCGCTGTAAGCTTTGACGCGATGGGTCAGTTTCAAAATGCTCCTACATTCGATGAACTGGCTGAAATATGCAACTTACAGGGCTATAATGTTGATGAAAATACCATAGGAACGATTACAAATAAAATCGGGATAAATATAGCGGAGTGTATAATAAGATTGCACCCTGTCGAACGTGGGGCATTATACGACCAAGATATTATAATTACTCACGCAGTAATAAATAAAAAATTTGATAAAAAAGGCATTATAGGAGAACAAGCGGTTTTAGAATTTGAAGTTTTAGGAATGTCTGACAGTTTAGACCAAAAATTAATTATTGGGTGGGGTGGATAATGAAAAGTAAATATGTAGGAACATTTAAACCTTATATTGCACCTTATAATAATAGTGTTGTGCCTCTTACACATGAGGCGTGGACATTGTTAGGTTCTCAGAAATCAGTACCAGAATTTAATTGGTCGGAAAAATTAAAAGGCGTTACAATCCTTGAAAGTGGAAATGAACCAATAAAATTTTTGCATGATATAAATGAAACTAAATTAAAACTAGAATTAAGTGATTTTACCATAGCAAAACTTGATGAATGGGTAACAGGTATAAAAAATTTTGAAGGTATAACAGTAGAAAATGACGAAACAGGAATAGGGGATATTTCAACAGCTAGAAATGTCGTAGGAAATATTTTAAATGAATTTATTTTAAGACTTCATCCTTCTGAACTTCCTGCAAATAACACATCTTACGACATTGTTATTCTAAGATGTTGTATAGATAAAAAGTTTGAAAAAAAGGGAACTAACGGAGAAAATGCGAGTGTTATATTAGAAATAAATGCAGAATATGACAATAACGGCGATAAAATAAAATTTGGATTATTTGGCGATGAAATGATCACAAACTTAGTTGATAGAAATTTATCTGGGACTCCAAACTGGAGTATAAGTGGATTTACACTTGTTTCTGAAAAAATATCACAGGTAGACCCTATTGGTGAAGGTTTAGGAAGTCAAATATATCTAAGCCCGACATATTTAGAAACTATTACAACTGGGGAGGTATATGCTTTATATTTTGAAACAAATACAACCGCAACAATGGGTAGTGGTGTTCCCGAATGGTTAAGTATTTACGCAAATACTGCAACAAGTTACAAATTGAATTTAAATAAATTAGGTTTAGCATCACATTTAATTTATTTCACAGCGGACGAGTTCGCAGATGGTATAACTATGATTTTATCAAGTACGACTTGGACCGGTACTATAGATAATATAAGTTTAAGAAAAAAATACTAGATTAAAAGCACTCGAAAGGGTGTTTTTTTTCTAAGGAGGGTTAAAAATGTTATACAATCTTGACATATTGGAAGAAAACCAAATACAATTTAACGGTGAAAAGTATAAAATAAAAAATCCTACTGTATCGGATTATTACGAATATATGAACAAATTACAGAAAGGACAATTTAGAGACAGTTTAACACTAGCAAAATGGTTATTAAAAAAATGTGCGGTAAAATCAAAGATATATAAAAGAATAAATCCTGACAAACTAACATTATCACAATTAAACGAACTTATAAAAATACTTACCGAAATAATGCTAGGTAAAAACGAAAAAAAAAACTAAATAACTCGGACGATAAGACAGATTATGACATAGATGTAATGTACATGATAAGTCAATTCTGTAAATATTATAATTATAAATTTGACGAAGTAATGAAGATGAAGAGTATAATTTTCCTTGATATGTACTCTAAAATTTCAATAGTCCAAGCTCAGGAAGACTTAAGACTGTTAGAAATTGCAGAGAATCATCTCTGGTTAGAAACTGAAAGCAAAGAAAATTATAGTGAAATATATACAGAAAAGAAAGCATTATTAAAAAAAGTTATAACTGAGATTGACACATCAACGGACGAGGATAAGAAAAAAAGACAGATTAATCAGATTAACGAATTGAGGAGAATGATGGGAGCGTGATATAAATGGAATTGCCAAAAAGTGGGATCATAATACCGTTATATAGTTATCCCACAAGTTCGGGATGGGCTATATTAGAAGAATATATATTGACATATAAAGTACCAACTTTTATAATAGTGAATCCTAATAGCGGTGTAGGGGGTTCAATAGATGCAAACTATACAGCAGGAATAGCAAGTTTAAAAGAGGCAGGAGCTTTTATCTTAGGTTACGTTGCAACAAATTACGGTGTGCGTTCTCCTTCAGCGGTTGAAATCGAGATGGACACATGGAGAAATTACTATTCTGAAGTTGATGGAATTTTCATGGACGAGGTATCGTGGGTAGAAAATGAAATACTAGATACAAGTAATTTTGGTGATTTATACTCAGGATACACAGCTTATGCGAAATCAATCGGTTTTGATTATGTTGTAGGTAATCCCGGTACAGCGTGTACAGATTATATGTTCTGGAAAGGGTTCGCAGATACTTTGATAGTAGCAGAAGGTGATTATTCTACTATTAATTTATCACAGTTAGGAGGAATTGCAACAGGCTATACACATTATCAAAACTATGAAAAAGGAACAAGAGGAGCTTTGTTTTATAATGCTGATTTTAATAGTATTACTGATGCAAATATAGACAGTTTTGTATTCACAACGGGTTTAGTGTACATTACACATGATTATACTCCGAATATTTGGGATGATTTAAGCAGTGGTACAGTTAGAATAATGCAATCAATTCAAAGAAGATTATATCAAATAGGGTTATTCGGAATTTCTTTTTCACCGGCCACAAGATATAAATTTTTTGGAATATTAACAAACGGCAGAGAATCAGAAGAGTTTAAAAATATATCATTAAATTATACTATTGAAACTTTAGAACTTCATAAAAAATATATTTATAACTTAAAAATACAAGCTCTATCAATAGCGGAAAAATTAACAGTAATGAATTATTTTAAAACTAACTCAGGAACTAAAATAAATATTTCAAAACTATTTTTCTATGATTACGAAGGTGGGGAAAGTATAGGTAATGAGGTATATTGTGATTTTGAATATAATGAAGTAAGACCAAAAAAACTACAAAACGGATTATTTGATATTGAGGTTATTTTAAAAACTAGGGAGGTATAGAAAATGGATATGAAAACGTATATAAATATTGATATACTTCCTGACTGTTCAAAATGTATTCATAATCAATATTGCATACCTTACAAATTATTAGTATTTTTATTTTGTAAGGATTATAAGTTTGAAAAGGTAGGTGAGAACAATAGCAAGAGATGAAGAAAATGACAATGACGTAGAAAGCCGAATAAGTTTTAACACTGAAGATTTTGAAGATGGGGCAAGGCGTGTTATTGATACTACTGAGGAAATGAATGAAAGTATTGGAGAACACGCAGAGAAACAAAAAGGCTTTTTCGATAAGATAAAAGAAGGGTTCACAAGTTTATCAATAGCAGGGTTCGGATTTAATCAGATTACAGAAGCAGCGACAAAATTTTTTGATGTTATAAAGTCGGGAATTGATATTATAACATCATGGAGAGACGCTTCGGACGAACAGGCGGACGCAGTCGATGGAATGAATTTACAAATGAAAAATATGGGTATTTATACCGATGCTTTCTCTGAAAAACTCCAATTAAACGCTAAAGCATTGTCACAAAATACAAATTATACAGACCAAGCAATCATAGAAGCGGACAAAATGCTATTAACTTTTAACGGAATGAGTGAAGAGGTTATGCCAAGAGCAACGCAAGCCATGCTTGATATGTCTGCTGTAATGAAAACCGACCTTTCAAGTTCTGCAATGCAAATTGGAAAAGCCTTACAAGATCCGATAAGCGGGATGGGGGCATTATCAAAAAGCGGGTTCCATTTCTCAGAACAGCAGAAAAAAACTATTCAAACAATGATGGAAACGAATAATGTACTAGGAGCACAGTCTATCATACTCGACGAGATAGAACTAGCATACAAAGGACACGCAGAATTGCAAGTAGATGCAGAAGATTTAATGAAAAATGCATGGACTGATTATACTGAGTTTTTAGGTTCTAAATTTCAACCTGCTTTGGATGCTGGAAGAATGGCTATTGCTGATTTTGTAAAATCTTTTATCCCTCAAATTGATAAAGCAGAAGAAAGCCGGGTTAGCTTTGAATCAGTTGCTATAACTATAGAAGAGTTAGGAGTAAAACTTCATAAAACTAAAAAAGAACAAGAATTATACGGTGATGCTATAAAAACTATGAAAGAATTATATCCAGAACACTTCAAAAATATAGACAGCGAGAAAACTAAATGGAACGATGTAAAAACAGCAATTGAGGGAGCAAGAGAAGCTTTAAAGAAAAAATTAGTAATGGAAATGGCACAGGAAGAAATTAACAAGGTTTATAAAAGAGAAAAAGACGAACTTGAGAAAAAAGATAGATTAGAAAGAGAAAATTTACAACTAGAAGCTAGAATGAGAATAAATGCAGAAAAATTAAAAGAAAGCAAAATAAGCGTCGATGTCACAAAATTTGAAACACCTGATGATGCATATAAAAAACTTTTAGAAATAAACGAACTTTTGCAATTTAGATATAATGAAAAAATAATGAAAATGGCAGAAGATAGTATTATAGAAGAAAATAACTTATTAGAAAAAAAAGGCGAAAAACAAATTGAAATAACAACAAAAAATTTGAGGTCAAGAGCAGATATAATTAAACGTGATGCAGAAGAAACCTATAAAACATTGTTGGAATGGGATAGACAACGTGGTATGCTTGGTACAGGTGAGGCAGAAATAAAAAAAATTGGTGGTAAGGAAATTGAAATAAAAGCAGAAATAAATGAGATAAAAGAAAAATATAACAGAATGTATGCTGATGTATTTGAAGAAAAAAAAGTTGAAATTCCTATAGAACCTAAAAAACCTGATGTTTCATATAATAAACAAGAAATAGAGATGATTAAAAAATCAAATTCAGATTTAAAAGAGGCTGAAAATGATTTTGCTTTAGAAATACAAAAAGCAAAACTTGGATTAATTGATAAATTTGGGTGGCAAGTTGCAGAAAAAAATTATGAAACACAAGTATTGATATATGAAGAGGAAAAAAAGACTTTAAAAAAAATAGAACAATTAAAAAAAATAGATGCTGAGATTATAATAAAAAATGAAACTGATGCTAGTAAAAAAATAAGAGCTGATAAATTAATAAAAGATATTGAAATAGAATCGGAAAAACTAGAAACAGAAAAGAAAAGAATAATTCAAGATGCTAATATGTCAAAATTAAAGATTGAAGCAGATAAAAAAAATGCTAAAGAAGAAACGGACGCAAAAGAAAAGATTGCAAAAGAGGCTGAAAAAGCAGAAAAAAAACTTTTAGAAGATAAAAAGAAAAATGACGAAGAAAACTTAAAAAAACGTGCTTTAGACATTGAAAAAACCTCAAAAGAAATACTTGATATTGATAAAAAATTAAAAGATAAAGAGATACAATACAATTTTGATTTATCAAAAGAAAAAGAATATTTTAAAAGACAAGAATTAGAATATAAATTTGAATACGAAACAGCTTTATTATTAGCAGAATCAGATTTATTAACGGAATACAAGAAAAATCTTTTAAATACTCAATCAGACGAAGAAAGAAAAGCATTAAAGCAAAAGTTTGATGATGATTTTGATAGTTGGATTGATTATCATAGAGCTGATTATAACAGAAAAACACTTGCATTGATAGGATTGAAAGAAACTACAAACGAAGAACCAAAAACAAAAGAAGAAATTGCACAATATAACGAAGAAATGGTTACACAGAAAGTAGAAAAACCAGACATAAAAGATGATAAACTTAAAAAACTAAAAGATTATACTGAAAATGAGAAAAGAATTAAGCTTGAACAGCTTGAAAATGATAAAAAGTTTTATTTATCAAAAGTTAATCTTGAAAATTCATATTTAAATTTAAAAGAAAAAGTAGATAAAACAGCAGAAGACTTAATGAACAAAAGTATTAAAGGTCAGGCAATAGGATATGACCAGATAATTGAATCAGGAAAGAAGATGTTACAAGAATTTGCATTTCAAGAAGCACAAAAAGCAGGAATGAAAGCTTTGATAAGTGCAGGGGACGCGGCGTTTCATGCTACTAATCCCGCAACATGGGCGTTAATTCCAAATGACTTGGCATCAGTTGCACAAAATACCGCCGTTGCGGTTGCTCTGGGCGGTGTAGGACGTTCGATAAGTATAGATGAAACAAAGACAGCAGGATATGAAAAAATCTCAACCATGACCCCTTACACGCCACCAAAAGACGAATATACAAAAGAAACTGAAAAGAAAGAAAATGTAAAAGTTGTTAAAGTTGATATTAAGTCAAATGATGTAGCAAAATTATTAATGCCTGAGTTGATGCAATTGTCAGATGACGGATATACTGTGGAAGCGAGGAAGATAGTCTATGAAGATTAAAAATACAACCTCAGAAAAAGAAATTTATTATAAGATGCGAATATATACCGACCCGATAAAGGATTTTTCTACACTGGATATTATGGAACTTCCGCAAAATCATTCGATGCAGTTAGATACTACAAGATGTACGACAGCGGTATCAAATATCCAAGTGAAAGTACAAAATCTTAATGAAACAGTATCTAGTTGGATATATGAAAGTTTACAAGTTTTGAATGTCGGAGGTGTTACGAAAAATATTTATAAGAATAAAGTTGATATATATGCCTACATTGATGGTGTAGGAACTTTAATTTATGCAGGATATTTGAGAAATGTTACCCATGACGCTTATGAAACTTGGTATAATTTTGACATAGGAGACGTTCAAGAGCTTGCAAAACAAACAGTTTTTCAAAACTATCTTTTCAAAATAAACGGAGTTGCACAATCTTCAATAACTTTTCCGACATTAACAGGGTTTTCAAGACCAGACCCTTATGACACTATAATATTTCAAGGTTCTCCAATTGACTTTGTAAAAGGAGTTTTTCAACTATTGGAAGGTAAAGACTGGAAAGAATATCTTGATTGGGACGGTTCCAACACTTCTTGGGATATTGCCAATTATCCTCATCTTGATGGAGTGGTTTTTTATTATGAATTTACGGAGGCTTTGCAAAATCCGCGTGACTGGATACAAAAAAATGTTTTGATGCCATGTAATATTTTTTCATATGTAAAAACAGATGGAAAACTATATTCTAAACTAAATAGAAATCCGCTGACAACCGAATTATTAATTACAGTACCGGCTAAAACATGGGCTAGTTTTGTAGGTGGAACTTTTGATTCCTCAACTATGAGTTTTGATGAAATAGAGGAAAAAAGTATTATAAATCCCGACATAACTCTTGATGATACAAATGTTATAAGCGTTAATTCTAAGAAAATCATACTTACAGAGATACAAAATCATATTATAATCAAAGCTATGAACGGAACTGAGTTATATTACTATACTAATGATGATTCAATTAAAAAATACGGATTGTCACCGCTTAAAGCTCAGGAAATAACTTTTGAAGGCATGAATGATTACTCAGGAAGCAGACAAACAGCTAGAGAAAGTTTCATAAAAACAATGTCAGATATTCATTTTGCTAAATTTGCAAATCCTTCAATTACACTTGAAATAGATGCTTTTTATTCTACAAACGATTTATTTCAAGTCGGGGGATGGGCTTATGTTAATATTTCAAAATTAATAAACTGGGAGGGTTCATTAGCAGGGTATAGGGATGATATAAATCCTGTTTTGTCTGCAAATTGTGTACTTGATACGAGCACATGGGGTAATTATACTCATGAACTAGAAGATTCTTTGACGGGATATTTTGAAGCAACAAAAGTATTAAAAGTTGATGCAGTTGTAAAAGCTGATTTTTTCAAAGCTGTAAATTATAGTGTATCAAGCAATGAAACTTTAATTGATAATTTTTTGACAGATCAGGGGGTATAAAATGCAAGGTAAAATTATGCAGATAACAAATAAAATAATTGATACCGATAAACATAGATTAAGATATACACTCAGGGAAGCGGTAAGCGATACACAAAACTTTACAACTCTTATGATTGATAATTCAGACCATGGTACACTATCTAATATTGATACAGGTGAGGAATTGGGATATCAAGCCTTCAACACTATAAGAACGCAACAGGAAGCCTTACAC
This sequence comes from uncultured Candidatus Saccharibacteria bacterium, assembly GCA_964478465.1. GTDB lineage: Bacteria > Patescibacteriota > Minisyncoccia > Phycocordibacterales > CAIZLB01 > CAIZLB01. Next base: position 8,093 of record CAYZIG010000001.1, on the reverse strand, counting down.
GCTCGAATATTAGCATATGAACATGATATATTCGAATACGCTTTTTTAAATGAAATGATTCCTTTAACTTCTTTTCAAAGTGTTTTTCCGAATGTATATTCAGATTTAAATACCATCTACAGCAGAAATTTTAATGTAGGGGATAGCATAGACCAAATATTACTGGATAAATTGACCTATAACGAAGTAGATTTCTATAGACGAATGAAAAATATTGAAAATATTCTTATAGATATGAAAACATTCGCAGAAACCCAACTTAGAATACCAATTGATGCCGGGATAGTTCAAATTCCTTATAATCTGATAGCTAGTATATACACTGATAGTGTTGCTATAGACCCAGTTTACTCAAATGTATATACTATTAATATAAACGCAGATGCGATATTTGATGCAGTTTTAGAAATTTCATTGTATAATAATTTTACAATGACTTATTCAAATATTTCAGAACTAAGTCTTATAACAGCAGGGGAATTGATAGATTTAAAAACAATTGATGATACTTATATTGAAACAAAAATAACAAATTCAGGGACTATAACCACAGCAGATGGAAAAAGCATGTACGATATTAATGATATTAATACTTCTATAACTGTAACAAAGTCTTCTAATTTTGCTAGTAATCCAGATTTGCAAGTAAGATATAGAATGAAATACAAGACTTTTCCTTTAGCGGATTTTTATACTTATGATGCTGTGATAACTGCTTTAAATGTGTCACCTTTAACACTTACAAAAATACAAACTGCTTACCCATAGAGGCTGAAAAGCCTCTTTTTTTATTGACTTTTTTTATTTTGTGCGTAACAAATGTTACCAAATGTTTTAAAAATAAAAATAATTGTTGCGTTATACGTAAAAAAAGCGTATAATATATATATGAGAGATGCAACACAAATAAAAAAATAAAAGGAGATGGTTAAGATGAGAACAGAAAATCAAATAAAACAGGAAATAGAAAGAAGAGCATTTAAGGCGTTGAACGATTGTAAATCATATTACTCTTTAGAAATTACAAAAGAAGAGTTTAAAGCGTATGAAATAGAAAATGTAGAAAATTATGATATATCAGATGACGAAATGGTAAATTTAACTTTTATAGCATAGAAATAACTAAAAGTGACTGTTGGTCGAGGCTTGGTTCTGAAAAGCCTCGAAGATTAAAATTAAAGTGACTGGTAACATCAAAGGAATCTGCCAGATTAGGAGTATAAAACCTCGATGCGATTATAAAAAAAATAACACTCTTCATAAGCTCAGAAAAGGACTTCACAAAATCAACCCTCATCGTTTTGTAATGTTTTGAAGAGTGTTGAAAGGAGAAAACGATGCTAGAAATGAATAAATACGTTAATAAGTTTTTCGGTGAAAAAAACGCAAAACATAAATTAACAGACGAAGAAGTAAAAGATATGCTTTTTCTTGACAGTCTCGCAGTTCTTTCCAAAAAAGAAATATGTGATATGTTCGGTGTACATGCTTCATACATTTCAAGAATAAGAAACAAAGAGAGAAGAGCACACGGAAGTATGATTCTACTTAAATGCAATAAAAAATCGGAGGTGATAGAATGATTTTGTTGAAATTGTGGTTTAGCATCATGCTTATATTGCAGTGTTGCACTCTCAGAACCGGAGAGTATTTTGGAGGTGTTTCAAATGTTAGAAATAATTGTTCAGCATCAAGAACTAAGTTTAAAAATGATGGACACAGAAAATTTAAAAAATTTGCAAGAACTAGAATTGCAAATAGCAAAAGAACTAGGATTCGAGGAAGATAATTTCAAATATTTTCAACATAAGTACGAAGGAAAGATACTACATTTTATTCATATTGGAATTGAAACAAAAAAAGAGCTTATAAAAAAACTGTTGATAAAAAGGGAGGTATTAAGCGATGATTGAGAAATTAAAAAGATTAGGAAAAGAAAAAAAAGGCAGATTTATACATCTAAGAAACGAGATAATCAACGCTGTTGAAGCAGTAGAAATTGATGGAACAGTAGAAGAAAAGATAGAACACATGCTGTTTTGTCATAGAAAATCAAAAAAACTTTGTTGTATCTGTACTTTTGCAGATTACAGTCCTTTAAAATATCCATGCTCGGATTGCAATGAAGAAACAAAAGAAAAATTTATAAAAAAAGGTGGTGTTGTTAATTGAAATTTCAAGCTTATTTACTAGCGTTTATAACATATATAATTTTATTCTGGATAGGTTTTGGATTTGCGGCAGCGTGGTTTTTATGATAGTTAAAAATACAATATATGAACAATACGAAGAAAGAAAAAGTAAATTAAAAGAAGACGAATATTTGTGGACTATCTGGCAGAAAAACGGCGAAAACTGGGAACTTGCATTTTTTAAAGACGAAATAACAGTAAAATTATTTTGGGAAATGATACTAAAAAATAACTGGTCAGGAACTTGGAAAATGTGCGATACACAAGGCATACAAATAGAGAGGAAAAGAGCATGAGAAAAGAAAAAGAAACGAAGTTTAAGAGGCGAACAAATTTAATGCGAATGCGACTTGATGCAGAACTTACGCAAGAACAACTTGCGATTAAATGCGAAATAAAACCTGCTAACTATCAAAATTTTGAGTTAGGAAGGAGTGAACTAAGTTTTTATGAAATGATGAAAATTGCAGATTTTTTTCAAGTTTGGGAAGTTGGAGAAATAAAAAAACTGTTTTTAAAGGAGGAATAGATGGAATATAAAAAAGACAGGTTTACAGATGCTTTAGTTTTAGCGGAAACAAAAGAAATCCTAAAAGAAAATTGGTTAAAATTAAGACAATCAGGAGTTGGGGGTTCAGATGCAGGAGCAATACTTGGAGTGAATAAATGGAAAAGCCCAATAGCGGTTTATTTTGACAAAATAAGAGAACCTGTAAACAAAGAAAATGAGAAAATGTACTGGGGGAATAAACTTGAGGATATAGTTGCGGACGAATTTGGAATAAGAAATCCCGAATTAAAAATTCAGAGAAGAAATGCTGTTTTAGTCAGCAAAGAAAATCCTTTTATGCTTGCAAATATTGACAGATTGGTTTTTAGAAATGGAGAAGTAGGAATACTAGAAATAAAAACAGCTTCTGAATATGCAAAGCAAGAATGGGAAAGTGATAGTGTTCCTGATAGTTATTACTTACAAGTTCAACATTATTTAGCGGTAACGAATGTAAAATTTGGATATTTAGCTGTGTTAATTGGTGGTCAACGGTACAAACAATATGAAGTACCAAGAGATGAAGATATTATCAAAGTATTAATTGAAAAAGAAAAGTTATTTTGGGAAGAAAACGTGTTAAAAAAAGTTATGCCGCCGTGGTCAGGCTTGGAATGTGATACTGAAATATTGAAAAATGAATTTCCGCAAAGTAATGATTCAGTTTTAGAAATGAATTATTTACTTGATGAAGTTAATAAAATAAAAGAAATAAAAGTAGAGGTAAAAACTTTAGAGCAGGAACAGGAAAGACTTGAACAAATAATAAAAGACGAAATGCAAGATACCGGAGAAATAAAAGTAGAAAAATATAAAGTTACTTGGAAAACTAACAAAGCAGGAAAAAGAACGTTTTTAATAAAATAATAGGGAGGTTTTAAAATGTCAGTGGCAGAAAACAAAGGATTATTGGAAAAGGTAAACACTAAAAATGAGGTATCAAAATCACCTCAACAAACGCTAAGAGATAATATAAATAAGATGATTCCTGAATTAAAAAGAGCAATGCCAAACATTGGAATAACAGCGGATAGAATGGCGAGACTTGCATTAACCGCACTCAACACAAATCCGAAACTTTACGATTGCGAACCTAATAGTTTTATGGCGGCATTGGTACAGACCGCACAACTTGGACTTGAACCAAACACACCTTTAGGTCAAGCTTATTTGATACCATACGGCGGTAAGGTTCAATATCAAATTGGATACCTCGGAATAATAGAACTTGCATACAGAAGTGAAAAATATTCAACAATATATGCAAAAGAAGTTTATGAAAATGATGAGTTTTCTTTTGAATACGGTCTTAATTCAAACTTGATACATAAGCCAGCAAAAGATTCGAAAGGAGAGCCGATATACTTTTACGCAATTTATAAATTAAAAAATGGCGGATACGGATTTGAAGTAATGAGCAAAGAACAAATCGACATGCACGCTCAAAAGTTTTCGCAGGCAGTACAAAAAGGATGGACTTCACCTTGGAAAACAAATTATATTCAAATGGCTTTGAAAACAGTAATAAAAAAGCTTCTTAAATACGCTCCTAAAAGCACTGAATTGGCACATGTTATACAAACAGATGAAACAGTACAAACAATCAGTGAGGATATGACAACTATAATTACAAATTACGAAACACAAACAGGGGAAATCATAGAAAATAAAAAGGAAGGTGAATAAAATTAATAATTGCAATTTTTTAGGGAATATTACAAAGGATTTAGAACTAAAATACGGACAATCAGGAAAAGCAATTTTAAAATTTTCATTAGCAGTAAAAAGAGATAAAGAAAATACAGACTTTCCAAATTTTACGGCTTTTGATAAAACGGCGGAACTTATAGCAAAATATCATAGCAAAGGTTCACAGATTGCTATACAGTCACACTTTCAATCAGGAAGCTATGAAAAAGATGGCAAGAAGATTTATACTCAAGATTTCATAGTAGATAAAATTAGTTTTGTAAACTCAGGTAAGAAAAAAGAAGAAAATAAATACAAAGAAAAAGAAAAAGATTTTGAAGAAGAAAAAACTAATGTTTCAGATGATGAATTTCCATTCTAAAAACATAATTTAAAACAACGCTAAAAAATTAAACTATAAAACACTTGTATGCACTCAACAAAATGCTAAAAAATTATGTTGTGGTTAATACTATGACAAATAATAAAAATAAAAGGAAGTGATTTTATGAAATATAAAGGTAAGTTGAAAAGTTTGGAAGAAATAGTGAATAGTTTTAATGTTCAGGATATTCACACAACTTTTTTAAAGTTTGTAATAAATAATCAAGATAAAATTATAGAAGTGAGAAGATTGAACGATGATAGTGATAAAAAATTTGTGGTAAACGATAGATTTTGTTTTTTAAAAGAAAATTTTTCAGAACTTGAAGAAATAAAAGAGAATGAAGTTTGGAAACCTGAATTTAATGAAGAATTTTTTTATATTTCAAAAGATGGAAGAATTTGTAAAGGTGTATATGATAACCGTTTAGATGATAAATTTATAAAAAGTTTTAATTGTTTCAAAACTAAAGAACAAGCTGAACAAGTAGAAAAAGCACAAAAACTTCTAAGGACACAAATGGCGTGGAAGTTTCAGAATGATGATGTTGAAAATTGCAAATACAGTATTTTAAAAGATGAATATGGAAAAAATGAAACTTCGTTTAGCTTGTCAATAACTTTTTTAAATAATGTTAAATTTTCAACTCAGGAAAAAGCTGAAAAATGTATCGAGTTCCTTAAAAAAGAAGGTTTGATATGATGGATAAAAATAAAAAAGCAAACGAACTAAAATTGCAAGTAATAAAATATAATATAGTCCGATTAGGTGAAAAACTATCGGAAACATCTGTAAACGGAGTTTTCAACAACAGACTTTTTCTAAAAGAAATAGGATCAGGTTATTCAAGTATAAACAAATTTATTAAAGATATGATACTGGACGAAAAAGGCAACGAAATATCATACACTATAAAACGAATATGCAAGGTTTTAAAGTGTAATAAGGTAGATTTATTACAGATTAAATTATATGATTATGTTAAAAAATTACAAATAAAATAGCAATTGAAGGAATAGAGTATAATGTTTTTGTCGGAGATGAATATAAGTGTAAATATTGTGAAATACATCTTTTAGATTGTACTTTATTAAATTGCAAAAATCTAAATAAAACTTTTAAAATACTAACAAACGAATAATAAATTTAAAACTAAACCAGGAGTGATAATTTTGCGTAATAAAATAATAAAACTTATTGAAGATATTCTTTTAAACTTAAAACTTGAAATAACTTTAAAACAAATGGAAATAGAAAACAAAAGTTATAGAGAAAAATATTTGGAACAAGTAAAATACAATATAGAATTAGTAGATAAAATTAAATCTTTGCAATCTAAAAAGGATGAATAATATGACAAAGAAAGATGTTCCTGATAATTTTTTAATACTTTTTAATTGTGATTGTATAGAATTTTAATTGACAGGAGAAAAAGAATGTAATTTTGGTAGTTGTTATTTAGAACTTATAGAAAACTAAAATTTTAAAGGTCATTAAGTTGACCTTTTATTTTAAAAATAACACTTGACACTTTACAAGTATTAAGGTATAATTAATTAGGGAGGTGATAAAATGACTTTAAAGGAATTGAGAATTAAACTTGCAGAAAAAGAAAAGACGGCTACATGGTTAGCACAACAACTTGGATATTCAACATCATACTTATATCAAGTTATTGCGGATAATATTAAAAAAGAGATAGATAGAATAAAAAATATATTGGAGGAGATTTAATGGAAATAATAAATTTAGTAGAAGAATTAAAAGTATTTGATTATGCCGGTATTTATGCTATAAAAAATACAAATAAAAATATATACTATATCGGTAGTTCTGAAAATATATCTACAAGAATCGGAGCACATAAGGTAGATATTTTAAAAAAATTTCATACAAACAAAAAATTAAGAACTGATTTGCAGAATGGAGATAATTTTATTTTTATAGTTTTAGAAAAAGTTTCGAATTTAGAGGAATTAGAAAATTATGAATCTTACTATACTGGAATTTATGATTCTATAAGAAATGGTTATAATATAAAAATTCCAAAAAGAAATAATTCTAGAACCGATTCTGAATACTATGATAAAATAATAAAAGAAAAAGATTTTGAAAATAAGATGTTAAAAATTATTATAGACGAATTTTTTAGAAGCGTTTTTAAATTAGAAGGGTTTAACCTTAATAAAGTTTTTGAAATAATAAAAAAAGGCGATATGTAAATATGAGAAAAGATGCGTATTACTTTCCACATGACAGCAACGCAAAAGATGACCCGAAATGTGTAGAATTGATTGAGAGTTTAGGTTTAGAAGGTTATGGAAGTTATTGGGTGTTAGTAGAAACACTCAGAGAACAACCAAATTATAAATACCCTTTAAAATTAATTCCTGCTTTAGCTAGAAGATATAACACAACACCTGATAAACTTAAAGCGGTAATATCTCATTATGGACTTTTTAAGATACATAATGACGAATTTTTCTTTTCGGAAAGTTTAATTCAAAGAATGGAACAGTACGAAAATAAAAAAGAATTAGCTAGGTTGGCAGGTATAAAAAGTGGAGAAGCCAGAAAAATCAAGGCTTTACAGTATAACGAAAAACGAACCGACGTTGAACAGACGTTGAACGAAAAACGAACCGACGTTGAACAAAGAGAAGAGATAAGAAGAGATAAGAAGAAAGAAGAAGATAATATAGTAAATAAGAAGAAAGAAAATATTGTCTGTGAAAAACACACAGAACACTATCAACTTATTTTATTAAAATCCGAATACGAAAATTTATCTAAAAAATTTGGAAATAATAAAGTCGATGAAATGATTGAAACTATAAAAACTTACTCTAAAGACTATTTAAAAAAGTATAGTAGTTTTTCAAGATTAATAGAAAATTGGTTAAAACGAGATTTTGAAAAATCAAGTTATAATAAACATAAAAAGCAAGAATTTAAAAGTGGTGCGAGAGAATTAATAGAAGAGTTAGAGAAAAATACAAGGAGCGTAAATTAATGACAGAGTTAGAGTTTTGTAAGGGCGTGGAAATAATAGAGCTTGTTATACAGAAAAAAATGATAAAAGAACAGATAAAAATCTATTATGAACTATGCAAAGATATTGATTTAGAAGTTTTTTTGAAAGGATTAAAAAATTTACTTTCTGAAAGAGTTTATACAAATATTCCTAGTCCAGCTGAAATTAGAGAGTATTGCCTAGGAAGCAAAACATCAAAACATATCATAGCAGCAGACAAACTCAGAAAAGCTATAACAAAAT